>JBOHPP010000274.1:0-6071 GCA_050731755.1 Candidatus Rokuibacteriota bacterium | reverse complement strand
GCGGGTCGAGCGACGGGGGCGGCGCCTTGTCGTCCATGGCCAGGGCCTGACGGAACTCGTGGCCGCCGGTCGCACCGGTGATCATCTGGCGGCGCGCGCGATGAAGTCGCGAATCTGCCGCTCGTCGGGCTCATCGAGCACGAGGATCGCATCCCGTCGCGTCACCGCAATCCTCACGTCCATGTCCGGGTACGGGGCGAGGTACACGAAGTCGGGGTACGCCCGTGCCACGCTCGCCAGCCGTTCGACCATGCCCTCCGGGCAGCGAAACTTCAGGCAGTTGTAGTTGATAATGACCCCGGGGCGGCCCCGGCCGTCGGCGTGCTCCAGCATGTGCTTCTGGATCTTGAGGGGCATCGGCGTCGTGAGGATATGGCCCGGAGGGACCTCCTCGATGTGGTCGGCCATTGACGTGGGCGGAAGGCGCTTGGCCGTGGCCATCGAGTAGCCGAGCCAGCCCAGCCCGCCGGCCGCGAGCAGAGCGAGCAGCCCCCATCGCATCGCCCGTCGGACCAGCCGGGACCGGCGGTGGCGACGTCCGGCGACACCCCTCTCCTGCGTCTTGAGCCGCCGCCGTTGGCTCCGCGACAAACGGTCGGCGGGTGGGCCCGGCGCATCGTTCACCGCTTCCTCCGTGCCCGGCTCACCGCGGTCCGTGCGGCCGCACGGGTATCGCCCGGGGCGAGGGGGTTGAGGAATACCTTCCAGAGCGCCTTTCCGAGGTACCAGGCGAGCCCCACCGTCCCGGCTATGGCGAGCAGCCCCAGCGCCGAGCCGAGGTTGGCCTCGGCCGCGGTCGGCACCCGACCCGCTCTCAAGGCGGTGAGCGCAGCCTCGGCCGCCGTGCCGGCGGCGACGGCGACGAGTGTCCGCGGAAGCATGCCCGCCAGACTTCCCCAGAGGTACGTCCGCCGCGTGACCGGGGAAACGCTCAAGAGCACGTTCATCAGCGCGAAGGGCAGCACGACCGAGAGGCGGCTCAGGATGACGATCCTGAGCGTTGCCTGCTCCAGCTCGGCCTGGATGGCGACAAGCCGCGGCGACCGCCGCACGGCGGCTTGCACGCCGTCCTGAAAGGACCGTCGGACCGCCTCGAAAACGGCGAGACAGGCGAGGAGGTACGAAGCCACGGCGGGGACGAGACCGGGCAGGCCGAACAGGGCTCCCGCCAGGATCGCCATCGCGGTGGCGGGCATCACCGCCAGCGCCAGAGGGCCGGCGGTCACGACGACGAAAAGCGGGACTGCCCATGCGGCGGCGTGATCGAACAGCGCGACGATGGACGGGAGGAACCACACGCCGGCCGCGATGGCCAGCACCGGCGCCGCGGTCGCATAGGCAAGAAGGAGCACGAACGCCCCCTGGCCGCGGAGCCCTCTCATCACCTGAGATACTCCCTCAGCGTGTCTTCGAACATCTCCTGGCGCTCTCGGACCTGGCCTCCCGCGAAGTCGACGCGTGTCCCTCGCCGGCGCTCCGGATTGAGTGGATTGAACCGCGCTTCGATGTGGGCCCCCGCCCATTCGGTCACAATGTGCAACGCGTCCCGAAGATCCTCGTCGTGGAGATGGACGATGAGGACGAAGAAGCCACGAGCGTCCGTCTCCGCGTGATAGGCCAGGCCGGTCTTCTCCCGCACGAGCAGGACCGGCGTGCGCGGCACCGGTCGGCCCTCCCGGTCACGGACGTAGCCAAGCACCACATACCGGTGGTCCACCGCATGCGCGGCGTCAGCCGGCCTCGTCACGGCGACGGCGTTCATCAGGATACAGGCAAGCAGGAGCCAGACTCTGCGTCTCCCGGTCACCCCCAGCGATCCTCCTCGCTCTCCACGAACCTGGGCGCGAGCGAGATGCGTCTCGGTGGCCCGCATCTCGCTCGGCCCCGGCTCTCCTACTTACTCGTGACGGTGACGGAGCGCGCCACGTCCTTGCCGTCCTGTTGGACGTAGACAACGCTCACCGCATCGCCCGGCTTGAGATCCGAAAGCTTCAGGCTCTCTTTCCCCTTCTTGATCGTCGTCTTCTCGGTGACGCTCACCTCGGTCTCGCCCTGCTTCTCCGCCACCGTCAGTGACCCGGCGGCCGGATCGACCGCTTTCACCGTCCCGACGTGCCGTCGGGCCGCGGGAGCCGCAGGCTTTTCAGCCTTCTTCTCCTGTCCCTTGACCTGGTGAGAGGCGCCCAGCGCCTCCCACGGAGCCAAGGGGGCCAGCCAGATCGCCAGCGCCATCACGAAGATTCCTCGAACAAGTCGCATCATCGTCACCTCCTCTCCCGCGGCGGTGTCACATCACCCGCGTCGGTTCAGCAAAGAGCGAATCAGGGCTTGGGCTCGCGGGCTCGACCACTCCCGCGGGCCCACGACCGTGCCCACGATGCGTCCGCTGCGATCGATCAGCACCGTCGTCGGAATCCCCTGCTCTCGATAGCGGGAGGCGACCTCACCATCCGTGTCGAGCAGGGCGGGAAAGCTCAGCCGAAACTCCCTCATGAAGCGCGCCACCTGTTTCGGGCTCTCCTGGATATCGACGGCCAGCACCGCCAGCCCCTCATGCTTGAGCTCCTTGTCGAGCTGCTCCATGGAGGGCATCTCGACGCGGCACGGGGGCACCAGGTGGCCCAGAAGTTGAGAAACCCCACCTGACCGCGGAACTGCGCGAGGCCGATCGTCCTTCCCTGCGGCGTGGCCAAGTCGAACGCCGGCGCCGGCGACGCCGGGTCCGCGTGAGCGACCTCCATCGCCCGGAACTCCGGGATCCCGCGCCCAGGCTGTCCCTCCGCCAAAGAGCCCCACCGAGACAAGAGCCGTCACCCCGACGGGGGCCCATCGAGACGCCCGGTCTCCCTTCATCGCCCAGAGCCGCCTCACGGCCTGGGCCTGACAAGGCGTGGAGCCTGATGCGCTAGCGGCCTGGCGGTGACGAGCCAGCCGAACCACGCCACCGCCGCGGTCATCGCGATGAGCACGGTGGCCGTCGCCACTCGGGACAACTGCATGAAGAACGTGAGCGTGCCGCTCGACACGCCCGTCACCGCCAGGCCGACGACGGGGAGGACAGGGACGCCACATCCCATGACGCTGCAGGCCCCAGTCGAGAAACCGAGCACGCTCGTCAGCGCTCCGGCCGTGCCCCCGTAACGGACGGCGGTGGTCTGCCATCCCAGGGTTCGTGCCTGATCACGGCGGTAGAGCCACAGGACGGCGAAGGCTCCGAACAGGAAGGAGGTCAACGCGAACCGGGCGACCGACGGCACATCGACGATGAAGCCCCATTCCACGCCTTCGACGGGGCTGTCGGCGATGAACCACGCCAGCGCCAGGTTGGCGAGGAAGTCGAGTTTTCGCGTCACCGGATGGGGGTGCGAGGTGAGGTACTCGGGCAGTCGCGACAGCCACGGGTTGAACGTGAAGTAGTCGACTGGCTTCCGCGCGAGCGAGAGAACTGCGAGCGGCAGCAACAGGTTGAGCACGAAGGCGCCGAGCGCGACCAGCCCAAAGACGCCGGGCCTGGCCCGGATCGCGGTCGCGACACCGGTGAGTGTCGTCGCCACCAGTTTCGGGAGTGGCCGGCTCATCGCCGTCCTGATGCCACGCTCGACGCTGCAGGCACCTCGGGTCGCCCCTCCGGCCACCCGGCTCGATCGCCCGCCGTGGGCGCCGGCTTCGCGCCAGACCTGTATGCGGCGAAGAGCCAGACGATCCCGGCGCAGAGTGACCGCTCCTCTTCGAGGGCGAATCCCGCCGCCCGGAGTTCCTCGTGGAGCTGGGATGACTTGAGGGCGTCCAGAATCGAATGCGGAAGGTACCGGGCCAGCCGGTACACCGCCCGGCGGCGGCTCAGGGCGAGACAGATGACCGGGACGATCCAGAAGAGGTAGGCGAACCCCGCCCAGCCGAGCAGGCCTGGACGGGGGCGGAGGAAATCGATGATTCCCAGGCGCCCTCCAGGCACCAGGACACGCCGGAATTCGGCCAGCACCGCCCCGGGCGCGCCAAGGTGGCGCAGCGCAAAGCCGACGAGCACGACGTCGAAGCTCCCGTCCCCGAGCGGCAACGGTAGCGCGCTCGCCTGAACCCATCGCGTCGGCGTTCCCGTCGCGGCGGCCGCTGTCCGCCCGGCCAGAAGCCCCTCGCGCGACGCGTCGAGTCCAACCCCGAGTCCGGCGGGACCCAGCCGCGGAAGCGCCTGGAGGAGCAGGCTGCCCGTCCCCGTCCCCACGTCGAGGAGACGGGCTCCCGGGCGCACGCTGCAGGCCCGCACGCAACGCTCCCGCCACCGGTGCACCAGTCCCGCCGTGCAGATCGCCGTCAAGCGCTCGTACCACCCCCACGCTGCACCGAAGTGCTCTCGCAGGAACTCGTCACGTCGGCGACCGAGCCTGGTCAGGAACCGACCCGTCGCGTTCATAGGCGCTCGAGGAGCCACTGGGGCGTCAGGCTGATGAAGTAGGCGTTGAGATATGACATGTAGTTCAGCAAAAGGAGCACTCCAACGCCGATGAGCATCAGGCCGGCCACGCGGTCCACGAGCGGGAGGAACCGCCTGAACCGGGCGAAGAAGCGCAGGAAGTGTCCGAAGGCCAGAGCGCTGGCCAGAAACGGCAGGGCGAGCCCGGTGGAGTATGCGGCCAGCAACATCGCCCCACGATCAACGGTCTGGGTCGACCCGGCCAGCGTCAGAATCGACCCAAGCACCGGCCCCACGCACGGCATCCACCCCGAGGCGAACGTCACGCCGACCACCGCCGAACCGAGTACACCCCCGGGCCGGCGGGCCAGCGAGGGCTGAGCCGATCGCAGCAGGAAGGGCAGCCGCAACACGCCGAGGAGGTGTAACCCGAAGACGACGATCAGGGCGCCGCCGATCTGCTGGAGCAGGCGCCGGTACGTGATCAGCCACCCCCCGAGCAGCGTCACCGACGCTCCCATCGCCACGAAGACCAGGGAAAATCCCGCCACGAACGCGAGGGCGTTCAGGACCACCGCCAACCGAACCCCGGCGCGGGGGCGGTCGCGCAGTTCGGCGAACGACACCCCCGCGATATAGGCGAGGTATGACGGCACCAGCGGAAGCACGCAAGGCGACAGAAAGGAGAGGAGCCCCGCGCCCGCCGCCACCAGCGCTGAGAGGCTCAGGGTCGCGTCCATCGCCTCAAAAGAGCAGCGTGCGGACCACGTAGAAGCGGCCCGTCAGGATGGCAAGCCCGAGCAGAGCCGTGGCCAGCCCCGAGAGCGCTCGCCCGGCCCTGAGAACTGTGTCACCTCCGCGAAGCGGTGCTACCAGTCTCCGGGTCGCACCGCCAGCGATGAGGTAGACGGCACCGAGTCCAACCGCGAAGAGCGCCACCGTGGGCGAGGCATGGGAGGCTGGGACCGCATTGGCCGTGGCGAAGAAGACGGAGTCGTACACCGGGTCGAGTTCGTGATACATGAGGAGGCCGGCGGTGGCACCAAGTACGGTGGAGAATGCCCATCGGCCAGCCGGTCGCCACTCGAGCGTTCTGGCCCGCCGTGCACCCATAGACGCCACCGCACCTGCGACGAGAAAGATCAGACCGCCCGCCCCATCCACGAGGCGTTCGGAGCGATGAATCGGGGTCGCTACTGCCGCCGGCGCCCCGCTGATGGTGACGACGAACGCCAGGGCGAAGGCGCCGAGGTAGAGGGCAGGACCGATGAGGTCGCGCGCACGTCCTTCGAGGAGAACCGCGAGGTACGGAACGAATACCAGCAGAAAAGGCCGCGTGAAGGCCAGGGCGGCCCCTCCAGCAAGTGCGGCAAGCCCCACGTATCCGCGGAGCGGCATGCCCGGCGCATAGACGGCCACGATCGCGGTGCCCGCTACGGCCGCGGCTGCCAGGAGAGCGAGCAGGCTAGCCAACAGTGACCTCGCGCACGCTCCTGGTCGGCCGGCCCATCCAGGACTCGGGGACCAGGACGAGGGCAGTTCCCAGCGCCATGATCACGCCGCCGATCCAGAGCCACGAGACGACCGGCGTGACTTGGGCTTTGACCGTGACCCACGCGCCGTTTCGGTCGAAGCTACCGAGGATGAGGTAGAGATCCTC
>JBOHPP010000273.1:0-13818 GCA_050731755.1 Candidatus Rokuibacteriota bacterium | reverse complement strand
AGGACCGTGATCAGCGTCGTCAGTTGCCGCGATTGCTTCGCGTAGTACTCGACCTCCCGGTCCACCTGGACGGTGACGCGGGGATCGGCGGTGAGCGCGTCCTTGAACGTCGTGAGGGCCTCGGGCGAGGTGAGGCGCACCGTGGCCGACTGGAAGAGGTTCTGCGGACGCTGGTACACCTGCTTGAGGACGTTGGCGTCGCACCACAGCTCGGAGTCGAAGGCGGTGCCGCCGGCGTCGAAGACTCCCACCACGGTCCAGGTGCCGCCGCCGAACCTCACCGTCTTCCCCAGTTCCAGACCGAGGTAGGCCCCGGCCACGTTCCGCCCCACGACCAGCTCGGTCTGCCCGGGCTCGAAGAAGCGGCCGGCGACGATCTTCACTGTCGGCCGCACGGCGAGCGCCCGGGGCGAGACGCCGCGCACCTGAGCGTTGCCGTCGGTGTCCCGGCCCTTCAGCGGGAAGCCGGCGACCACGACGACCTCCGGGCTCACCAGCGGGCCGGCGCCGGCGCGCTCCACACCCGGAGCATCTTCGATGACCCGCATCTGATCGAGGGTGATGCCGCTGTCCATCTCGGAGGTGGCCCCCGCCCGCCGGACGATCGCGTTGCGCGCGGAGCCCGAGCCTACCAGCGTCGCCTCGAAGCCCCGCGCCAGCGAGAGCATGGCCACGAACACGCCCACCGTGCCCGCGATGCCCAGCACGGCCACCACCGTCGAGGTCCAGCGCGCCCGGAGGCTGCGCACGTTATAGATCAGGGGAATGGCCATCGTCACACCACCTGGATGACGACCTTGCCGCGCGCGTGTCGCGTCGCCAGGTGGTCCTGCGCCGCCGCGATCTCGGCCAGAGGATAGACGCGATCGATGACCGGCCGGAGCCGACCGGCCGCGACGTGGTGGCCCAGCGCCCGCAGATCGGCGGCGCGCGAGCGCACGACGACCAGGCGCGCGCGCTGCCGGGCCAGCAGGGTCAGGGCGACGGCGAGCAGGACGTGGCGATGGGGCACCGTTGCCACGAACGTGCCGCGCGGGGTGAGCGCGCGCCGGGCGTCGGCGAACCGGCGGTTGCCGAAGATGTCGAAGATCACGTCGTAGGGCTCGCCGCGGGCCAGCACGTCCTGGGCCGCGTAGTCGAGCGCCACGTGAGCGCCGAGGTCGCGGCAGAGCGCGAGATTGCCCGCGCTGGACGTCGTCGTCACGTGGCCGCCCAGGGCGCGGGCAAGCTGGATGGCGAAGACGCCGACGCCGCCGGCCGCGCCGTTCAGCAGGACGCGCGAGCCGGCCTGCACGCGGGCGACGTCACGCAGGGCCTGGAGCGCCGTGAGCGCGGCGAGCGGCACCGCGGCGGCCTCCTCGAACGACAGCCCCTCCGGCTTGGGCGCGCACTCGGCGGCCCGCGCCGTGACGTACTCCGCGCAGGTGCCGGCGGCCCCCCACGACTGGATCATGCCGAACAGCGCGTCGCCCGGGCGAATGCCGTCGACGCCGGCGCCGACCTCCGCGACCACGCCGGCCCAATCCGAGCCGACGCGCTTGGGGAATCGGCGGCCAGCCAGAAGGGAGAACTTGCCCAGGCGCACCAGCACGTCCTTGGGGTTGAGCGCCGCCGCGTGCACACGGATCAGGATCTCGCCCCGCCCGGGGCGGGGCACCGGCACCTCCTGCAGGCGGAGGACGCTGCTGTCGCCGTAGGCGTTGTACTCGACGCGCCGCATGTTGGGCGTCCCCGAGACCATGGCCATCGGTGGCTTACACGCGGCGCAGGGCATCGACGACACGCAGCCGCATCGCCGAGACTGCCGGAAGGAGGCCGGCCAGAAGGCCGACAGCCATCGCCAGCGTGCCTCCGGTGACGATCGCCTCCGGCGTGAGATAGAAGAACGGCAGCAAGCCCCCGGTGGGATCGCCCCGCAGCGTGAACAGCTTGGCCAGGCCGAGACCGATGCCACCGCCGACGGTGGCCACCACCACCGCCTCCACGATGACCAGGGCCAGCACGAAACCGTCCGAGAATCCCACCGCCTTGAGCACCGCCAGCTCCCGGGTGCGCTCGCGCACGGCGATGGCCATCGTGTTGCCGGTCACCAGCAGCAGCGTGAAGAACACCACGCTGCCGATGCTCAGCAGCAGGAGCTGGATATTGCCCATCTGCTTGACGAACGAAGCGGCGAACGCCTTCTCGGTGTCGGTCCTGGTCTCGGCGGGAGAGTTGGCGAATTGTTCGTCGATCGTGCGGACCAGGCGCACCGCGTCGTCGGGATTGGCGACGCGGACCGTGTACCAGCCCACCAGGCCCTTGCCGAACGCCTTCCGCTCGTCGAGATAGTCCCAGCGG
The DNA here is from genome assembly GCA_050731755.1 of Candidatus Rokuibacteriota bacterium. GTDB lineage: Bacteria > Methylomirabilota > Methylomirabilia > Rokubacteriales > CSP1-6 > JBOHPP01. The sequence goes on along the minus strand of JBOHPP010000273.1, from coordinate 11,478 downwards.
AACCAGAACTGCGTGGTGTCGTCCTGGACCCGCTGGCCCCGGTACACGCCGCGAACGTTGAACTCCCACGTCCCCGGGAAGATGGTGCCCTTGATGGGGATGCGATCGCCCACCTTCCACTTGAACCGCTCGGCCAGGGCCTCGCCCACGATGGCGCCCTCCCGGTCGACCAGGAACGCTTGCCACTGGTCGTCGGGAATGACGAATTCGGGAAACATCTGCCGGTAGGTCTCGCGGTCGATGGCGAACTGCGGAAAGAAGTTGCGCTCGTCCTGGTAGACGCCCCCGAACCAGTTGGCGAACGTCACCTGGGTCACGCCGGGGATGCGGGCCAGGCGGTCGCGGTAGGCCAGCGGTAGGGGCTGGATGATCGAGACCCGATTCAACACCACCAGGCGGTCGGCGCCGGCCACGTCCACGCCCTGCTGGAAGGCGCCGTCGACCACCGCCAAAATGCCGAAGAGGAAGAGGGCCACCGCGAAGGAGCCCGCCGTGAGGCCCGTGCGGATCTTCTTCCGGAACAGATTGCTCAGGATGAGATGGCGGTACTTCACCGAGCCCGCCCCGCGGTCACGGTGTCTACCAGCACGCCCTTTTCCAGGTGCAGGACGACGCGGGCGCGTTCGGCCGCGCGGGGGTCATGGGTCACCATGAGCACGGTCTTGCTGTACTCCCCGACGAGCCGGTCGACCAGATCGAGGATTTCGTCGGCGCTCTTGCGATCGAGGTCCCCGGTCGGCTCATCGCAGAGCAGGAACGTGGGGTCGGCCACGATGGCCCGCGCGATGCCCACCCGCTGCTCCTGGCCTCCCGAGAGCTGCCGCGGATAGTGATGCATGCGGTCGGCCAGGCCGACGACGGCCAGGGCGGTCTCCACGTGGCGGCGGCGCTCGGCCTTCGACAGATTGGTGAGCAGCAACGGCAGCTCGACGTTCTGGAAGGCGGTGAGCACAGGGATCAGGTTGTACATCTGGAAGACGAACCCCACGTGGCGTGCGCGCCAGGCCGTCAGCTTGCGGGCCGACATCCGGGTGATCTCGTCGCCGGCCACCCTGATGTTCCCGGCCGAGGGCAGGTCCAGCCCACCCAGGAGATTCAGCAGCGTGGTCTTGCCGGAGCCGCTGGGGCCCATGAACGCGACGAAGTCACCGGCGTCCACGTCAAGGTTCAGCCCCTGCAGCACGTGAATCTCTTCACTGCCTCGCTGATACGCCTTGCTGAGCCCGCGCACCTCGATGAGGCCATTCCCGTCTCCGCGAGCATCGATCCTGACCATCAGGCCTCCCTAGCGTCTCACCTGAGCGCGCTGGCCGTCGCGCAGCTCGTTGACCGCCGTCACCACGATCTGTTCCCCGTCGGACAGCCCGGCGAGCACCTCGTGCTCATTGCCGAACGCCTGGCCGAGGCGGACCGCGCGCCGTTCCACCCGCCCCTCGCGGTACACGTACACGGAGGCGGTACCGCCCTCCTCCCGCACCGCGGTGCGCGGCACGCGGACCCGGCCGCCCGCCTCCTGGCCGCTCGGCTCGTCGCCGAGAAACGTGACCTTGACGCCCATGTCGGGCAGGATGCGCGGATCCAGCCGATCGAACGTCACCCGCACCTTGACCGTCGCTTTCTGGCGGTCGGCGGTCGGGATCACCGTGCGCACCTTGGCCGGGATCTGCCAGTCCGGATAGGCGTCCAGCACGGCCGTGACCGGCTGGCCCGACCGGACCCGGGCGATGTACGACTCGTTCACGTCCACCTCGATCTCCAGCGAGCTCATGTCGACGATCGTCGCGATGCCGGTGCGGGTGAAGCCGCCGCCGGCCGAGACCGGCGACACCATCTCGCCGCGCTGGGCATCCTTGGAGACCACGATGCCGGCGAAGGGGGCCCGCACCGTGCAGTTGTCGAGGTCCTGCTGGGCGACCTGCACGCGCGCCTCGCCGACGCTCACCTGCTCGCGGGCCAGCGCGATCCGCGCCCGCAGGCTCTCCACCGCGGTGCGCGCCTGATCGCGGGCCTGCTCGGCCACCAGGCCACGCTTGAAGAGCTCCTCCGCGCGCCGCAGCTCGCGTTCGGCGTTGTCGAGGTTCACGCGCAGGTCGCCCAGCGCCGCCGCCGTCGCGTCGCGCTCGGCTTTGGCCGACGCCAGCCGAGCCCGCGCGTCGGAGTCGTCGAGCCTGGCCAGGATCTGCCCGGGCTCGACGTGCATGCCCTCCTCGGCGAGCATCTCGTTGACCCGCGCCGTGATCTTGGCGGCGATGGTGGCCCGCCGTCGCGGCGTGACGTACCCGCTGGCGTTCAGCAGGGCCGGCCGGCCGCCCTTGTCCGCGCGCACGGTCGTCACGTCCACCACCGGCGGCTTCTCGCGCAGCACGTAGAACAGCCCGGCCGCCACCAACAGGAGCGCCGCGAGCCCGGCGGCGATCAGGCGCCATCGGGGGCGCCTCGAACCCCGCCGCGCGCCCTCGTCGATCGTGAGCCCCGAGAGATCAGGACCCCGGGGTCGTTCCGTCATCGGTATGTGTCCAACACGCACGCTCACCTGAGTTTCGATGCGCTCCGGGGCTTGAGAGATGCGAGTTCGGCCCAAGGGAGAACCGCGGGTGCTTCATCGAGTATAGCAAGTCGCGCCAGTCACTCGATTCGCGAGACGGAAGGCGCATCGGCGCTCACACCGGGCGCTCGGCGAATCAGCCGGACCAGCGGCGCCCGCAAGCGCCGAGGGGCCACGCGCCCGATGGTCACCTCGTCGGCGCCCACGAAGCGGGCCAGCGAGCCCACCGCATCGGCGAGGCCGGCCAGCGCCTCGTCTCCGTCGAGTGGTGTCGCCCCGGCCGGCGGCGCCGCGTGTCTGGCGAACCATGGCTCGAGATGCACGCTCCGAACCTCCAGCCGCCGCGCCCCCCGATGGGCTTTGCCGTCGAGGCGACCGATGAGATGGCCGTGGTGGAGGATGGGCAGCGTGTAATAGCCGTGCACGCGCCGCGGTCCCGGCGTGTAGACCTCGATGCGGTACTCGAAGCCGAAAAGCCGCGCCACCCGGTCGCGATGCCAGAGGAGAGAGTCGAACGGCGAGAGCAGCGTGGTCCCGTGCGACGGTCGCCGTGCCGCTCGGGCCAGCGCCGGCAGGTCACGGGTCAGCACGAGCCAGCGGCCGGGGCCGCCTTCCACGCCGATCTCGGTGACTCGACCCTGCTCCCGCAGCGAGGCCAGCGCGGCTCGCCGCGCGCCCGGCGCGAACCGGGGGAAGCTGAGATACCGGCTGAGGTCCGTCTCGGTCGCGGCCCCCATGGCATGCAGCGAGCGCTCGATGTGCCAGCGCTGGAACTCCTCGGTGGAGACCGCTTCGAGAGCAAGCACTCCCGGCATGGCCCGCTCCAGAAGGTCGAAGCGCTTCTGGAAGTGCCGCCGGGAGTGAATCGTCAACGCCCCCGTCATCCACAAGTAGTGCAGCGCGTGCTGGACGGGCTTCCAGTTCCACCACCCGCGGCGGCCGCCGCTCGGGCGCCGGCTTCCCAACTCCGTATGCCCCATCGGTCCGTTGCTCCTGATCGCTTCCCTCACCGTCGTCAGCACTCGCGCGTTCCGTTGTAGCCAGCGCGACCAGCCGGTGTGTCGCACCCGGTAGTCGAGCATCGCCCGCCTCCACCATGGAAGCGCCGAGGTCGGCAACAGGCAGGCGGCGTGGGCCCAGTACTCGAACAGCAGCCGGCGGCGGTAGACGAGACGATCGAGCCGAGCCCGGTCGTACGGGCCAAAGCGGCTCCACACCGTCAGGTAGTGCGCTCGCTCCAGGACGTTGATGGAGTCAATCTGCAGGCCGCCGACGTCCTCAACAAACCGGGTGAGGCGCGCGGCGGTCAGAGTCTGCGCTCGCGGACGGGCCAGATGCTGCCGCTCCAGGAAGAGCGCGGCGACCGCGCTGGCGGGGACGATGTGACCGGGCATGCGCCGAGAGCCTACCTTACGCCTGGCGCGCACGGGGGACGCGAGCCAAGCACGGGTTCGGAATAGAATCGCCCGTCATGACGCATCGTCGCTCCCACGTGGCGCTGGCTCTCTGGGTTGGCGCCTGCCGGCCGCCGTATCCAAGCCCGAGGGACCGGGCCCCTTTGCCGCGGTGGTGGTCACGCCCGGGTGCGCCGGGTCCTCCGATGCGTACCGGCCTCTTGCGCCTCTACTCATCCTCATCGGGTGCAAGGACGACTGGACGCCTGCTGAACCCTGCCAGAAGCTGGCCGACACCGCCCGAGAGGCGGGCCACCCGGTGACGATCAAGATCTACCCGGGCGCCCATCACTCCTTCGACAGCCCCAACCCCGTCCGCTACGTGGCGGCGCGCATCAACCCGAGTTCCCCCGTCGGGCGCGGCGCCACCACGGGCGGGAATCCCGAGGCCTGGGCCGACAGCATTCGCGAGGTGGGAGCATTCTTCGGCCGGCATCTCAAGTGACCACACCTCGCCTCAGGCGAACTTGCGCTGGGCCTCGAGGCGGTAGGCGCGGGTGGCCGTCCAGAGAAACACGACGGTGTAGCCGGCAAGCCAGGCCACGCTGGTGCCGAGGGGCTCACGACCGCCGCCCACGGCGTTCCAGGCCAGCTGGGCGTAGTGATACGTCGGTAGGTAGGGCGCCACCCGCTGAATGAACGCCGGCAGTTGCTCCAGGGGCAGGAAGATCCCGGAGGCGAAGGCCAGCGGCAGGTACACGAGGTTCGCCACGGCCGGCGCGGCATTCGGGCCGGCGGTGTACCCGATGGAAAAGCCCAGCGCGATCAGCGGCAGTGAGCCGGCGAGCAGCCGGGCAATCACATTCACCCAAACCTCCGGCGCGAGGCGGATGCCGCCGACCACCGCGCCATAGGTGAACAGGACCAGCACCGACAGGAGCCCGAACACCATCCCGACCACAATCTTGGCGGCCAGGTAGATGCTGGGCGGCAGCGGTGTCGCCCGCGCGAGGACGTCCACCCTCTGGCCGCGCTCCACGGCCACGCCGATGCCGAAGCCGTACACCATCACCTGCCCGACCGCATAGGCGCCAAAGGACGCGAGCAAGAGCGCTCCGCTGTCGAGCCCACTGGGCGTCATCCGCCCGGCGAAGGGCAAGCCGAAGAAGCTGAAGAGCACGACGGGCAGCACCAGGTTCGTGGCGCTGAACGCAGGCAGTCGCCAGCGGATCAACAGCTCGCCCCAGGTTTGCCTCAGCAGCATGTGTCCGAGGGGCGCCGGCTCGGGCCGCGCACTCATGACCGAGCGTCCGGCCGGGCCGTGAGCACGAGAAACGCTTCCTCGAGGTCGGCGCCCACCACCTCGAGGTCGGCGACGGCGACGCCCCGCCGGAAGAGCTCCCGCAGCACCGTCTCGGGCTCGGCGCTCAGCAGGCGCACCCGGCCGTCGGCAGACTCGACGGCCGTCACCGGCAATCCGTCGAAGACCGAGAGCTCGAGCGGCCCTGAAGTCCGGAAGTGCACACGCTTGCTCGGGATCCGGGCCTTGATCTCGCGGGGCGTGGCGTCGGCGATGACGACTCCGTGGTCGATGACCACGATGCGCTGGGCCAGCGCGTCCGCCTCGTCGAGATAGTGCGTCGTCAGCACGATGGTCCGTCCCTGGCCGGCCAGCTCGCGGATGGCGCCGAGGAAGGCTCGGCGGGCCTCGACGTCCATACCGACGGTCGGCTCGTCGAGGAACAGCACCTCGGGGTCACCGCAGATGGCGAGGGCGAAGTACAGACGCTGGCGCTGACCGCCGGACAGCTTGCCCACACGCGATCCGGCCTTGTCTTCGAGGCCGGCCAGGGCGATGGCGCGGCCGGCGGGCAGCGGGGCCGGATAGTAGGCCCGAAAGAGGTCGATCAGCTCGCGCACCGTGAGCACGGTCGGCACACCCGACTCCTGCAACATCACGCCGCAGCGGCTGCGGGCTCGACGGTCCGCGGGATCGAGGCCGAACAGTCGCACCTGGCCTGCCGTCGGCCGGCGCAGGCCGAGCATGAGGCTGATGGACGTGGTCTTGCCGGCGCCGTTGGGGCCGAGCATCGCGACGACTTCGCCCTGGCCGATGACGAGGTTGACGCCCCGCAGGGCCTCCACCGGCCCGTAGCGCTTTCGGACATCCTCGAGTTCGACCGCTGCCGTCATACTGGCTGTTTCAGTACACGATGACGCTGCGCTTCACCTCGCCCTGGAGCATGAGCTCGAACGCCTCGTTGAGCTCGGTGAGGGGCAGCCGCCGGCTGATCAGCTCGTCGAGCTTGTACTTCCCACTCATGTACAGATCGATCAGCATCGGCACGTCGGTGCGCTGGTGCCCACCGCCGAACGACGAGCCGGTCAGCACCCGTTGCTGGAGCAGCAGCATGGGATCGATGGAGAGCCGCGTCCCGGCCGGGCAGACGCCCACGACCACGCAGGTGCCGCCGCGATGGGTCGAAAGCAGCGCCTGCTCGACGGTCTTCTGCGTCCCCACCACCTCGAACGCGAAGTCCACGCCGGCCGTGCCGCTGAGGGTCTGCACGCGGGCCACCGGATCCTCCTTCGCCGCATTCACGACGTGCGTGGCACCGAACTCCTCCGCCCACGCGAGCTTCTGGGGCATCACGTCCACCGCGATGATCTTCCCGGCGCCCACCATCCGGGCGGCCTGGATCGTATTCAGTCCGACACCCCCGCAGCCCCAGACGGCCACGCTCGCTCCCGGCGGCACCCGGGCCCGATTGAAGACCGGCCCGGCGCCGGCGAGGACGCCGCAGCTGACCAGGCAGGCCACATCGAGGGGCGCGTCCGCGCGGATGGGGATGATGCCCGGCTCGAGGACCACCGAGTGCGTGGCGTACCCCGCGACCTGCAGGAAGTGGTGGAGCGGAAGCCCGTCCTTGCGGAAGCGCGTGGTGCCGTCCAACATGAACCAGCGGGGCTTGTCCCGGAGCGCGCACATCGTCGGCTGCCCGCTGATGCAGTACCAGCACCGACCGCAGGATGGGATGTAGCTCGAGCAGACGTGATCACCCGGCTTCACCGTTTCGACGCCCGGCCCCACCTTCTCCACGACGCCCGCCGCCTCGTGTCCGAGGACCACCGGAAGCGGGTGAGGATAATCACCGGTGATCACGTGGAGGTCGCTGTGGCAGACCCCGTTGGCCACCCAGCGCACGAGCACCTCGTGCGGCCCCGGCTCCAGCAGCTCGACCTCCTCGATCACCACGGGCTTGTTGATTTCGTAGAGGACTGCCGCCGTCGCGCGCATAGCCATCTCCCTTCTCAGGTCGTGGGCCGGTAGTTTGAGCGACCGCGTGGCGGCGATCAAGCCCCCCGCCGGGGCGGGGTCGGTGAGGGTCAGGGCGTCGAGGTCGGGGCGCTCGTGGCGGAACCGTCCGTCCCGGCCTGGCCACCCTTGGGAAAGACGTGGCCGCCGCGCTTGGCGATCTCGCGCACGAGCTCGCGGATGCGGCCGACGGCGGTCCGGACGCTGGCGGCGGCGTTGGTGGCGTCACTGGGAGCCGTCGTGGATGAGCGATCAGCGCTCCCGAGGATGACGGCGAGCGGGTTGTTGATCTTGTCGCCGAGATAGTCGCTCAGGTGCTTCAGCCGGTCCAGCTCCGCCAATTGCACCGTGACGTCGGCGCGTTCGGCCAGGGCCCGACGCTCGGTGTCGAGCCGCGCGAGGATTTCGTCGAGCGCCCGCACGTTGGATGAGATGGCGTCCCGCACGCCCGCCGGCCCCTTGGCGTCGAGCGACGACAGCACCACCTCGTGATAGCGGCGGGCAAACTCCAGGTCATCGCGGAGACGCACCAGGGTCTCCTGGTACTCGGCGCTGGTGAGACGGCTGACGAGGGCGGCGATCTCGCGCGCGACCTGCTCGGGCGGCACATGCTTGGCGTCGAGATAAGCCGTCGCCCCGAGATCCCGGCCGAGCTCCTCGGCCCGGGTCCCAATGAAGATGCTGCTGTAGAAGATGAACGGCAGCCGTGTCCAGCGCGGGTCGCGCCGCAGGGCGCGGCAGAGCTGAAAGCCATCCATCATCGGCATTTTGACGTCGGAGACGACGGCATCGATCTCCTGACCCTCCAGGAGATCGAGGGCGGCCACGCCGTTCGGGGCCGTGACTACCTCGTGGCCGGCCCCGCCGAGCAGGCGCATGAGCAGGCGGCGGTGGGCGGGAGAGTCGTCGACGACGAGGATTCGCACGAGACTCATCATCCCGTAACCCGTGGGACGGAGTCAAAATTACTGCGCGCGGAGTCCGCCGGGTCGGCATGCCCGGGAAAGCCTTCCCCTAGCCGGGACAAGGCCCCCCAGTGCCGTTGCGTCTCACTGCACCGCGAGCGTCACGCTGCCGTGCAGACGGTAGGCCGCCACCCCCGTCTGCAGCCAGACCTGCACCTCCACCGGCCCCACCGAGAGCCCCGGGAGACTCGGCGTGAGCGCCGTGGCACTGGTAGGGAAGGGCACGGTCAGCGTGGTCCCCCCCGTGAGCGTCGTGGCCCGCGCTTGGGCCAGGAGCACTCCACTGCGCACGAAGTTCACCACCGGGAGCCCGAAGCCCAGATTCGCAAAGTCGCGGCCCGTGATGGTGAAGCTGACCGGCGGCGCGGCCAGGTCGATCGGGTTGGGCGTGATGGCGCTCACGGCCGGCCGCGTGTCCGTGACCGTGAGCGTCGTGCTGCCGTGCAGACGGTAGCTCGCCGCCCCCGTCTGCAAATGGACCTGCACCTGCACCGACCCCGCCGAGAGCCCGGGGAGACTGGGCGTGAGCGCCGTGGCGCTGGTCGGGAAGGGCACGGTCAGCGTGGTCCCCCCCGTGAGGGCCGTGGCCCGCGCTTGGGCCAGGAGCACTCCGCCGCGCACGAAGTTCACCACCGGAAGCCCAAAGCCCAGATCGGCAAAGCCGCCGCCCGTAATGGTGAAGCTGGCCGGCGGCGCGGCCAGGTCGATCGGGTTGGGCGTGATGGCGCTCACCCCGGGGGCCGGCCGCGTGTCCGTGACCGTGAGCGTCGTGGTGCCGTGCAGACGGTAGCTCGCCGCCCCAGTTTGCAAATGGACCTGCACCTGCACCGACCCCGCCGAGAGCCCGGGGAGACTGGGCGTGAGCGCCGTGGCGCTGGTCGGGAAGGGCACGGTCAGCGTGGACCCATCCGTCAGCGCTGTGGCCCGGGCTTGGGCCAGGAGGGCCCCACTGCGCACGAAATTCACCACCGGAAGCCCAAAGCCTAGATTCACAAAGTCGCGGCCTGTGATGGTGAAGCTGACCGGCGGCGCAGCCAGGTCGATCGTGCCGGGTGAGATTGCGCTCACGGGGGCCGGCCGCGTGTCCGTGACTGTGAGCGTCGTGCTGCCGAGCAGACGGTAGCTCGCGGCCCCCGTCTGCAAATGGACCTGCACCTGCACCGGCCCCGCCGAGAGCCCAGGCAGATTCGGCGTGAGCGCCGTGGCACTGGTGGGGAAGGGCACGGTCAGCGTCGTCCCCCCCGTGAGGGCCGAGGCCCGCGCCTGGGCCAGGAGCACTCCACCGCGCACGAAGTTGACCACCGGCAACCCAAAGCCCAGATCTGCAAAGCCGCCGCCCGGAAAGCCGCCGCCGGCGATGGTGAAGTTGGCCGGTGGCGCGACCAGGTCGATCGTGCCGGGCGTGATGATCATCTCGGCGAGGACCTGGATGAGGGCGAGGCTGGTGTTGTTCCCTTCCTGGCCCTCGACGACGAAACCGTCGGCGTCGGCCCGGGCAATGAGGTGGTAGACCCCGGCCGCCTTTCCCGCCGGGATGGTGAGCATGGTCGAGCCCGAGCTACTGGCGCCAGCCCCCAATGCCGGAATCTCCCGGCTCCCCAACAGGGCATCGCCCGCGTCGACCGTGGCGTCACTCGAGAGATAGAACCGGGTCGTCGAGGCCCCGGCCGTCTCGCCGGCCTGGTTCTTCGTGGTGTCGGTCACCGTGAACGCCGAGACGATGCCGACCGTGGACGGGACGGAGAGAGCCGAGACGATCAGATCCGGGGGGATCTCATCGCTGACGATGGTCACGGTCGCGCCGCCCGGCGTGCCCACGATGTAGGCCGGGTCCAGGCTCAACGTGGCGATGACCGTCTCGTCGAGCTCAGTGAGCGAGTCATCGATGGCGGTGACGACGAGCGTGGTGGTCGCCGACCCGGCCGGAATCGTCGCGCTCCCGGCCAGGGCGAGATAGTCGCTTCCCGGTGTTGCGGTGCCGCTGACAGCGTACTGGATCGTCAACGGCTCGTCGGTGGAGCCGGTGCGGCTCACCGTGAACATGGCCGTCGTCTGGCCCGCCTCCGTCGCGACGGCGTCGGTGGCGACGATCGCGACGACCGGTCGGCTGGCTCCACCCAGCACGATCTGCGCCGACCGAAAGAGGTCGAGGCGGCCCGCACCAAAGCTGTCATCGGGGCCGGCGATACCGAGGTCCACGGCTCCGAGAAGGAGGACGGTCTCCAGCTCGTCCACGGTCAACGCCGGGTTGAGCGATCGCAGCACGGCGACGGCGCCGCTGACGTGCGGGGCTGCCATCGACGTGCCGTCCGCCGGGAGGTACTCGCCGCCGGGGATCGCCGAAACGATGCTGACGCCGGGAGCGCTCAGATCGGGCTTGACGGTGCCGCCGCAGGGAGACGGGCCTCGCGCACTGAAGAATGCGATGTCGTCGAAAAAGTCGGTCGCGCCTGTCGCGAACGACTCCGGCTCGGCGCCGGGGCTCCGGACGCTTCCGTCGTCGGGTCCGTCGTTTCCCGCGGCGAACGCCGGAAAGATTCCGGCCGCGCGCAGGGCCTGCACATCCGCCTGAAACTCCGTGATGCAACCGGCCTCGGCGAAGCCCCAGGAGCTGTTGACGACGTCCGGGGCGTTGGCCGGATCTCCGCCGGGAGCGAGGAACCACTCGAAGATCTGGTGAAAGGCCGACGTGAGGCCGATCCCCGAGTCGTTCCACGCCTTGGCCGCGATCCATTGCGCGCCGGGAGCCACGCCGATGTTCGACCCCGACGCGTCGCCGCCCACGGCCGTTCCGGTCGTGTGGGTGCCGTGGCCGTTGAGATCGAACGGGCTCGCGTGCTCGCCGTAGGGGTCGAACCAGCTGATGCTATGGTTGCCGCGATATCGCGGCTGCAGGTCCGGATGGGTCAGGTCCACGCCGGTATCGAAGCTTCCGACCACGCTGCCGACCCCGGTGTAGCTCGGATCGAGGGCCCACACCTCGGGAGCCCGGATCTGGGCGATGTTCCATTCGCTGACGAACGGGCTGGGCCCGGGCGTGGCCGCGGGGCGGATGGGCCGGGGCGCACGGATTGCCCGGTCTGGACGGACCTCCCAGACGTCGGAGCGGGCGGCCAGGCCGCGAATGACGCGCTCGGTCGCGGTGACCGCCAGGCCGTTGATCACCCAGAACGGCACCGCACGCTGCACGTTGCCCAGGGACTGTTCGCGCACCAGGAGTGCCCGAATGGAGCCCTGATGTTGGTTGGCGACGTCGCG
>JBOHPP010000272.1:0-10081 GCA_050731755.1 Candidatus Rokuibacteriota bacterium | reverse complement strand
GTACCGCATAGTGGTAGGTGCGGTCGTTCTCCAGATCTCGATCGACGAACGTCCTGGTCTCGACGGGCGTCTTCGTCACGACGTCGACCGGCGGAGCGCCCTCCGGCCCCCGCAGCACCTCGTAGCGGAGCGGTTCCGGGACATCAGCCCCATCGACGAGCCGGGCCGGCGGTTGCCAGGCCAGGCGCACCTCGCGCTCGCCCGGCACCGCGGTGAGGCCGGGCGGAGACTCCGGCGCGGCGATGAAGGTGACGCTCACTCGCGGCGACGGCGGACTCACCCGCCCCTCGGCGTCCTCGGTGAGGACGACATAGGTATAGCGCTGCCCGTAGGCGAGTCCGCGCTGGTCTTCCAGGCGGACCCGATGGTCCTGCACGACGGGGCCCCCTGGTGATGGGGACGGTGGCGGCGCGAGCGGAAGCTTGGCGAGATCTTCCCAACCGGCCACGCGCCCGCGCGAAACCAGCGCCGGCCGCGGCTCGCCGCTGCCGCCGTCCACGGTCCGATAGACGCGAGCGGCGGCGAGATCGCGCAGCCGGGTGTTGTCCACGCGCCGGCTGGGATTGGTCCAGGTGAGCTCGACGGCGCCGGTCTCCACGACCGCGCGGAGATCGGCGACCGGCTGAGGCAACCGCTCCTCGGGCGGGACGGGCGGGCCGACCTTGCCGCAGGCGGCCAGGAGCGAGGCCAGGAACAGAGAGGCGAGCCGTCGCCTCACGTCTCCTCGAGGAACGATCGGGCCACGACGAGCTGCCGGCGCACGGCCTCGGGGGCCGTACCGCCGCTTACGGCCCGCGCCCGCAGGGAGGCCTCCACGGTGAGCGCCGCGCTGACGTCGGAGGCGAAGCGATCCGAGAAGCGGCGCAGTTCCTCCAGGCTGACGGTCTCCAGGGTCTTGCCGGCGTCGAGTGCCCAGCGCACCACGCGGCCCACCACCTCGTGGGCGTCACGGAACGGCAGGCCCTTGCGCACGAGATAGTCGGCGACGTCGGTGGCCGTGGCGAACTGCTCGCCGGCCGCCTGCCGCATCCGGTCGAGGCGGAAGGTGAGCGAGGCCAGCATCGGCGGCAGCACGCCCAGGATGGCTTCCAGGGCGTCCACCGAATCGAAGAACGGCTCCTTGTCCTCCTGCATGTCCGCGTTATAGGCCAGGGGCAGGCCCTTCATGGTCGTGAGCACCGATACCAAATTTCCGGTGAGGCGGCCGCTCTTGCCACGGATCAGCTCGGCGACGTCGGGGTTCTTCTTCTGGGGCATGATCGACGAGCCGGTGGCGAAGGCGTCGGCGAACTCGACGAAGCCGAACTCGACCGTGGCCCAGAGCGTGAGGTCGGCGGCGAGCCGCGACAGGTGCATGCCGGTGATGGCGACGGCGGCCAGGTACTCCACGATGTAGTCACGGTCGCTGACGGCGTCCAGGCTGTTGGGACTGACGGCGGCAAAGCCCAGGTCCCGGGCCAGCGCTTCCCGATCGATGGGAAAGCCGGTGCCGGCCAGCGCGCCGCTGCCCAGCGGCAGCACGTCGGCCCGCATGCGGCAGGCCCGCAGGCGTTCCCGGTCGCGCTCGAGCATGAACACATAGGCGAGCAGATGGTGGCCCAGCACGATGGGCTGGGCCCGCTGGAGATGGGTGTAACCCGGCATCGGGGCGTCGACCGTCGCCGCCGCGCGCTCGATCAGAGCGGCCTGAGTGTCGCGGAGGCCGCGGTCGGCCCGGCCGGCCACGTCCTTCAGGTACAGGCGCTCGTCGAGCGCGATCTGGTCGTTGCGCGAGCGCCCGGTGTGGAGCTTGCCGCCGGCCGGCCCGACGAGCTCCTGGAGGCGGCGCTCGACATTGAGGTGGATGTCCTCGAGCTCGGGCCGGTACGGGAAGGTGCCGTCCGCGATCTCGCGCTCGACGGCGTCCAGGCCTTTGAGCAGGGCGTCGCGCTCCGCCTCGGTCAGCAGGCCGGCCCGAGCCAGCGCGCGCGCCCAGGCCCGGCTGCCTTCGATGTCATAAGGCGCCAGCCGGCGGTCGAAGGCGAGGGAAGCGGTGAAGCGCTCGGCGGCGGGGTGGGTCCGCTCGGTGAACCGTCCCGACCACGCTTTCTTCACGACAGGAGCGTGGCGATGTCGGCCATGATCCGCCGGGTGACGTCGGCGCGGGCCAACCGCCGGCTGGCGGCGCCGCCGGGAGCGAACACCCGCGGAGGACCGAAGCGCACGCGCAACGGGTGACGGCGGGGCACGTAGCCGCGCCGTCCGCGAAGGGCTTCGTACGTGCCCACGACGCCGGCGGGGACGACCGGCGCGCTCGAGTGGAGGGCCAGGAGGGCCACACCGCCCAGACCGGGCTCGAGGCGGCCTCGCACGCTGAACGGTCCCTCGGGAAAGATGCCGACGACGTGTCCACGAGCCAGGGCGTGCAGCGCGTCGCGCAGCGCACCCACGTCGGGCCGCTCCAGGTCCAGAAGGATCGAGCCGATGTGGCGGTGAAGATGGGGGTGCAACGGCGTCGCCCGCCAGACCCGCGGCATGACAAGGAACGAGATCGGCGCGGGAACGGCGACGCCGAGCACGACGCCGTCGAGGTAGTTGTGATGATTCGCCGCCACGATGTAGGGACCACGCGCGGGCAGATGCTCCAGACCATCCACCCGGAGGTCGAAGAACCGGTCGAGGAGAGCGCGGATCGGCGCGCGGAGCAGCCGGTGGAGCAGCGGCGCCGGCGCCGCGGCGGCGGCCGCATGCGCTGTCGCGGTCAGCGCGGGCGAAGGCGCCATGTCGGGTTCTTATAACATGTTTCGAGCGCCGGCTTTGCCGGCGCCCGTGCGGTGATTGGCGTGTCGAGCGCGGGCTCCGCCCGCGCAATCCGTTCCCGGGGGAGGCATCGGAAGGGGGGCGGAGCCCCCCTCCGAGGAGCTTAGCGGGAGCGGACGAGACGGTAGCGTGCCACCGCGCTGTTGTGCTCCTCCACCGTGGTGGAAAAGTGGTGGTGCTGGTCGTCCTTCTTGACGAAGTAGAGGTACTTCACGGCAGCCGGATCGAGCGCCGCCGTGATGGCGTCGAGACCGGGGCTGGCGATGGGCCCGGGGGGCAATCCCGGGCGCTGGTACGTGTTGTAAGGGTGATCGGTCAGGAGATCGGCGCGGGTGAGCGCCCGGCGGTCCTTGCCCAGCGCGTACTGGACCGTGGGGTCAGCCTGGAGCGGCATTCCCAGACCGAGCCGGTTCCAGAAGACGGCCGAGATGAGCCGTCGCTCCTCGCGCACCATCGCTTCCCGCTCGATGATCGAGGCCATCGTCAACAGCTCGTGGACGGAGATGATCCGCGCCCGAACCCGGGCGCGGATCTCCGGCGTCAGCTTGCTCTGCATGCGTTGCACCATGCGTCCCAGGATCTGGTCGGGGGGCAGGCCGCGCACGAAGTGATAGGTGTCCGGAAACAGATAGCCCTCGGCATTGGCGCCCTCGATGCCGTGGGCCCGGAGGAACGTCGCGTCAGCGGCGGTCCGCATGACCTCGGCGGCTCGGGCCACACGTGCACTCTCCAGGGCCCTCGCCAGCTCGGCCACCGTCGCGCCTTCGGGATGCAGCACGGGGTGTTGGCGCACGCGCCCGCTCTCGAGCAGGGTCAGGACCTCCGGCGTGGAAGCGCCGCGGGGGATGTCGTATTCGCCGGCCTTCAGAGCGCGAACGCTGCCCCGGACCAGGCTCAGCGCCACGAATCCCACCGGGCTGCGGATCACGCCGGCGTCACGGAGGCGGGCGGCGATCCCCAGGGCGCTCTCTTGAGCGGGAATGTCGATGGTCAGCGGGCCCTGGCGGACGGCGGCGGCCGGGCTCAGCAGGCGCCACCCCTCCCAGCCCAGGAGGGCCGCCACGACGGCGACGAGGAGCGCAAATCTGCGGAAACTCAACTCTCTGCGAGTGTACACCAGCGGTGCCGCGGCCCCCTACGTCCTGGTATACTTCCCGTTCGGGGCCACGCCCCGGAAAACCTCAAGGGGGTCTTCATGCAGGAGCTCGAGCTCCCCACGCGTCATGACTGGATCGTTTCCGAGCCCGCCTACGGCAAGCTTGCCATCGAGCCTTTCGAACCCGGCTTCGCCCTGACCGCGGGCAACGGCTTTCGCCGGGTGCTCGTGTCGTCGATCCACGGGGCCGCGCCCACCTGGGTGAAGATCGAGAACGTCCTCCACGAGTTCTCCCACATGCAGGGCGTCATGGAGGACACCCTCGACATCCTGATGAACCTGCGCAAGGTGGTCTTCCGGCTGCACGTGAATCGCCCCAAGATCCTGCGCCTCAAGGCCCAGGGCGTGAGCGCAGTCAAGGCCGGCGACTTCGAGGCCGACGCCGACGTCGAGATCCTCACGCCGGACGTGCCGCTGGCCACCCTCGACAAGGACGGACTGCTGGAGATGGAGGTGTGCATCGAGCGCGGCCGGGGCTGGGTGCCGGCCGAGCGCCGCGAGCCCGAGGCGCTGCCCATCAACGCTATCCTGCTCGACGCGGACTTCTCACCGATCAAGCGCGTGAACTTCCACGTGGAGCCGACCGGTCAGGGGCGGGAGCGGCTGATTCTCGAGGTGTGGACGGACGGCAGCGTCAGCCCGCAGGCCGCCGTGGGCGAGGCCTCGCGCCTGCTCGAGGACCACTTCGAGCTGCTGATGGATTTCCCGGTGGCCACGCCGGAGACCGAGGAGGCCGAGCGAGCCGAGCTGGGGCCGCGCGCCGAGCTGAACGAGAACCTGTTCCGGAACGTCGACGAGTTGGAACTGTCGGTCCGCGCGTCGAACTGTCTCAAGACCGCCAACATCCGCACCATCGCCGACCTCGTCCAGAAGACGGAAGCCGAGCTGCTCAAGACCAAGAACTTCGGCAAGAAGTCCCTGAACGAGATCAAGACGATCCTGGGCGAGATGGGCCTGCACCTGGGGATGCGGCTCGACCCCGAAGAGCTCGAGCGCCTGCGCTCGCAGTACGAACGCTCGTACGAAACCTGATCTCGCGTGGAAGCGGCCCGGCGCAACCGTCGTCGCACTCCGCGCAAATGGGGAGGTCTGGAGGGGGTGGCCGCTACCCCCTCCAGTATGAAGGGTTAGAGGGGGACGGTTGTGGCACCGCGCGCGAATGGGGAGGTTCGGAGGGGGCGGCCGCTGCCCCCTCCGACTTCATGATCCGGTCGACGGCCTCTTCGGTCTGGTCGCGGCCGGCGAACGCGGTCAGTCGCAGGTAGCCTTCCCCGCTCGGCCCGAATCCGGCGCCTGGGGTGCCTACCACGTGGGCCTCGCTGATGAGCCGGTCGAAGAAGGCCCAGGAGTCCAGGCCGCGCGGGGTCTTCACCCACAGGTAGGGCGCGTTGGTGCCGCCGTAGACGGTGAGGCCGACCGTCCGCAGACCTTCCCGGATGATCCCGGCGTTGATCATGTAGTCGTCGACCTGTTCCCGGACCTGGCGCGCTCCTTCGTCGGTGTACACGGCGGCGGCGGCCCGCTGGATGATGTAGGGCACGCCGTTGAACTTGGTGGACTGCCGCCGGTGCCACAGCGGGTTCACGCCCACTCGCTCGCCCGCCGGGCCCGCCACCGTCAGCTCTTTGGGCACGACCGTGAACGCGCACCGGGTACCGGTGAAGCCGGCCGTCTTGGAGAACGAACGGAACTCGATCGCCACCGCCCGGGCGCCCTCGACCTCATAGATGGAGCGGGGGACGCCCGGTTCGCGCACGTAGGCCTCGTAGGCGGCGTCGTAGAGGATGACCGCGCCCTGGCGCCGCGCGTACTCCACCCAGCGTCCCAGCGCCTCGTGCGTCATCACCGCGCCCGTCGGGTTGTTGGGGTAGCAGAGATAGATGAGGTCGACCGGACGCTCGGGCAGCGCTGGCTGGAACCCGTTCTCGGCGGTGCAGGGCAGATACACCAGGCCCGGATAGCGGCCGGCGGCGTCGGGCGCCCCCGTGCGTCCCGCCATGACGTTGGCGTCGACGTACACGGGATAGACAGGATCCATGACCGCCACCACCGACTCGGGGGCGAAGAGCTCCTGGATGTTGGCGCTGTCGGTCTTACCGCCGTCGCTCACGAAGATTTCGTCCGGGCTGACCCGGAGGCCGCGGGCACCGTAGTCGCGCTCGGCGATCAGCGTGGTAAGGAAGTCGTACCCGGCCTCGGGCCCATAGCCCCGGAAGGTCTCGGGCCGCGCCATCTCGTCCACCGCGTCATGGAGCGCGCGGATGATGGTGGGGACCAGCGGCCGAGTCACGTCGCCGATGCCGAGGCGGATGAGCCTGGCGTCGGGATGCGCGGCCTGGAAGGCTTTCACGCGGCCGGCGATCTCGGTGAAGAGGTAGCTGGACTTGAGCTTGAGGTGATGCTCGTTGACGCGGGTCACGGGCAGAGCTTAGCAAGATCGGAGACGCCCCGCCCGGCGAATCACCGGACCTCGACGTCAGCCGGCGTCCGGCCCGTCGCAGGAACGCTCGGGATCGAGGCAATAGCGCTCGACGGCGCGGTCCGCCCACCGGGTGACGGTGAGGACGCGTCCGTCGGTCTCGAAGAGGACGGCGCCGTCGCGGTCGGTTCGGTAGATCCGTGCGCCAACGGCGGCCAGGCGAGCCAGCGTCTCCGGCGAGGGATGCCCATAGGAGTTGCGCGAGCCCACTGAGATCACCGCGAAGGCCGGCCGGACACGGGCCAGGAACTCAGGCGTGCTCGCGTGGCGTGAGCCGTGGTGGGCCACCTTGAGGACCAGCGCCTGGAGCGGAGCGCCGGAAACCAGGAGCTCGCGCTCGGCGTCTGCCGTCAGGTCGGAGACGAGCAGGAACGAAGCCAACCCGTGGTCGAGGCGGAGGACGAGGACGTCGTCGTTGCCGCGCCGCCGGCCGGTGCCGAGGCGAACGCCGGCCCGAGGCATCCCGTCGAGCGCCTGCACGGAAACGCCGCCGATCCACCGACGAACCGGGGACGCCGTGGGCCATTCGTCAGCGATCGTGAAGCGCCGCCGGATCGCGCCCATGCCGCCGGCGTGGTCCTGGTCGTCATGGGTCGTGACTGCCGCGGCCAGTCGCAGAATCCCCCGGTTCCAGAGAAACGGCGCCACGACCCGCTCGCCGGTATCCAGGCGCAGCGGCCCGCCCGGCCCAGCGTCGACCAGCATGACACGTCCGTCCGGCGCCTCCACGACCATGGCGTCACCCTGCCCGACATCCAGTACGCTGAGGCGCAGGCGGCCATCGGACGGCCGGAGGATCGGCCACAGGGCCACCGCCAGCGCCACGGCGAGGAGCATCGCGGCCGCCGCGCCGGCCAGCCGCGCCCGGCGAACCGCTGCCTCGCGCAGGTGCCAGGCCAGGAGACCCAGCCCGAGGGCCAGCACGTAGGCGACGATCGCGCCGCCAGGGGGCGCTGGAAGGTGCAGCTGAGCGCCGGGGATGGCAGCAGCGATGGCCACCACGCCCCGCAGAGCCAGCAGGATCGGCCACACCGCGGTCAACAACACGACCGCCGCTGCCTCGAAGACGAACGAAAGCGTGACGGCCAACAGGCCGAGGATCGTGGCGATCGCCGCCAACGGCACCACGGCCAGGTTGGCCAGGGGGCCGATCGTCGAGAGCTGGTTGAAATGGACGAGAGCGACGGGCAGCACGGCCAGTTGCGCAGCGACGCTCACCGCCAGCGCGCTCAGGACGAGCCCGCGGGGGTGGGGGGCGAGCACGATCCCAGCGGTGGCGGCGAATGACAGCTGAAAACCCGGGTCGAGTAAGTCTCCAGGACGGACGGCCAGGATCAGGAGCGCGGCGAGGGCCAGGCTGTTCAGCACGGACGCCTCGCGGTCCAACAGGAGCCCGCCCAGAACGAGCACTCCCATGATCACGGCCCGGACGACCGAAGGCTCGGGGCCGACCACGAGCGCAAAGCCGATCACGGCGACGATGGCCCCCGCCGCGGCGCCGCGATGGCCCACTCGCGCCAGAGCCAGGAGCGCCCACGCCGAGCCGGCGACCAGGGCCACGTTGAAGCCCGAGACGGCCAGCACGTGGTAAACGCCGGCGCGGCGAAACGCATCGTCGATCTCTGGCGGCAATCCAGCTCGGTCGCCGAGCAGGAGGCCACCGAGCAACGTGGCCGACGCCAGGGGCAAGGCGCTCGCCATCGCTTCCCGCGCCCGCCGCCTGACTGTCACTGGCCCCGGCGGATCGGGATCGTCCAGAGGCTCGATCCGCTCGGCCCGGGCACTGCCGCTCACGAGCACGCCCTCGCGCCGGAGGTGGGCCGCATCGTCGAAGCCTGCCGGGTTGCGGAATCCGGTGACATGGTGAAGCCGCGCGGTGACTTCCACCCGCTGGCCCTCGGTCAACGCAGCCAGCTCGCGGCCGTACGCCGTCAGGCGGAGCCGGCCGGAGCGGGCCTCACCGTCCACGCGTTCGACATCGAGGGTCAGCCGCGTCCGGTCATTGGTGGCCCGAAGCGGCTCGGCCGCCAGGCGTCCCTCCACGCGAACGGATGCCGGCAACGTCAGACGAGCTACGTGGTCGGCAGCCAGCGTTTGCGGCGCGGCCCGGAGCGCGCCGACAGCGGCGATCCCGATCAGCAAGAAGGCCGTCGCCGGCCGCGGGCGGTCGAGCACCAGGAGGCTCACTGCCCATGCCAGGCCGATCAGCATGAGAACCCACGCGACGTGACGCGGGATCGAAGGCGCAGCTGCAATGCCCGTGGCGAACGCCAGCGCCACCGGGACCAGCGGCAGCCGTACCCAGCTCGTCACGGCACGGCCACGGTGAGGAGAGGACGCAGGCGCTCCAGCCGGACGCCGCCCAGCCCCCGGACGTCGCGAAGGTCTTCCACCGAATCGAAGCGACCGGCGCTCTGGCGAGCCTCGAGGATGCGCGCGGCGAGGACCGGGCCCACACCGGGGAGGCGGGTGAGGTCGTGCAGTGTCGCCCGGTTGAGGTCGACGGGACCCCCGATGGCGGCGCGCCAGGGCACCGCCGGTGTTCCGTCAGGCGCCGGCGTGACGTCCTCCACCGGCGGCAGGAGACGCCGGACACGCGCGGGCTCGGGCGCCGCGGGCTCGTCGGCGCGCGGCGGAACGTGATCGAACCGCTCGAGACGCTCGGCGAGCTCCGGATGGACGGCTCGCCACTCGCGCACCGCGAATCCCACGCCCGCGGCGGCGAGGAGCATGACGATCAGCAGCAGCTGATGGCGCGTGTAGCTGAGCACGCGCTCACGATGTCACGCGCTCGCCAGCCCCGCCAGAGTCGAAAATTTCAGACGGTGAGGCCGCCTCCCGTCTTCGCTGGCAACGTCCTTGCTCCACTCCTAGCGGCAAGGCGATAGCTGAGCCGTTGCAATCCCTACCAACGAAGGGAGGCCACCATGAGGCAGGGAATCCTAGCGGTGATCGGTGTACTGACGCTCGCGTGCGCCCCGGCGGCGTGGGCGCAGCCATCGACGCCTTCGCAGGACCAGCCGCGCCCGGCGGGCGAGCCTGGCACACAGGACGTGACGGGCCGCGTGGACCGCATCGATCCGCAGGCCAACGTCATCGTGCTCGAGAGCGGCCGGATGTATCGCGTGAACCCGAACACGGTGGTCTACATCGACAATCAGCCGGTGACGACCGTACGCTCGGTTCAGCCGGGCCAGACGGTGGTGATTCGGTCGGGCGAGGCCGTGACCTACCAGGGCGGGCAGTACGTCGTCGTGCAGCCGAGCGGCGCTCCGACGAGCATCGTCGTCGCCACGCCCGGCGCCGCGGCCGCGCTGCGCCAGACGATCTACGGCAGCGTGGTCGACGTGGATCGAGCCGAGATCAAGATCAAGATTGATGGCGGCGACTTCGAGATCAAGGTCGCGCCGGAGGTGGCGCGGCAGATCAGGAAGGGGGACAACGTCCAGCTCGACGTGACCGTCCTGCCCAACCCGCCCTCCGCGCTCCCGCGGACCCGGTAACTAGCGCCGGCCGAGTCGGCACTACGATTGTCGGATCTCGCGCAGATGGGGAGGCTTGGAGGGGGGCGGTCGCTGCCCCCTCCAATTCAAAGGTCTGGAGGGGGTGGCGGTTGTCACACCTCACGCGAACGGGGAGGTCTGGAG
>JBOHPP010000271.1:0-13725 GCA_050731755.1 Candidatus Rokuibacteriota bacterium | reverse complement strand
TCCTCGTCGTGTTCGTCATGATCCTGAGCACGCGGGAGCGTGTCCGGGAGATCGGGACGCTGAAGGCGATCGGCGCCGGAAACCGAGAAGTGATCGTGCAGTTCCTCGCCGAGGCAGTGGCGCTGAGCGGGCTTGGCGGTCTTGGCGCTGTGGTTGTGGCCCCCCTGTCCGGGCAGGTCTTTCAACGCGTCTTCGGGCTGCCGCTCACGTTCGACGGGCGCGTGTTCCTCGTCATCCTGCTCGGGTCGGTCGTCTTCGCCGGCCTCGGCAGCCTCTATCCGATCATCCGTGGCGTGCGCCTGAGCCCGGTGGAAGCCATGCGGAGCGCGTGATGGGCATGGCACAGTTCGGGCTACGAAATGTCGGAAGGAGCAAGGTCCGCCTTGCCGTCGTGGTGCTGTTGATCGGTGGCCCTTTCTTCCTCCTGCTGGTCATGCAGCAGATCGGCGAAGCCGTCCAGCGCCAGACCGAGCTGCTGAAGCGCACGGTGGATAACACGCTCCAACTCCGTGCGCGGGGCTCGATGGGCCACGTCAACATGGTTGGGAGCTCCGACGTGCTCCCCGGGCACGTCCTCGACAAGGTCAAGGCGGTCGAGCACGTCGTCAGGGTGGAGCCGTACCTGCTCGCCATGAGCCCAACCGAGGGCCACAACTTCGCGATGCACGTCGGCGTCAACCCCGGGGACACGTTACGGCTGGAGTCCCACGGGGAAGCCGGCAATCCGCGCATAATTGCCGGGCGCAACCTCACGCCCGAAGACCGTAGCAAGGACGTGGGCGTCATCGGTCAGGGCTATGCACGCTTCGCCGGGATCACGGCCGAGAACCTCGACCGCGCGGTGCTGACCATCGACACGAGGCGCACGCACCCGGCGATCTTCGCCCTGAACCGGCGGAAGCGAACGCTGCGCATCGTGGGCATCTACGCGAGCGGGTACGTCTTCGGTGACATACAGGTGTTCATGCCGCTCGACACATTCCGCGATATCTACGGGGTCCCGTCCCCGATCTCCTGGCTCTTCGTGACGGTGGATTCCGCCGAGCACCTGCCGGCGGTCGAGCGGATGCTGCGGACGATCGTAGGCGACGTTGCGGACATCATTGCGCCAACCAACGCGGCGGCGTTCGAGCAGACGACCACGCGCGCGGTGACCCGGCTCACCCGGTGGGGGGTCCTCCTGGCCGCGGGCCTCATGGTGGTCGTGGTCTTCTTCGTGACGCTGCTGATCGTGCGGGAGCGCGCCTGGGAGATCGGAACCCTGAAGGCGATCGGCGCCTCGAACCGCGGCATCGTGACGAGCTTCCTCACCGAGGCGGTGGCGCTCTGCGCGCTCGGGGCGCTCCTCGGAGCCGCGATGTTCATGCTCTGGGGAGGCCCGCTGGCCCGTCGGGTCTTCGCACTTGGCGTGGCGCCGTTCCTGTCACCCCACTACAAGGATTCACTCGGCGAGGCGTTGAGCATCTCCTCGACACTCGGGCCAACGGCCATGGGCCTGCTGCTCACAGTCGCGGTCCTGGTCGCGGCCGCCGGCAGCGCCTATGCGCTCCGCCAGATCGTCCGGCTTTCGCCACTGGAGGCGATCAGGAATGAATGACCCTGGGTTGATTCGGTTGCGGGCGGTGACCAAGCGCTATCGCAAGGGGCGCGAGGCGGTCCACGCGCTGGACGGCATCGACCTCGACATCGCCGGGCAGGGGATGGTCGCCGTCGTCGGGCCCAGCGGCAGCGGGAAGTCGTCCCTCCTGCATGTGATGGGGGCCATGGACCGGCCCACCTCTGGGGACGTTATCGTCGCCAGCCAGCCCTTGAATACCCTCACCGAAGACGCGCTCACGCGCTTTCGTCGACAGACGGTCGGCTTCGTCTTCCAGAGCTTCAACCTGATCCCGAACCTCACCGCCCTCGAAAACGTGATGCTGCCCATGGAGTTCAACGGCGTGCCGAACCAAGAGCGCCGGCGGCGCGCCCGGGCGCTACTCGAGCGGGTCGGGCTCGGCCAGCGACTGGATCACCGGCCCCGGGAACTCTCGGGCGGCGAGCAGCAGCGGGTGGCGATCGCCCGCGCCCTGGCGAACGATCCGCCGCTTATCCTCGCCGACGAGCCGACGGGCAATCTGGACTCGAAGACGGGTCAGGCCGTCTACGAGCTGCTGAAGACCATCGCCGCGGAGCGCACCGTGGTGGTCGTGACGCACGCCGAGGTGCTCGCGCAGATGGCCGACCGCGTCGTCCACATCAAGGACGGGCAGCTGGAGGACCTTGCCGCTGGGCGTCGCTGACGTTGGAAGAAAGGAGCGACACGCGTGAAAACCATCGCGTCTATTGCCGCCGTCATAGTGCTGCTCTTCGCTGGAGTGTCCCCGGCCCTCGAAGCCGGCGAGGAGCAGATCGAGGGCACCGTGGTCAGCACCGCACTGACCGCCTGCGACTTCAAGCCTGGCACCTGCGAGGGCAGCCTGGTCCTCAACACGAAGGGCAAGGAGGGACAGGTCACCGTCAAAGTCCCCAAAGGGACACAGATCAAGAAGGGTAACGATCACATGTTCCTGCCGGGACTGAAGGGCAGCCAGGTCACGATCGCGTACGTGAATGACAAAGGGGCGCGCGTCGCCAAATCGATCGACGTGAAATCGCCGAAACCGTGAGACGGGCGGGAATTCTGGCGTTGGTCATGGTCGGGCTGCTGCTGTGGGGGGCTTCGCTGCCGCACGCAGGCACGCTTACCGGCGAGGTGGACGGCATTCGCGTGGAGCTGACCAGCAGCCCCAGCCGCCCCGGAACCGGCGACCTGACCGAATACGTTGCGCGCCTGGTGGACGGCACCGGCCAGCCAGTCATCGGCGCCCAGGTGACGCTTCGGGGCGGGATGGCCGACGGGATGAGCGTGGCGGCGCCGCTTCGGCCAGCCGGCGAGGCAGGGGTCTATCGCGGTCGCGTGCTCTTCACGATGGAGGGGAGATGGGATTTGACGTTGCGCGTCGCCCGCGAGGGCAAGCGGTTCGAGCTTCCGCTGACAGAACACGTCGGGCGCTGAGTTCGGGCGCGCTCGTCGCCGCGTCGCTCGCGGCGCTGGTCGTGCTCGGCGTCGGGGGCTGGCTCGTCTGGACTCGCGGAGCCCAGGTTGGCCTCCGCTTCGTCGAGTTCGACTCGCCAGGGTCCCTCGCCGCGCTGGGATTTCTGGCGGGCATCGGTGGCTTCTTCGCACCCTGCGCCTTCGCCCTGTTCCCCGGTTACGTCTCGTACTACCTCACGGCCTCCGGGGACGCCGGCTCGGTGCGCCGGTCATTCGGGCTCGGGCTCGCGTGTGCCGCCGGCAGCGTGTTGTTCTTTGCGTTGGTCGGCATCGTCATTACGGTCGTCGGCGGCGCCATCTCTCCCTATCTGATCGCCGCGAAGCCGGCGGTCGCCCTGGCCGTCGTCGCACTCGGCGTGGTCCAGGTGCTGGACGTGCGCCTCCCATCGCTCGCGCTGCCGCTCGGCGTGACGGCGGCCCGCGGCGTGCCGGTTGCCGTGGCCGTGTTCCTCTACGGCTTCGGGTACGCGCTCGCCTCAACGGGCTGCACACTGCCGCTATATGTCTCGATCACGGTGCTGCCGCTGACCAGCGGCTTCTCCGGAGCGGCGCTGCTCACGTTCCTCGCCTTTGCCTCGGCGATGGCGATCTTGATGCTGGTCACGACGTTGCTTGTCGGCCTCGCTAAACAACAACTCGTCGCGACGTTCCAGCAGTGGACAGGCTGGATCAAGCGCGCCAGCGGTGTCGTCCTGATTCTGGCCGGGCTCTACCTCGGCTATTACTACGTGGCCGCGGGAATGTGACGCGGCACAAGGAGGATGCGATGCGACCTCGTCATCTGGCGCTCGTGCTGGCGCTCGCGGTCACCGGGTGGCTCGTGCCCGGGCTCGTGCATGCCGATCTCAAGCTTGCCACCCTCAACGTGAAGGGCATGGTCTGCCAGGCCTGACCCACCAACATCGCCACAGCCTTGGAAAGGCTGCCGGGGGTGAAGCGGGCGGACGTGAAGCTCGAGACAGGGCAGGCGCGAGTGATCTACGACGACACCACGCAAACGCCGGAGAAGCTGGCGGCGGCGATCGACAAGCTTGGCTTCAAGGCGTCCGTGGTGTCGGTGGCCGAGGCGCCGATAAGCGAGGCGCCGGACAGGCGTTGACCCTCCCACAAGGTGACGGCGTCCCAGTAGAGTGTAGGAGAGACGGGCAGATGAAGACTGTGCAGCTCAAGGTGCCGACGATCAAGTGTGAGGGGTGCGTCGAGAAGATCCGGGGCGGGCTGGGGCAGCACGAAGGCGTGCAGGCCGTGAACGGGGACCCGGCCCGCCAGGAGATCAGTGTGACGTTCGACCCGGAGCGGCTGGGCGAGGCCGACATCCGCCGGGCCGTGACTGACGCTGGATTCCTGGTCGGATAAGACGGAAGCGTGCGTGGGTCGTCGCGGCATGCGAGCCGCATGGGCGGGCCCGCGCCCGAGCAGAAGCGGCCGCCGGCAAAGGGGCGTTAACGAGACAGCCACATGGCAGGGCGACCCGTGGCCGGGCGCCCTGCCTCCGCCGACGCCCGGAGACGCGACCATGACGAAAACGGTGATCCTCTACTCGCAGCCTGGCTGATTCTTCTGCGGCAAGGTGAAAGAGTTTCTTTCACGGAAGGGCGTGGCATACACCGAGCGCGACATCTCGCGCGATCAGCAGGCCCTCAACAAGCTCTCGGAGCTCGGCTACATGACGACACCGATCACGAAGATTGATGAGGACGTCGTCGTTGGCTTTGATCAGAAGCGCCTCGAGGCGCTCCTGCCCTAACCGCGGGCCCTCCACGGTGCGCACAGTCAGGCGTCTGCTCCCGATCGCCATTCCGCTCCATTTCGCCTGAGCTTCGATGAGCTCTCGAGAGCGACCAATAGCATCGTGGCGGCGACCGCGTAGCTGGCACTGACGGACATCGCGCCGAAGCCCGGGTCGCGGTCAGGCGACGAGGTCTCGCCGGCGCGCCTCGAACTCCTCGCGCGTGATCTCGCCGCGCGCGTAGCGCTCGCGGAGGACGTCGAGCGCGCGGTCCTGCGGTGCCGGCCGCGCCTGGCGGACGAGCCACCAGATCGCGAGGCCCAGGGCCACCAGGACCAGGAACCAGCCCAGAGCCCAAAGGAGCATCATGCTGCCCATGCCCCACATACCCCACATCATGTCCATGCTCGTGGTCCTCAGCCAGCCCGCCGGTCAAGCGCCGTCACGCGCTGGGCCCGCGCGCCCATCATGGTTCCGCACATCGGGCAGCCGCCCGCACCCTCCGTAATGATAGTCCTCCTTGATAGACCGAATGGTCGCGCCCTCGGATGCCTCCGCACCGTTACAGCGGGCTCCGGGCAGGTTGCATGCCAACAACGATTGCCGCCGCGGTTCGTTCGTGATAGGGTGAGACACGTATGAGGCGCTCGAATCAGGCTCTGGCCGCCGTTCTCGTCGCAGTGCTTGTGGTTGCGACGTGCGCGATGTTGCTGGCCTATGCGAGTCCCGCCCAGGCCGACCCTTGCGGGCGGACCCACGTCTGGACGCCGGCGAAGCCTGCAGCCGGGACCGATCTCGCTGCACTCGATGCCGCCGCCGCTCCGGCCGGCTTCGCCCAGTTGCCGCACCAGGCTGATGCGTTCTGGAGCATCTCTGCTGAACGGTCTGACCCGTGCGTCCAACACGCTCCGGCTGACCCTCCCGCTCCCCGCGCTCCGCCGCTCACCTAACTCCCGCTTCCTCAGCGTCACGTAGCCGCCCAAACCCGGCGTGTCACTGGGTCTGGTGACCTCGAGGCCCTTCGGGCGGCTGCAGAACGCGTTACGCAACCAAACCGTCAACGGAGGAGACGATGGCGATTCAGACGACCGAGCGTTACTGCCCCGTCTGTGGCAAGCCCGTCCCGGAGGGGACCTACAACCGCTTCGGCGAGTGGTGCTGCTCCGAGGCCCACGCCGAGGAGTACGTGGGCGAGGTGCGCGCTCAGAAGCAGGGCCAGGCCGCGGCGGCCGCCCCGACGCAGACCGAGCGGCGGAAAGAGCGCCACTGGGGTTGCTGCTAGCGCCGCGACCCGAGGCGCAAACCCATGTGGTGCCATCTTCTGGTGCTCTTGCCGGTGGCGGGGCTCGGGCTCTTCTTCGTCCTTCCCTGGCCCGCGGCTCTCGCGCTGAACGCGCTGCTGACCGCTCTCGCGGTGGGCATCGCGGTACCGGCGGTCCAGGCCTTGCGACGGCCAGCGCTTACCGGGATGGAGGCCCTGGTCGGGCAGGTCGCGGAGGCTGCGACCGTGATCGAGCGCGAAGGACTGGTCCGGTACGGGGGCGAGCTGTGGACGGCCACGGCGAACGGCCACCGAATCTCGAAGGGCGGGCGCGTCTCGATTGTCGGGGTGCAGGGCACGAAGCTGACCGTCCGAGCGGTCCAGACCGAACCTATGACGCAGCGCATCCGACAAAGCGATGAGTGAGCGCGTGGAATGGCGGTGTGCCCGGTCGGCCTCATCGGCAACGCGAGGGATCGCCATGGCGGAGCGGGCCGTGGGGCGGATGCGGTCGGCGGGGCTGCTAGCCCTGTGGTGGGTCTCGTTTCTGGCCCCGGTCGTCGGCCTGCTCGTGTTGTGGCTGCTGCCGTTCAAGCTGGCGGTGACGGTCTACGCCGCGGTCGCCACGGCCGCGGTCGTCCTTCAGAAGTGGCTCGATGAGCTCCGGTGGGCCCGCCGGATCGACGAGATCGCAAGGAGAGCGGTGAATGACGACTACGCGCGTTGACCTTCCGGTCAGAGGCATGAGCTGCGCGAGCTGCGTGGCCAAGATCGAGAAGGCGCTCCGGGCCGTGCCGGGGGTCGCCGGGGCCAGCGTGAACCTCGCGGCAGAGAAGGCCACCGTGAGCTACGAGCCCGAGCGGGTCTCGGTGCCGGACCTCGCGAAGGCGGTGGGGACGCTCGGTTACGAGGTCCCCGGTGAGCGCCTAACGTTCTCGATCCAGGGCATGAGCTGTGCGAGCTGCGTGGCCAAGATCGAGAAAGCGCTCCGGGCTGTGCCCGGCGTCACCGGAGCCAGCGTGAACCTCGGCAGCGAGCGAGCCACCATCGACGCGCTGCCGGGAGTCGGGTTCGAGGATCTGGAGCGCGCGGTGGAGACAATCGGCTACACGGCGGCGCCCCTGCCCAGCCCGGCTCAAGCCGGGCCAGTCGAGGACCGCGAGAAGGCCGCCCGGGACCGGGAGATCCGGCGCCTCAGGACGAAGACGCTCGTGGGGGCCCTCCTCAGCGTGCCGCTCATGCTGGGGAGCTTCCCCGAGTGGTTCCCGTGGATGCCCGAGGTCCTCACGCACCACATCGCGCTCTTCGTCCTGGCCACCCCGGTCCACCTCTGGGTCGGCTGGCAGTTCCACCGCGGCGCGTGGGCGGCCCTCCGGCACCGCACGGCGGACATGAACACGCTCGTCTCGGTCGGGACATCGGCCGGCTATCTCTACAGTGTCCTCGTCACGTTCGCGCCGGGGTTCTTCGGGGCCCTCAGTGCGGGCGTCTACTTCGAGACCGTGGCCATCCTGCACACCCTCATCATCCTCGGGCGCTATCTCGAGGCCCGCGCCAAGGGGCGGACTTCGGAGGCGATCAAGAAGCTGATGGGGCTTCAGGCCAGGACCGCGCGGGTCGTCCGCGGCGGTCGTGAGCTGGACATCCCGGTCGAAGAGGTGCGGGTGGGAGACCAGGTCGCGATGCGCCCGGGCGAGAAGATCCCGGTCGACGGGCTCGTACGCGAGGGCGCCTCGGCGGTCGACGAGTCGATGCTCACCGGCGAGAGCCTGCCAGTCGAGAAGCGCCCGGGCACGGAGGTCTTCGGCGCGACGCTCAACAAGACCGGCGCCTTTGTCTTCGAGGCGACCAAGGTGGGCACCGAGACCGCCCTCGCCCAGATCATCAAGCTGGTCGAGGAGGCCCAGAGCTCCAAGCCCCCGATCCAGCAGCTGGCGGACAGGATCGCCGAGGTCTTCGTTCCTGTGGTCATCGGGATCGCGGTCGTCAGCTCCGGCGTGTGGCTCGCCTTCGGTCCCGCCCCGGCGCTGCTCTTTGCGCTGTCGACCTTCATGGCGGTCCTCCTCATCGCCTGCCCCTGCGCGATCGGACTGGCCGCGCCGACCGCGGTGATGGTGGGCATCGGCAAGGGCGCCGAGCACGGCATCCTCTTCCGCGGCGCCGAGGCGCTGGAGATGGCCTCGAAGCTCACCACGATCGTCCTCGACAAGACGGGAACCCTGACGAAGGGCGAGCCGTCGGTGACGGACCTCCTGCCCGTCAACGGCATGAGCGCGGAACGGCTGCTCCGCTTCGCGGCGAGCGCGGAACGGGGCTCCGAGCATCCGCTCGGCGAGGCGATCGTCAACCGGGCGAGGGCGCACGGGCTGGAGTTGGCGCGTGTCCAGGAGTTCTCGGCCATTCCCGGCCACGGCCTCAGGGCCAAGATCGACGAGCGGGGGATCCTCCTCGACGTCCTGCTGGGGAACCTCAAGCTCATGGCCGACGAGGGCATCGAGCTCGATGGGCTCGTGAAGGAAGCGGAGCGGCTGGCCGACGAGGGCAAGACGCCGATGTTCGTGGCCGTGGGGGGGCGGGCGGTCGGCATCGTCGCGGTGGCCGACACGCTCAAGCCGCAGTCGCGGGAGGCGGTGCGGGCGTTCCACCGGCTCGGGCTCGAGGTCGCCATGATCACCGGCGACAACCGGCGGACCGCGGGCGCGATCGCGCGCGATCTCGGCATCGACCGGGTCCTGGCGGAGGTCCTGCCGCAGGCGAAGGCCGACGAGGTCAAGCGCCTCCAGGCCGAGGGCCAGGTGGTCGCCATGGTGGGCGACGGCATCAACGACGCGCCGGCCCTGGCCCAGGCCGACGTCGGTATCGCCATCGGGACCGGGACGGACGTCGCCATGGAGGCGTCGGACGTCACGCTGATCACGGGCGATCTTCGAGGCGTCGTCACCGCGATCGCGCTCTCGAAGCGGACCATGCGCACGATCAAACAGAACTTCTTCTGGGCCTTCGTCTACAACACCGTCCTGATCCCGGTGGCGGCCGGAGCCCTGTACCCGGTCGCGGGGATCCTGCTGAGCCCGGTCCTGGCCGGCGGGGCCATGGCCTTCAGCTCTGTCTCCGTGGTGACCAACAGTCTCAGGCTCCGGCGATTCCGACCGCGAGCCGCTTAGAGAGAGGAGGAGCCGCGAATGCGCCCTTGCGCGCTGGCCGTCACCGTCCTCACCGCGGGCCTGGCCGTCGCCTCTGCCCCAGGGTTAGCGGTCGAGGAGAAGCTCTCGTTCCAGCACGTCCACTCGCTCGCGATGACCGCGGACGGGCGGGCGCTATTCCTCGGGACCCACTCCGGGCTGTTCCGCAGCGAGGACGGCGGCCAGACCTGGCAGCCGGTGGCGCTGCCGTCCAAGCATCCCCACCTCGACGTGATGGCGGTAGCGCCTCATCCGGAAGAGGCGAGGACGATCTACGTCGCGACCCACGAGGCGGGCGTCTTCAAGAGCGCCGATGGAGGCAAGACCTGGCAGGAGGCGAACACCGGGCTGGGAGGGCTCGACGTCCACGGCCTCGCCCTCGATCCGAGCGCGCCGCAGAAGCTCCATGCCGCGGTCCGGGACAAGGGCGAGGGAGTCTACCGGAGCACGGACGGCGGCGGCAAGTGGACTCGGGTGGACGACGGCCCGGGCGGCGAGGTGAAGGTGCTGATGTCCGTGAACATTCCGACCGGGATGGGCGGGATCTTCCTCTACGCCGGCACGGCCGAGGGGCTCCAGCGTAACCCGGATTGCTTCTGAGGCTGGAAGGTGGTGGGCGGTCTGCCCACGAGCACGGTGAACGGCTTCGCCGTCGACCCCTCGAACCCCAAGGTGATGTACGTGGCGATGCGGCGGGGCGTGTTCCGCACCGAAAACGCCGGTGAGAGCTGGACGGCGCTGGCCAACGGGCCGAAGGACGTCGCAGCCGTGGCGGTGAACCCCAAGAAGCCCACGGAGGTGTATGCGGCGACGATGGACGGAGTGATCCATGTGAGCAGTAACGGCGGGCTCCGCTGGGAGCGCCGGCGTTGAGGCGAGCCGAGATGGGTCGCCGGAGGGAGTGAAGGGGCGGAATGGAGCAGCTCGTTCTCGCCTGGTACGGCTGGCTGAGCCGCCTCACCCAGACGACGGTCTTCTGGCTCCAGGACTGGGGCGACGGCCTTCAGCTTCCCCTCGTCAGCGCCGTCGTGTTCGGGCTGATCGGGGCGACGTCGCCCTGCCAGCTCACGACGAACCTCAGCGCGCTGGCCTGGGTCTCGGCCCAGTCGGGACGAGCGCGTCCGGTCGCGCTGGCGGTGGCCTACGTGGCGGGCAAGGTCTCGGTCTACACGCTCGTCGGCGCTTTGGTGATCCTGGCCGGGCTCAAGCTCGACGCGATCGCGATCCCCGTCGTGGTCACGGCGCGCAAGGCCCTCGGTCCCCTGATGCTCTTGGTCGGTCTCGGCATGCTGGGGCTGCTGCGGCTGAATATCGGGATGGGCCAGCGGCTGGCGCTCCGGCTGCGGGACCGCGTCGCCGGACGCGGGCTGGGGGGCGCGTACCTGCTCGGCGTGGCCTTCTCGTTCGCGTTCTGCCCCACGCTCTTCTGGCTCTTCTTCGGCCTGACGGTGCCGCTGGCACTTCGCAGCACGGGCGGCTGGGCGTTTCCGGGCCTCTTCGCGTTCGGCTCGTCGCTGCCGCTGCTGGCGGTGGTGGGTCTCGTGGCCGCGGGGCTCGGGACGGTCGGGCGGGTCGCCGGCGGGATTCGATGGTTCGAGCGCGGTCTCCGCGTCGCCGCGGGATTGGTGCTGATCCTCGCCGGCCTGCACGACACGCTGATCTACTGGGTGCTCTGAGAAAGCGATGGGACGACTCTCCACGGGGAAAAACACGACGGTGCGCGTGGATGACGGCCCGGGCGGCGCAGCGGAGCTTCGCCTTCGTGCTCGCACGGCCATCCAGGAGGCACGGCCATGAAAGAGATCAGAGCATACATCCGACGTGGCGAGGTTAACCAGGTCGTGGAAAGGCTCCGCGACGCAGGCGTTCCCGGCGTCTCGATCATCGAGATCCATCCACTGGGCTATGGCTACGAGGCCAACCCGTTCGAACGGTACAAGGCCGGACTCGTCGATCGACATCGGTATCTTGCGATCGTCAAGCTCGAGATCGTATGCGCGGAGGCTCAGCTCGAGCGGCTCGTCAAGGTCATCGAAGCCCACTGCCGCACCGGCGTCAGTGGCGATGGAATGATCTTCGTGTCCGATGTCGTCGAGGCCGTCAGGATCTGCGATGGCGCCCGCGGCGAGCTCGCGTTGACAGAGAAGCGCCTGGGTAAGGAGGAACGCGATGCTCGTGCGCCGGCCGTGGCGTAGCTCGCAACGCGCAGAGTCTTCCCGTAGTCACCCGGTCGTCTTGTGTCTGATTGGGGCCAGGCCTGCTTTCCGAAGCGCAGGCGGTGTTTCCGGGCCTCATCGCTACTGGATGCCTTGAGAGGAAGGAGAACGGAATGATGAGACGAATCAACTGGTTCGTCCTGATGGTCATGGTCGGCTTGACCATGGTGCCGGCGCTCGCCAGGGCGGCCGGGCCTGGCGCCAGAGAGGGTTCGCGCGGGCCGGAGTCGATGGGCGAGATGATGCGCGGGATGCAAATGGGGGCAAGCGGCGAGATGCTCGGCCGCGAGCGGCCCCTCATCAGCCTCGCGCTCAGGCACCGCCAGGAGCTGGGGCTGTCCCCTGAGCAGGTCAAGATCCTCCAGGGCCTCGCCGAGCGGTTTCGAAAGGATGCCGAGGCGCGCCTGAGCCAGATCGAGATGGCGGAGGGCGAGCTGGCTGCGCTGCTCAAAGGGGAATCGGTCGACCTTTCGGGTGGCGAGACCAAGGTCCGCTCCATCGAGGCGCTCCGCGCCGACCTGCGGATCGCCCGGATCAGGACCATCGAGGAGGGACGGGCCTCCTTGGCGCCGGAGCAGCGGAAGAAGCTCGAACAGCTCATCGCTGGGTCGGCGCCGCAGCGCTCCAGCGAGCGCGCGCGGGGGATGGAGGAGATGGAGCGGTTCATGAGCTCCGAGCGCATGCCCCAGGCCATGGCCTCGATGATGGAGATGGCGCGCCGCATGGGCGACGGCGACGTGATGCTCGGCATGGTGCGGATGATGGAGATGATGGGCTCGATGGGCGGCATGATGGGCGGCCCCGGCGGGATGATGGGCGGCCCGGGTCACGACATGCCGCGGGAGCCGAAGTAGGGCCACGGCGATGAGGGAGTTTCTGCTCCCGCGGCGGGCGTGGCTCCTGGCCGGGGCCGGTGTGATCGTCGCGATCGCCGCGGCGGTCGTCGCGGCGCCGCGGGTCATCAGTTATGCGCGAGGGCCGGTCGGAGGCGGGACGACGCTCGAGAAGCTCGACGTGTACGGCCAGGTGCCGGAGTTCTCCCTGGTCGAGCGAAGTGGCCGCCACGTCCGGCGCGGCGATCTCCTGGGCAAGGTCTGGGTCGCGAACTTCATTTACACCAAGTGCCGGGAGACCTGCCCCACGCAGAGTCTGCAGGTGGCGCGGGTCCAATCGGAGTTCGCCGACGCGCGAGACCTCCGGCTCGTCTCGATCACCGTCGATCCCCAGAACGACACGCGCGAGGTCCTGACGGAGTACGCCGAGCGCTACGGGGCACACCGGGAGCGCTGGCTGTTTCTCACCGGCGACAAGCGCGGAATCTACTGCCTGGCCAAGGGGCTCAACCTGAGCGTCGTCGATCCAGAGGACTCGAGCCCGCCGGCCTGCGATGCCGCTGCGCAGACGCCGCTCGGAGCCATCGTGGGCTGGCTCGCGCCGTCGCCGGTCCTCGCCGCACACGGTTCGGGAGGCCTGATCATGCACAGCGCCCGCCTCCTCCTCGTCGATCGCGCGGGGCGGGTCCGTGCCTATCACCTGGC
The DNA here is from genome assembly GCA_050731755.1 of Candidatus Rokuibacteriota bacterium. Taxonomy (GTDB): domain Bacteria; phylum Methylomirabilota; class Methylomirabilia; order Rokubacteriales; family CSP1-6; genus JBOHPP01. The sequence continues at coordinate 723 of JBOHPP010000271.1, read as the reverse complement.
GACCGACGCGGATTCGCTGGCGCGGCTGCGCCCGAACCTCCGGGCGCTTCTGGCCGAACGCGAGGGGGCGAGCGGCTGATGGGAGGACGGACATGAACGGCTGTCCGTTGAGTCGGCGACAACTGCTCGAGATGACGCTGCTCGGGGCGGCCGGCCTTTTCCTCGATCCGGCCGGCGCCGGCGCCCAACTCCTCGAGCGCGAGCATCGGCCGACGCTCGACGCCCCGAACCTCGCCGAGTATCCGATCGCGGTGCCCGTTCGAGTCTCGGTGGACCATCCTATGGCGCCGAGCCACTTCATCGAGTCCGTGGAGGTCGTTCTGGAGACCGACCCCGTCCCGGAAAAGGGGACCTACCAATTTACTCCAGCCAATGGCCGAGCCTGGGTCTCGTTCCCAATGCGCTCGGGTGCCGGCGGGCTCCTGAAGGCGATCGCCACGTGCAGTCGGCACGGCCGCTTCGTTGGCACGCGAGAGCTGCGGGTGGCCGGCGACGGGTGCGCCTCCGATCTGGACGCGGCGGCGAAGGATCGCCTCGGGAATCCGAAGCTCCGGGTGCTCAGGGCGCCCCAGGTCGGCGAGGTGGTGGAGGTCCTAGCCAGGCTCGACCATGGCTCTGACACGGGACTGCTGTTGAAGGCCGGGAGGTACGTGCGGGTGCGCTCCGAGTTCTTCCTGAAGGAGATGCACGTGTACCTGGGCCGGCAGAAGATCAGCGAGTTCC
>JBOHPP010000270.1:0-5464 GCA_050731755.1 Candidatus Rokuibacteriota bacterium | reverse complement strand
GGATGAACGGGTTCCAGGCGGAGAAGTCGGGGAAATCGGTGAGGACCTGCCACACGCGCCCGGCCGGCGCCGCGATCTCGATCTCGGTGCGGATCTCCTTGCTCACCACGGCGGCCGGGCGGCGCGGCCCAGCGCCGTCACGAAGACGGCGTCGAGACCGGCCGCATGCGGAGAGAAGAACTCCACGACCTGGCCGTCATAGAAGGTGAGCCCTGACGCGCCGAAGCGCTGGGCGTAGGCGGCCAGGTAGGCCCGGCCGCCGGCCAGGCCCGCTTCGAGATTGGCGAGCCGGTAACCGCGATTGCCGTAAGCGCCCAGGAGGGCGTCGAGGGGCGCCAGGAAATAGAGGACGGCGGCCGCATCGCCACCGAGGGCCTGCTCGAGACAGAGGTACGCCGACTCGCGCCGGAAGTCGCCGGCGCGCACCCGCTCGAGGGCGTGGACGTCGGACCAGTAGCGGTAGGCTCCCGGCTCCACGCCCTCCACGGCATTGACGATGAGATAGGGGTCGACGAGGCCGGCGGGGACGTCGAGCTCGATCGGCCGCGTCGCCCACCGGAGGGTTGTCGCCAGCTCGACGGCGGTGAGCGGCGCGTGGCTGAAGCGCCTGGTGGAGCCGCGGTGCTGGATCGTCTCGTCGAGGCTGCGCCCCGCCGGGGCCTGCGCCGGCGGCAGGGGTGTGAGCGACCCGCGGGGACGGCGGGGGGGCGGCGGGGCGCTCGCGCGCCAGGTGCGCACCTCCTCCGCGGTCGCCAGCGCCGAGGCCTGCTGCATCTCGCGCAGTAGCGGATAGTCGACCTCCTCCGAGGAAAGCGGCAGCACGTCGTGGCGGATCTCCTCCACCGCGGCGATGCGCGGAGCCGGCGCCCCGCGCGGGCCCAGCGCCACCAGCTCCAGCGCGCTCTCGCGCTCGGCGTCGAGCCCGAGAAGGCGATTGATTTCGGCGTCCGCGAAGGCCGTGAGGACGCGGGGCGCCAGCCCCAGGGCGTTGGCTACGGCATCGAGGTTCGCCAGCATCGTGCCCGAGTCCCAGTAGAGATGGCGCCAACCCCTGGCCTGGTACTTCCACGTATTGCGCCAGAAGATGCCGCTGAGCACGACCGTGGCCGCGCGCTCGCCGAGCGCCGGTTCGGCGGCCGCGACGGCCAGGGCCGCCCGTACGTCTCCAGCCCGGAGCCGGCGCAGGGCGAAGTCGCCCGGGCCGAAGTGATAGAGCCCGGGCTCGAGCCCCTCCACGGCGCCGGCCGCCACGTAGACCTCGGTCTGGTAGAGCGCCCCCGTGGAGGGCGCCGCCCGGAACAGCACCTCCCCGCCGCCTGGATACGTCTTCTTCTTGGTGACGCCAGCCGAGAGGTAAAGCACGGGAGTGAGATCGGCCAGAGTCATCCGCGCCGCTGCCGGGGCGGCGTCGGGTGCCAGCGCTGCCAGCGCGTCCACCGCGACAGGGTCGAGGTCGCGAGGCAACGGGATCGCGGAGAGATCGCTGTAGACCTTGAAGGGGAACGGCTTGATGTCCCAGTCGAGCGAATGGGCGCTCGTGCGCACGGAATGTGGGGTGTGGGCCGTGCGGTCGTGGAACGCGCGTGCGACCCGGGTCTCTTTGTTGGCCGCCACGCCGGAGTCCCGCTACGCCGTGAAGTGGTAGGGAGCCCGGAAAATACCGCGCTCGGTGATGATCGCGCTGATCAGCGTGGCCGGCGTGACGTCGAAGGCCGGATTGTAGACGGGCGAGGCCTCGGGCGCGGTCGCCTGGGCGCCCACCCGGCGGACCTCCGCCGCGTCGCGCTCCTCGATGGGGATGTCCCGCCCCGACGGCAGCGAGGGATCGATCGTCGAAAAGGGCGCGGCGACGTAGAAGGGAACCCCGTGGTGGGTGGCCAGCACGGCCAGCGCGTAGGTGCCGATCTTGTTGGCGGTATCGCCGTTGGCGGCGATGCGGTCGGCGCCGGTGACGACGAGGTCGACCTCGCCGCGGGCCATGAGGGAGCCCGCCACCACGTCGGCGACCAGACGATGCGGGATGCCCTCCCGCACGCACTCCCAGGCGGTGAGGCGCGAGCCCTGCATGACGGGGCGGGTCTCGTCCACCCACACGAGGGCCACCCGGCCCTGGGCGTGAGCCGAGCGGACCACTCCCAGCGCGGTGCCGTAGCCAGCGGTCGCCAGGGCTCCGGCGTTGCAGTGGGTGAGGATCCGGGCTCCCGGCGGGACCAGCACCGCACCGTGGTCGCCCAGGCGACGGTTGGCGGCGAGGTCCTCATCCAGGATCGCCTGGGCCTCGGCGGCGAGCCGCGCGCGGACGTCGGCCAGCGGCAGGTGGCGCGCGGCGAGCGCGGCTCTCCGCATGCGCTCGAGCGCCCAGAAGAGGTTCACGGCGGTGGGCCGCGTCGCGGCCAACCCCTTCATGGCCAATTCCAGACTGCTCAGGAGACCGTCGAACGTCGCTGCCGTGCTCTGGCGACCGGCCAGCGCCACGCCGAAGGCGGCGGCAACGCCGATGGCGGGGGCGCCCCGGACGACGAGGGTGCGGATGGCCTCGGCCACGTCCTCCCAGCGCGCGTACGCGCGCTCGATCTCCTCGCCGGGCAGCCGCGTCTGGTCGAGGAGGATGAGCCGGTCGCCCGCCCAGCGGACGGGTGTGATCACAGGTCGGAGGGGGCCTCGATCAGAGCACGTCCCGGCGAAGGGCTCGGAGCAGCCACTCGGTGAACTCGGCATTGAGCTTGAAGTTGAAGGCCCGGCCGCCGTCCTGCACGCGCCCATCCAGCGTGAGCCCGTCGCGACGGATCTGGCCGTTCAACCAGGCCCCGTACACCGCGTCGAGGCCGAAGAGTTGCCCGCCAAGTCGGAAGCCGTCGCGGTCGAATTTCAGGTCGACGTTAAGATCCGTGGACGTGGAGGGCCGAGGGGTGTCCTCGGCACTGGCTGGCGCGGCCAGGGCCACCACCAGGGCCGCCATCGCGGATACGATCAGTCGCTTCATCGTCCTCCTCCTTCACCACGCGCGAGCCGCGCTCGAACCTCAGCCGGGCTCACCCCGGCGACGCGCAGCAGCTTGTCTCTGCCCCTCTCTCCGCGGACCACCGTCACCGCCGAGGCGCGCACGCCCAGCGCCTCGGCCACCACCGCCGTCACCGCCACGTTGGCCTGTCCCGCCACCGGCGGGGCGGTGACCCGGACACCCAGGGCATCGCCGCGCCAGCCCACGATCTCGTTGCGAGACGCTCGGGGCTGCACGCGAACTCTGAGGAGCGCGCCGTCAGTTCCGCTCCGGCTCATCGCCCCCGTCAGCCTCGAGCTCGGAGCCCAGGAGGCGATGATACCGCTCCAGCGTCGCCTGAAAGTCCTCGACGAGCCGGCCGCGGGTGCGCTTGAGGCCGCTGATGTCGTTGCGCAGCCGCGCCTCCACGGCCCGGGCCTCCTCCACCAGCTTGTCGCCCTGCAGCTCCGCCTCCCGCACGATGAGCTGGGCCTCCCGGCGCGCGGCATCCTTCATCTCGTCGGCCATCTTCTGGGCGGTCACCAGCGTGTCCTGCAAGGCCTTCTCGCGGTCGGCCAGGCCGCGCGAGCGCTCCTCGAACGCGATCACCTGCTCCCGGAGCACGGTGTTCTCGCGGAGCACCGTCTCGTAGTCCTCGGCCACGTTCTCGAGGAAGGCGTCCACCTCCTGGGGGTCGAGGCCGCGAAACATGCGGACCGTGAACTGTTGCTGGCGAATGTCCAACGGAGTCAAACGCATCGAACCCTCCGGCGCCCTACCTCAGCCTGAGCGCGAGATCGCGCAGTGAGCCGACCAGGAACGAGTCCAGGACATAGATTGCGAGCAGGACCACCATCGGCGAGAGATCGAGGCCGCCGGCCAGCATGGGCAGCCGGTGGCGGATGGGGCGGAGCACCGGCTCGGTCACCCGATTGAGGAAGCGCACGATCGGGTTGTACGGGTCCGGGTTCACCCACGACAGGACCGCCCGCGCGATGATGAGCCAGAAGTAGGCCCACAGCACGAGTTCCAGGAGCCGCGCCGCCGTGAAGACGAGATTGCTCAAGACGAACATCAGGCCGGACCCTGGCCCAGCTCCTTGGACCTGAGAGTCGCCCGCTCCACGGCCTTGATGAAGGTGGTCCGGATGCCGCCCTCTTCCAGGGCGGCGATGCCGGTGATCGAGGTGCCGCCGGGCGAGCTCACCATGTCCTTGAGCGCGCCCGGATGCATCCCTGTCTCCAGGAGCAGCTTCGCCGCGCCCAGCACCGTCTGGGTGGCCAGCGTCATGGCGGTGAGGCGGTCGAGCCCCATCTTCACGCCGCCGTCGGCCAGCGACTCGATGACCAGGGCCACGTAGGCCGGCCCGGAGCCCGAGAGCCCGGTCACCGCGTCCAGCAGGTCCTCGTCCAGGACGACCACGCGGCCGACGGCGCTGAAGATCTCGCCGGCAACGTCGAGGTCGTCGGGCTCGAGCCCGTCGGCCTTGGCGATCGCCGTCACGCCCTCGAGCACGAGGGCCGGCGTGTTGGGCATGACGCGGATGAGCCGCACGTCCTTGCCGACCAGGGCCCGGATCCGGGCCGTGGACACGCCGGCCGCCAGCGAGATCATGAGCTTGCGCTTGGTCATGGCCGGCGCGATCTCCCGAAGCACGGGCGTGATGATCTGAGGCTTGACGGCCAGAATGACGACGTCGGCCTGGCGCACCAGCTCCACGTTGCTGGGCGCCAGCTGGATGCCGTACTGGCGGTCCAGTTCCTTGAGGCGCTCGATTCTCACGTCGCTGGCCCAGATCGCCTCGGCGGGGACCACGTTGGCGGCGACCAGACCGCGAATGAGCGCCTCGCCCATGTTGCCCGATCCGACGAAGCCGACCTTCGTGCCCTTGAGGCTCATGAGGTCTGCCGTGCCTCCTTCGGGGGCCGGGCGCCGAAGATCGCCGTACCCACCCGCACCATCGTGGCGCCTTCCTCGATGGCCACCTCGAAGTCCGCGCTCATGCCCATCGACAGCTCGGCGAGCCCGTGGCGCTTGGCCAGCTGGGCCAACGCCCGGAACCAGGGCCGGGCCTCCTCGGCGCGCTCGACGCCGGGCGGGATGGTCATGAGGCCCCGCACGACGATGTGATCGAGCCGGGCCAGCGCCTCCAGCGCGTCGGCCAGGGCGTCGGGCGGGAACCCGCCCTTGGACGCCTCGCCGGCCGCGTTGACCTGCACCAGCGCCTCCGCCGGCCGGCCTCGGGCCCGGGCGCGCCGATCGCATTCGCGCCCCAGCTCCAGCCGGTCGAGCGAGTGGATCAGGTCGAACGCCTCGAGCCCGTCGCGCACCTTGTTCGTCTGCAGGTGCCCGACCAGGTGCCAGGGCACCGGCCGCCCGAGTGTGGCGATCTTCTCCCGGGCCTCCTGCACCCGGTTCTCTCCAAGCGCGGGCAACCCGGCCGCGACGGCCCGACGGATGCGCTCGACGTCCACGGTCTTGGAG
>JBOHPP010000269.1:0-13109 GCA_050731755.1 Candidatus Rokuibacteriota bacterium | reverse complement strand
CCTCGTCGGCGGAGAGCGCCAGGTGGTGGCTGACCAGATCCTGCTTCATGTGCTCGGCGTCGGAGGTGCCGGTCAGCGGCAGCATCCCGACCGCCTGCGCGAAGCGGAACACAACCTGGGCCGGCGTGGCCTTGCCCCGCGCGGCGAGGCCGGCGACCAGCGGGTGGCGCAGCACCTCCGGGTTGGCAGTGAGCAGCGAGAAGCCCTGGTAGACGATCCCGTCCATGCAGAACGATCGAACATCGCGGTCCCAGCCGAAGCGGGCGAAGCAGCGGTTCTGGACGAACGCCGGGGCCTCAGCGCCGGCGGCCGCCATCTGCGCGAGGTGCCGCAGGGAGACGTTGCTCACGCCGAGGAGCCTCGTGCGCCCGGCGTCGCGCTCCTTCACCATCGCGGCCCAGACCTCGGCGTCGTCGTCGCTCCAGCCGCGGCCGGAGGCGGGCCCGTGCAGCACATAGCTGTCGACGTGGTCCGTCCCGAGGTGCTCGAGCGAGCTGGCCATCGACTGGGCGACCTGCGTGGCAAGGTCGGCCGCGGGATCGTAGGGCAACCGGTGGTCCTGGCCGCCCTGGTAGGTGAATTTCGTCTGTAAGAAAAGGTCCGCGCGCGTAACCACGCCCGCGCGGTAGGCGGCGGCGAGCCCCTGGCCCACTCCGGCCTCGAAGTAGTGCCGTCGCTGGTTCGCCGTGTCTATGCCCCGGAAGCCCATCCGGAGCGCGAGTTCGGTGAGGGCCTGCGTCCGGTCTTCCTTCCAGGCGGTGCCGTAGAGGAAATCGGGAACGGGGGCGGGATGATGCGCGGGCATGCCTCATTCTGCCATGGCCGTGGCGTTGACGCGTCCCGGACGGCCGTCTATGCTCCTGCGACACATGCGGCTCTCGGGCAAGGTCGCGGTGATCACCGGCGGAGCGGCCGGCCTCGGCTTCGCGTACCGGGCCCTCGGCGTGCGGACCGACGTGAGCGACGCCGCCTCGGTGCGCGCCATGGTCGGCGCCGCCGTGGCCTGCTTCGGCCGGATCGATGTGCTCGTCAACAACGCCGCCGTGTTCGCCACGCTCAAGCCCCAGCCCTTCGACGAGATCCCGGAGGCAGAGTGGGACCGAGTCATGACCGTCAACGTCAAGGGCGTGTGGAACTGCGCCCGCGCCGTTGCCCCCATCATGCGCACTCAGGGTGGCGGGCGGATCGTCAACGTCGCCTCGGCCATCGTGGCCAAGGGCACGGCCTTACTCCTTCACTACGTGACGTCCAAGGGCGCTGTGGTCTTCCTCGCCTCTGACGACAGCGCGTTCATGAGCGGCCAGACGCTGATCGTCGACGGCGGCTCGGTGTTCTCGACCCTCTGACCCATGACCGAGGTCCCCCTGATCGACCTCGCGCCCGCCCGCAGCGGCGGCCGGGCCGAGCGCCAGCACGTGGCCGGCGCCATCGACGGCGCCTGTCGCGAGATCGGGTTCTTCGCCATCACCGGCCACGGCGTGCCGGGTCGCCTCGTCGACGATCTGCGCCGGCTGGCCCACGGGTTCTTCGCGCTCCCGCTCGCCGACAAGCTCGCGGCCCGGCATCCCGTCGCCGGCACGAACCGTGGCTACCACCCCGTCGGCGGGGAAGCGCTGGCGACGGCGAACGACGCAACGGCGCCACCGGATCTGAAGGAGTTCTTCCACGTCGGCCCGGTCGACACCACGGCCGACCCCTACTACACAGGTCCGCTCGGCCGCCGGCACTTCGAGCCGAACATCTGGCCAGTGGCCCCGGTCGGCTTCGCGCCGGCGGCGACCATGTACTACCGCGCCATGAGCCAGCTCGTCGTGTTCCTGATGCGGCTGGCCGCGCTCGCGTTGGAGGTGCACGAGCGCTTCTTCGACGACAAGGTCGACCGGTCGATCGGGACCATGCGGCTCAACTACTACCCGGCGCAGGCGGTCCCCCCGAGCCCGGGCCAGCTCCGGGCCAGTGCCCACACGGACTACGGCGGCTTCACCATCCTGAGCGGCGAGGACGGGCCGGGCGGCCTTCAAGTGAGGATGCGCAGCGGCCGGTGGACCGACGTGTCGACGACGCCGACGACGTTCGTCGTGAATATCGGCGATCTCCTCATGCGCTGGACGAACGACCGCTGGCTGTCCAACATGCACCGTGTGGTAAACCCGCCGGTCGGCGATGGTCCGAGCCGTCCACGACTGTCCATCGCGTTCTTCAACCACCCGAACTACGATGCCCTTATCGAATGCCTTCCCTCCCAGGGACGGGCGAAACACCCGCGCGTGCTCTCCGGCGAATACCGCGATGTGAAATATGGCAAGACGGGGCTGACCGCTTCAGTCGCCTCATCCCAATCGACCGCCTGACGGACTCTGATGCTCTACCGAGCCATGGATCGTGCGGCACTGGACGCCGCCTACAACAACACGGCCGCCGTCGGCCTGGCCAAGCGCGAGCAGTACGTAGGCGGGTGGACGGCGCGCAGCGACACGCTGCGGAAGGCGCGCGGCGGGCGGATCGATCTCCGCTACGGCGACGGCGCCCGGCAGCGCCTGGATCTCTTTGCGTGCGGGACGCCCGGCGCCCCGACGCTCGTCTACATCCATGGTGGCTACTGGCAGATGAACGACAAGGAGCCGTACGCCTTCCTCGGCGAGGGGTTGCTGCCCGCGGCCTTCAACCTGGCGCTGCTCGAGTACACGCTGGGCGCCGGCGGCACGGCTCGACCAGATCGTCACCGAGGTGCGGAGGGCAGTCGACTGGGTGATCGGGCACGCCAAGGAGCTGGGCGGCGACCCCGGCCGCGTGTTCGTAGCGGGACACTCCGCGGGCGGGCACCTGACGGCCATGGCGATGAACGACGCTCGCGTCGCCGGCGGCATCGCCATAAGCGGCACGGCCTCCGGGGCCGGTACCTTCCGCTGGCCGGGCACGATCACTTCTCGATCCTGGAAGAGCTGGCGCAGCCGGAGGGAGCGATCCTCGGGGCGCTGAAGGAACTGGATCGCTCGCTCAGACGTCGAGCCTGAGAAGTGAGGGCGTCAGGGCGGCGAGCGTCCTCGCCGCCCTGCGGGCCCCTCGATCTACCTCAGCCGACTCAGTAGAGGACCATCGGGTTGCCGGGCGAGCCGGTGGCGCCGATGATCCGCAGCGGTGCCCAGATGAAGGCACCTTCGAAGATTTTGGCGTCGACGAGGGACTTGGTGTCCACGTTTTCGAGATTCCAGAGGCCACGTCGCGTCTGAAGCTCGGTGTGGCACGGCACGGCATAGTCGGGACCCTGCTCGCCGGAGGGCTGAGCGTCGTTCGCCGAGGTGTCGCCCATGGTCAGGGCGACGTCGCGGGTGGCCATGTACTCGCAGGCGCTGATCCCGAAGCCCGGCTCGCCTTGCGCGAAGATGTCGCGCGCTGCTTTCCGCTGTTCGGGCGTCATGGACTTGAACCGATCGTTGCTCCAGGTGTTGCCCTGCCCGGTATGCAGGGCCACGCAGTCGCCGGCCGCGATGTCGGCCAGGCCCTGCATCCTCAGGATGCCCTGGATGTCATCCGCGGTGACGATGCCGGGGTCGCCGGGCTTCTGTGGGATGGGCAACATCTCGGCGTTGGCCGGGATCAGGCCTCTGGACTTCTTGTAGGCGACGGCGTCCAGCACGACCAGGCGGCACACGAAGCCCAGCTCGCCGACGTGCTCCACGCCCAGGGGTCCCATGCCCATCACGCGGCCGCCGGGGCCACGCTCGTAGGCATCCCAGGAGATCACGCCATTGTAGAACATCGGCCCCTTCGAGGTGTTCACCCCGATATGGCCGGGACCGTCGAACTGGGTCTGGATCTGGCCGATCTCAGTCATCACGAACTCGTCGTGGTAGACGAGGGCGTTCTTGCCGAAGGGACCGCCGGTCGGGGTGCCGGGGATGACCATCGTCCATCCCCGCGGGCCGAAAGCCGGCGCGTCACGGTGGTAGGCCTTGCCGATGGTGATGGCCTTGTTCTGCTTGATCGTGGCCAGCGCCCGCCTGATGTTGGCCGGGTTCTTGGTGTGGTTGGCCGAGCCGGCTCGGTCGGTCGCACCCCATTTGGACGGCGCCCAGTTCTCCCGCAAGGGCTTGTCGTCGACGGGGCCTTTCAGCGTCTGGGCCATGGCGTCGCCGGCGAACACGGCCAGGACCACTCCGGCAATGATGAAACGTTTCATGGGGACTCTCCTTGACCTCGCTGGGTTTTAGGCAGGACCGGGGCCGATGGCCGTCCTTCTGCTCCGAAGTCCGGCGGCGGGCGTCCCGTTGTCATCGGCGTGCACGTTGCGCGCAGACCATAGCGACGAGTCGGCCAACGTGTCAAGGTCGCGGGGCTCGTCGTCACCGGCGAACCCGGACCCTCCGGCCTGGCGGCGCGCTTTACATCGGCGGGTCTCTCGGTGTACGAGATAGGCTACGAGGTTTGCGATGGTGACACGGGCCCGAGCGGGCAGAAGCGCGGTGTGGCTGGCAGGCCTGCTGATGCTGGTCACCGGGGTCACGGCGCTGCCCCTCGCCGCCGCAGCGGACTCGGTCGGCGCCGGGCCGGCAGCGTGGGTGGAGGATCTGTCGCCGATCGGGCCCACCGACTGGAGCTACGACCGCGCGGCCCATCTTCTGGAGCGAGCGGGCTTCGGCGCCACGCCCGAGGAGATACGGCGGTTCGCGCAGATGACGCCCGCAGCCGCCGTCACTCACCTCGTCGACTATCAGGCGATCGATAGCCGCCACCTGAAGCCGTTCGACCACTCCGGCATCCACGATCCCGGGCTGGAGCCGTTCCCGGCAAGCCGCCCCGCCACGACAGACCTGGCCAAGGCCACTGGCAAGGCGCTCGGGGTACGGATCAAGCCGCAGGGCAACCGGCGCCTCCAGGCGGTGACCAACAAGTTCTTCTACTGGCTTCGCGCGAGCCGGCTCGAGACGAACCGGGTCGCGTACTGGTGGGCCGACCGGATGCTGACCACGAACCGCCCGCTGGAGGAGAAGATGGCGCTGTTCTGGCACGGCCACTTCGCCACCAGCGAGGAAAAGGTGCGCGACTATCGGAAGATGCTATCGCATCTGGAGCTCTTCCAGAAACAGGCGACCGGGACCTTTCGCGACCTCTTGATCGGCGTGGCCCAAGACCCGGCGATGCTGGCGTTCCTCGACGCCGGGGTGAACGTGAAGGGGGCTCCGAACGAAAACTTCGCGCGCGAGATCATGGAGCTCTTCACGATGGGCGTTGGCCACTACAGTGAGGCCGACATCCGGGAGGCCGCCCGCGCCTTCACCGGCTGGAACTTCAGCGACCTGACCTTCGTGGTGAACCGGGCGCAGCACGACGACGGCGAGAAGACTGTGCTCGGACGCACCGGGCGGTTCGATGGCGTTGGTGTGATCGATGTCATTCTCGCCCAACCAGCGACCGCCGAGTTCATCGCCGGGAAGATCTACCGGTTCTTCGTCCGACAGGAGCTGTCTCCGGCGCTTCAGCATCAGCTGGGGACGGTGCTTCGCGATAACGGTTACGCGATCGCTCCGCTCCTCCGGACGATCTTCCTCTCCCGGGACTTCTACAGCCCGGCCTCGTACGCCACGCGCATCAAGAGTCCCGTGGAGCTCGCGGTGTCTACGTTCAAGAAGCTCGGACTGACCGAGATTCCCGGCGTGCCCGATTTCAACGAGGTGTCCTCCTCGCTGGGGCAGCAGCTGTTCCGTCCGCCGACGGTAGCCGGGTGGGCGCAGGGCCGGAGCTGGATCACGCCGGGCCTCTTGATCGCCCGGGGGAATTTCGCGCGGGACGTCCTGTTCCCGGACATCAACTTCATTCCACCTGACCGCTACCCTGCCGACGAGACGATCCGAATGGTGAGTGAGCGTATCGCCCAGGGGCTCGATATCACCAGCGCCACCAAGCCGGGCACCAGCAAGACCGGCGGCGAGATGGTGTCGATGTCCAACATGCAGGCCGACCGGGACGAGGACTTCAACACGCGCTATGCCAGCTACCGGGGCTGGCAGATGGCCATCGAGAAGGTGAAGCCCATCCCACGGCGAGCGGCGCCGATCGACCTGACCGCGATGGTCCTCGCCAATCGCCTCCAGACCACCGGGGAGGTCGTGGACTACTTCGCGCGCCGGTTCCTGCGCGTGCCCCTGGAGCCCGACATGCGGGCCCGTCTCATCGGCTTCCTGGACGCGGAGCTGGGGACGAGTCAGGTGAGTGCGGCGGAGACCTACATGGAGGAGTCGCTCCGGATGCTCCTCCATCTGCTCATGAGCACGCCGGAGTATCAGCTCGGCTGACCGAACGCACGGAGGATGCGGATGGGACACCTGAGATCGCTCGGTGACGGGTGTTCTCGACGAGAGCTCGTGAAGGTCGGCCTCGGGGGGCTCGGGATGGGGCTGACCGGCTCATTCGGGATGCCGGCGTTCTTCGCCAGAGCGGCGTCGGCCCTGGCCGCGGAGATCCCCGCCAACGATCGGATGCTCGTCGTACTCGAGCTCTCCGGCGGGAACGATGGCCTCAACACGCTCGTCCCCTACGGTGACGACGCCTACTATCGCCAGCGGCCGACGATCGGCCTCACGCCGTCGCGGCTCCGGAAGATCGACGACCACTTCGGTTTCAGCGCCGGGATGGCGGGCTTCGAGCGGCTGTACAAAGAGGGTCGCCTCGCCGTGGTCCACGGCTGCGGGTACGACAATCCTTCCTTCTCCCACTTCTCATCGATGGCGTACTGGCATACCGCCGCCCCCAACCGTGGCGAGGAGTACGGATGGGTCGGCCGGCTCGCCGATGCGCTGCGTCCGGGCGGATCGCCGAACTTCGTGGTGAACATCGATACGACGCAATCGCTCGCGGTGCGAAGCCGGGATCACACCCCGGTCGTCTTCGACGACCCCGACAAGTTCACCCGCAAGGGATTCTTCCAGGAGCTCCCGCTCTTCCAGCACGTGGCGGAGGCCCACGGGGACTCGAACCCGTCGCGGAGGTATCTGCTCGAGGTCGCCCGGAGCGCCCGGGACGCCTCGGCGCTCGTGCGCGAGGCCTGGGCGCGCTACAGCTCGCCGGTCGACTACGGGATCTTCCCTGTGGATCTCCCCAAGATCGCCGCGCTCATCGCCGCGGGGCTCCCGACGCGGCTCTACTACGCGGCCTATCGTCACAACGCCTTCGACACCCACGTCCATCAGGGCGATCTCCACGCCCGGCTTCTCACCTACGTATCCGACGCCGTCGCCGGGTTCATGCGCGATCTCGAGCGGCTCGGTCGCGCCGACCAGGTGGTGATGATGATCTTCTCCGAGTTCGGCCGGCGCGTCCCCGAGAACACGAGCCTGGGCACCGACCACGGAACCGCCAACCTCATGTTCGTCCTCGGCAAGCCGGTCAAGGGCGGCCACTACGGCCAGCGGCCGAGCCTGACCCAGCTCGACGCGGGAGACAACCTGATCCATACGACCGACTTCCGCCGCGTCTACGCCACCGTCATCGACAGCTGGCTCGGCTACCAGAAGGCGGAGGAACTGCTCCGGGGGCGATTCGAGACCTTCCCGATCCTCCGCTGACCGGCCCAGATCAGCTGACCGGGGGACTGGCTGCCCCGTGGAAGGGCAGTGCGCGTTCGCTGACCGGTCAGGCGTCGAGCGCGTCCGCGAGGTCGCGGAGTTCGGGTCGCAGCCTCTCGATGCGCCGGCTGACCGCCGGCGCCCGGCGAGCGAGCGGCGTAAGACCGGCTGCGGATTGACACCGATCGAATTTCTGCCTAGAGTTCGCCCGGATTCTCAGCGCCCCACCGTCAACCAACGAGCGTGTGACCGCGGTCAAGGAGGTGCCCATGAAGCGGCTACTCATCTCCGGTCTCTGCATCGTCGTTCTGATCGGCGTCGCTGGCGCTCAGCAAACCGGCGATGATCAGGCGCTGCCGAAGGGCTTCAAGACCACACCGGTCCTCAAGAGCACCCAAACGGCAAGCAAGATGCCCATCGAATACCCGAAGGGCAAGGCCGAGATCATCTCGGTGATCGGCGAGCTCGAGCCGGGTGGTCGAACCGCGCTCCACCAGCACCCAGTCCCCGTGTTCGTCTACGTCTTGGACGGGACGCTGACGGTTCAGGCCCAGGGCGCGGAGCCGCGCGATTACAAGCCGGGGCAGGCCTTCCTCGAGGACGTAAACCACTGGCATCAGGCCCTCAACAAGACCAGCGCGCCCGTGAAGATCCTGGTCGTCTTCGCCGGTGAGGAAGGGAAGCCCACCACCATCACGGCCAAGTAGCGAGCCGGCTGGCCGCGTCCTCGGGCGTCATCGCCGCACCGGCGCCGCGGATGTCATCACCGCACCTCCAGGAACGCGTCGGCGGGCAGGCGGACGGTGATGGAGTCCCCGGCGCCGAGCGTCAGCCCGCCACGCGCCGTCGCGAGCAGGCGCGTGCCGCCGGCCAACTCCAGCCGGACCTCGGTGTGGTCGCCCAGGTACATCGCGCTCACGACTCGCGTCGGCAGCGCGCCGGCGCCGGTCGCGCCGAGCTCGACGCGCTCGGGCCGGATCAAGAGCTGGACGGCCTCCCCCGCCGCGAGCGGGCGGGCCAGGCGCACCTCGAGGCGCTGCCCGCCCGGCAGCTCCACCGCCCGCGCGCCGGTGGCGCGCGCCGACAGCACGCTGGAGGCGCCGATGAAGTCGGCCACGAAGCGGGTGGCCGGCTGCTCGTACACCTCGCGCGGGGTGGCGAGCTGCTCGATGCGGCCGGCGCTCATGACCGCGATCCGGTCCGACAGGCCGAGCGCTTCGTGCTGGTCGTGGGTGACGAAGATCGTCGTAATCCCGACGGCGCGCTGGATCTCCCGTAGCTCCGCCCGCATCTGCTCGCGCAGCTTCCGGTCGAGCGCGGCCAGCGGTTCGTCCAGCAGCAGCACGCGCGGCCGGATGACGAGCGCGCGCGCCAGCGCCACACGCTGCTGCATCCCGCCCGAGAGCTGGGACGGCCGCAGGGGACTGGCCTCGGGGAGCCGGACGAGCCGCAGCGCCTCCGCCACCTGCGGCCCCACCTGGTGGCGCGGCAGGCCGCGCTCGCGCAGGCCGAAGGCGACGTTCTCGGCCACGGTCATGTGCGGGAACAGCGCGTAGGACTGGAAGACGACGCCGAGGCCGCGCCGCCAGGCCGGGTGATGCGTGACGTCCTCGCCGTCGATCAGCACGCGGCCGCGGTCGGGCTCGACGAACCCCGCGATCACGTTGAGCGTGGAGGTCTTGCCGCACCCCGACGGCCCCAGCAGCGAGAGCAGCTCGCCCTCGTAGACGGCGAGGTCGACGCTGTCGAGCGCGCGCACGCTGCCATACGCCTTGCTCACGCCCTCGAGCGCGACGACCGTCTGGCCGGTCATTGGAGCGGGGTCCGTGAGGCCGGCGCGGTTCGTGGGTGGGCGGGGACAGATGCGCGGGGCTTCATTCGTAGCGGGATCCGCGAGCCCGCGACCGGCGTGGGTGGGCTGAGAGAGGTGCGCGTGGCGTCATTGGTGCTCGTCGATTTGGAAGACGCGCGAGAGGCGCAGGAAGCGGTCGGCCACGAACACGGTGACGAACGTGGCGGCGATGAAGAGCACGGACACGGCCGCCATGGTGGGGTCCGTGTAGTTCACCACGTAGGTGAACATTGCCACCGGCAGGATCTCGGTGACCCGGCTGGACACGAAGAGTGAGACGACGAACTCGTTGACGGAGACGATCACGGCGAAGAGCAGCGCGGCGAAGAGCCCAGGGCGGAGCAGCGGCAGCGTCACCCGGCGGAACACCCGCCAGGGGCTGGCCCCCAGGCTGGCGGCCGCCCGCTCGAGCATCGGATCGAGGTTGACGACGCTCACCATGACCGAGCGCACCACGAACGGCAGCACCAGCACCACGTGAGCGGCGATCAGCACCGCGCGGTTGGCGAGCAGGCCGAGCTTCGCGGCCAGGATGAGGAAGCCGAGCCCCGCCGCCACCCCCGGGATGACGAGTGGCGACAGGAGCACCGCCGCCCAGACGCCGCGGGCGGCGACGGGATGGCGCACGAGCGCCAGCGCCGCCGCCGTCCCGATCGGCAGCGCCAGGAGCGCGCTGGCGGCGGTGACGATCACGCTGTTGACGGCGGCCCGGCGGAACTGCGGGTAGGTGAGCGCGTTCTCGTACCAGCGGAGCGAGAGCCCGTCGGGCGGGAACGATAGGATCGCGGTCGGGTTGAACGACGCCAGCAGCACCACCACCGTGGGCAGCGTCATGAAGGCCAGGAGCGCGATCACCACGAGCCGCCCGATCACGCGTGCCCCCCACCGGCGGCGGCGCGCCCGAGGAAGCGGCTGACGGCCGCGAGCAGCACGAACGTCACCGCCAGCGCCACCACCGCGAAGGCCGCGCTGCCCGGCCAGTTGAAGGCGTCGAGCGCCAGGTCCTTGACCACGTTGGCGATCATCTTCACCCGCCCACCGCCCAGCAGCTCTGGCGTGGGGAACGCGCTGAACGTCCACGCGAAGACGACGAGGGAGCCGGAGGCGATGCCGGGCATCGAGAGCGGCAGCGTCACGCGCCAGAAGACGCGCGCGGGGCGCGCCCCGAGGCTGGCGGCGGCGCGCTCGTAGACGGGATCGATGTGGCTGATGGCGGCGGCCAGGATGAGGATCATGGTCGGCATCGAGAAGTGCACCAGCCCGACCAGCACGCCCTCCGGCTCGAACAGGAGCTTCACCGGCCACCGGACGAACGAGTTGCCGAGCACGAGCATCCAGGCATAGGTGCGGACGATGGCCCCCGTGAAGAACGGCGCCAGCGTGAGCACCAGCAGCAGCGAGCGGAGCCGCGCCGACCGGGCCCGGGCCAGCGCGTAGGCCACCGGGTAGGCGGCCACCAGCGTGAGCACGGTGGTGAGGACGCTGAGGACGATCGTGTCCCAGATGTAGCGCAGGTACTGGGGCGCCAGCACGGCCTGGAAATTCTTGCCCGTGAGGCCGCCGGTGCGGAGCGAGCCCGGGATGAACTCGAGCAGGCTGAACTGGAACAGGGCGCCGAGGGCGACCGCGAAGAGCGCCATCGCGGCCAGCGACGGGGCCAGGAGCGCGAGCCCGAGAGCCCGGCCCCCGCGCGGCGCCCCGGCGGCCGCCACCGCTTACGCGCCCTCCACGAGGCCGAGCGCGCGGGCCACGCGCTCGGCGGTGATCGGCAAGCGCGTGACCCGCGCGCCGCACGCGGCCTCGATGGCGTTCGCGATGGCGGCCGCCGGCGGCCCGATGGGCGGCTCGCCGATGCCGCGCGCATTGAAGGGACCCAACCCCTCGCCCGACTCGACCACGATCGGCGCCACGTCGGCCACGTCGGCCGCGCTCGGAATCAGGTAGCTCGCGAACGACGTCGTGAGGTTGATCCCCCGCTCGAGGATCACCTCCTCCATGAGCGCGTAGCCCAGCCCCTGCACCGCGCCACCCTGGATCTGGCCTTCCACCGACTGGGGGTTGATGGCGCGGCCCACGTCGTGGGCGGCCGCATATTTCATCACCCGCACCATGCCCGTCTCGGTGTCGACCTCCACCTCGACCGCGTGGGCGCCGAACGTGTAGTCGGGGAAGACCTTGCCGGACCCGCGCGCGAGGTCGACCGGCTCGCCGGCCGGCGCGTGATAGACGGCCAGGTGGCTGCGCGCCACGCCGGCCCGCGCGCACTGCCGGAGCACGTCGGGCAGCGGAAGCGAGCGCCCGTCCGGGGCGTGCACGGCGCCGTCGGCCAGGCTGAGGGCCCCGGCGTCGGCGGCGAGCGCGGCCGCGGCGACGCCGAGGATCTGCTCCCGCAGCTCGCGCGCGGCCTTGAGCACGGCGTTACCGGACATGTAGAGCTGGCGGCTGGCCGTCGTCGTCCCCGCCAGCGGCGTGAGCGCGCTGTCCGAGATGTGGACGGACACCGACTCGAGCGGGACGCCGAGCACCTCGGCCGCGATCTGGCAGAGCGAGGAAGCCTGGCCGCCGCCGACGTCGGGCACGCCCGAGCGCACCACGAGGCTGCCGTCCATCTCGAAGCCCACCCATGCGCTCGACCAGTCGTGGAGCCACACGATGCGTCCGTACGGCTGCAGGTTGCAGGCCAGGCCGCGCCCGACCTTGACCTGGGGCGCGCGCGGCGGCGTGACGGGGCCGAGGGCGTCCCAGGCCTGCCGCGCCAGCTCGGGGACCGCCACGTGCGTCTCCATGACCTGACCGACCGGCAGCGTATCGCCGCGGCGCAGCGCGTTCACCTGGCGGACGTGGACAGGCTCGAGCCCGAGCGCGCGGGCCACGCGCTCCATCTGCGACTCGTAGCCGAACGTGGTCTGCATGGCGCCGAACCCGCGCATGGCGCTGGTCGGCGGGTTGTTCGTGTAGGCCACGCGCGCCTCCACCTCCACCGCGGGGACGCGGTAAGGCCCGGCCGCCGTCACCGTGGAGTAGAGGAGCACGAGGGCCGAGAGGTACGCGTAGGCGCCGGCGTCCGCGAGCAGCTCCACCTGCTGGGCCACGATCTCGCCGCTGGCCAGCGCACCCGTCCGGTAGCGCATCCGGTAGGGGTGGCGCTTCGCGCGCGCGAGCAGCGACTCCTGGCGCGTCCACACCATCTTCACCGGCCGCCCGGTCTTCATCGCGAGCAGCCCCAGGTAGACCTCGACCGTCACGTCCTCCTTGCCGCCGAAGCCGCCGCCCAGGTAGGCGCCGATCACGCGCACGCGGTTCTGGGGCACGTTCAGGACCTCGGCGACGTCGCGGAAGTGCTCGATGACCTGGGTCGAGACGCGGATCGTGATCACGCCGTCGGAATCGATCCACGCCACACCCGATTCGGGCTCGAGGTAGGCGGCGTCGACGAACTGGGTCTCGTACTCGTCCTCTACGATCACGGCCGCCCGCGCGAAGCCCGCCGTGAGGTCGCCGCGGACGACGCGCCAGTGGGCGAGCAGGTTGCCGGCCTCGTGCACGCGCGGCGCCCCGGCCGCGAGCGCCTCGGCCGCCGTGAAAACACCGGGCAGCGGCTCGTACTCGACCTCGATAGTCTCGGCGGCCGCCCGCGCGCCCTCGAGCGTCTCGGCCGCGACCAGCGCGACGGGCTCGCCCTGGTGGCGCACGCG
>JBOHPP010000268.1:0-8873 GCA_050731755.1 Candidatus Rokuibacteriota bacterium | reverse complement strand
GGCCAGGCCCGCCAGCGCCGGGCCGACCACCGCCGCGTACTCCCTGTCGGTGATGAGGGCTCTCGCCTCGCCGTGCTCCAGGATGTAGGCGACGGTGCGGGCGTCGAGCCGCGTGTTGATGGTGTTGAGCACCGCGCCCAGCATCGGTACCCCGAAATGAGCGTCGAGCATCGCCGGTACGTTGGGGAGCATGGCCGACACGGTGTCGCCCGGACCGATCCCGCGACGGGCCAGCGCCCCGGCCAGGCGGCGGGCCCGCGTCGAGAACTCTCGGTACGTGATGCGCCGGTCGCCGTGGATCACCCCGACCCGCTCCGGATGGATGGCGGCGGCGCGGGGCAGGAAGGCGACGGGGGTGAGCGGCGCGAAATTGGCGGAAGTCCGACCGAGGCCGATGTCCATAGCGGCCCTCCTAAACGATCTCCTGCTCTGGCGTGCTCTCGCCGTACCGGCTCATCGCGTAGGGCGGCAGGCCCGCGTAGACCTCTTTCAGGCGCTGGGTGATCTCGCGGTTGGCCACCGCGAAGAGGCTCCGGCCGGCGCGGTCGCCTTCCACCAGGAACGGTCCGAGACGCTCGACCTCGAGGACCCAAAGCGCCTGCGCGATCCCGAGCTCCTGGAGCCAGTGGACCTCACGCACGCCCCGGATGCATTTGCCGTAGGCGGCGCCCAGGCCGTAGCCGACGGTCGTGAGGTAGACGGCGCCGTGGGGGACGAACCACTCGCGATAGGCCAGCTCGGTGAGTCCCGCCTTGCCCACGATCACCCGGGCGCCCGAGCGCTCGAACCAGCGGGCCATGGACCGGCCGAACCGAAAGGAGGCCGTGGCCGTGACGGCCTCCACGGCGTAGGTGCCGTCGGGCCGCACCGCCGCCGCCGGCGAGCAATGGAAGTTCACGTTGGTCAGCTGCCGCACGCTGTCGGGTAGCCCCTGGCCTTGCTCGACGACCTTGCGGTACACGCCCTCCCGCGCGGTGTAGACGACGCCGTCGAGGTACACGACGTCGCCGAGCTTGAGGCGGGCCAGGTCGGCATCGCTCACGGGCGTGGACAGGCGGACCTCATCCATGGCGACATCATCTAGCCGGGTTATTGGAGCGGGGTCCGTCAGCCAGGCTCGCTCCGTGGGTGGCCTGTTCGAGGCGCCACCCGGCTGCGTGGTCATGGCCAGTCGATCCCGGTACGCCGGTAGTAGTCGGTGAACCACAGAGGGTCGGTGCGGAACTCCACCCGACCGTCGGGATGGACGCGGGCGGTGGCCCGGCGGGACGACAGGCAGAAGGCGTGCATGGCGATGGGCATGCCGCCGGTGTGGGTGTAGGCGACCTCGATGTTCGTGGCCACGACCAGCGAGGTGCCGGCGAATCCCATGGCGCCGATGCCGACGTGGTTGCCCAGCTCGGTGAGCTCATCCTCTAGCCGCGCGACGGCGGGATCCGGGTTGCGCGTGCCGACGGTGCGCAGGCAGGCCGCCTCCTTGCCGAGCCGCATGCAGGTGTCCTTCGACCCGCCCAGCCCGATGCCCACGATGGCCGGCTGGCAGGCCAGGCCCCGGCGCCCGAACTGGACGAGCGTGTCGATGAAAAAGCGCTTGATCCCACCCACGCCGTCTGTCGGGAAGAGCATCCGGTAGTCGGTGCCGAAGAGGCCGCCCTTGTGGACGGTGGTGAGGTCGATGAAGTCCCGGCCGGGCTCGAACGCGTAGCTGATCTCCGGCGCGTGCTCCCCGACGTTGTTGTTGTGGTCCACGCGGGTGAGCGGATGAACGCGGTTCGGGCGCAAGGGAATGGTGGCGGTGGCCTCCGCGGTGGCCTGGCGCAGGGCGCGCTCGAGGGCCACGAAGCCGCCCTCGATGGCCGCCTCGTTGCCGACGCGGACGTAGTAGCGTGGCAATCCGGTGTCGGCGCACATGGGGCGGCGCTCGGCCGTGGCCAGGTCCCAGTTGGCCAGCATCTCGGTGAGCACGAACCGCGCGAGCTTGCTCCGCTCCCGGTCGCGCGCGCGCTCGACGCCCTGCCGGTAGTCGGGCGGGATGTCGATGGCCGCCCGGGCCATCAGCTCGCGGGCGGTGTCCTCGACCAGCTTCGGAGAGATCGCGCGGCTCACCGAGAGGTCACGGACGTCATAAGAGGAGAAAATCGGTTCGCACGAGGCGGCACGCGGCACGACGTCGACTCGCCATCGATCGCGATCACCGCACTTCCAACCTCTCGGTGCGCTCGCCGGCCGTCGGCGAGGACGACGGGTACTCGTCCGGTCGGCTCGATCCCGATGTGACGGAGCACCCCGGAGGGAAGCATGGTCAGCGTGGCGCCCGTGTCAGCAATCGCGATCAACTCCGCTGATCGCGCGCCGGTGCGTGGGTTCTCGACGAGAATGGCAGCCCGCATCTCACCCATGCCGAGCCCAGTCTATCACGCACGCAGCCAGACCTCGTGCCCGCGCAGCTCGAGATCTGGAGATAGGACGATATCGAATCGGCGACGGTGATTCGCCATCGCAGGCTGATCGGTCCGGGTTGCCAGGGGCCGCTCCGACGCGATAGTCTTTCGGTCTTGACCGACGGTCACCTCGGTGCGGGGATCGCGTGGTACAGCAGGGATCAATGGTCCCGTCTGCGGGAGATCGCGTCGGACCGTGACAAACTCGACGACTCCTACGAGCAATGGCTCGCCGGCGCTCAGAAGACTCTGGTTGAGATGGCAGCGGCCGGCAAACCCGCCCGGCGGGTCGATGTCGACGTCGATGTCCTGGCCCGCTGGTGTCAAGCGGAGGGCCGTCCGATTGACAGTGCTGCCCGGGCGGCATTCGCGGCCCTGCTCCTGCGGCCGGCTGATCACGGCTCGGATGCGTCAACGAATCTGAGGCCACCCGGTTGACAGACTCCGTCGCCAGACTCGTGCTCTGGCTGTTCGTCATCAATCTTGGCATCGCGTTCGGCGCCGGACTGTACGGGTCACGGATCGTCGTCCCCCAGTGGCTCAGCTACTCGCCGGACGCCGGTTATCGCTGGAATGCCGAGGCCGCTCGCGAAGCGAACACGGGGCTGAAGTTCTGGGTCTTGGTGTCCACGGTGCCACTGACTCTGCTGACCCTGGCGAATCTGATCGCCGGCTGGCGCGCCCAGGGTGCCCTACGGGCGTCGTGGCTCGGCTCCGCACTCGCCGCCGCGGCGGACAGAGTCTTCACCTTCTCATACTTCATTCCGACGATGATTACACTGATGCGCCCGGCCGACCTCTCCGATTCGGAGGCGGTAGCGATGGCGACGCAGTGGGGCAACCTCAACCACGTGCGTCACGCCCTGATCTTCGCGGCGTGGCTGGCCGCGCTGCAGGCGTTCTCGTTGGTCTATGCCCCACGCTGGCCAGGGCGGCGCCCGGGGACGACCAGCACGTAGTCACGCCGCCCCTCATCCGGCCAGGGGCGGACGGCGCTGGGTCCAGGGACGGGCCGTTTCGAGCTGGGCGGCGAGCCGGAAGAGGGTGGCTTCGTCACCGAACCGTCCGACCCAGTGCGTGCCGATGGGCAAGCCGTCGGCGTTCCAGAAGAGCGGCACCGACATGGCGGGCTGGCCGGTCGCGTTGGCGATGGGCGTGAACGGGACGAACAGCGCCGAGCGGCGCAGCCCGTGGAGCGGATCATCGGGATCTTCGAAGCTTCCCAGCGGCAGGGGCGGCTCGGCCAGGGTCGGCGTCAGCCACACGTCGTACTGAGCGAAGAAGCCGGCGACGACGCGGCTGATGCGCTGGAGATCCTGGATGGCGAGCAGCATGTCGGCCGCCGTCCGCCGCCGTCCCATCTCGGCGAGGATTCCCGTCAGCGGCTCGACGTCGTCCGCCGAGGGCCCCCGTCCGGTCCGGCGCGTCCAGTCGTCGATCCCCCAGGCGCAGCCGGCCGACCACAGGGTGATGAACGCGTTCGTCATCACGTCGCCCTCGATCACCGGCGCGGCCTGCGTCACCTCGTGGCCGAGCGAAGACGCCAGCCGGGCCGCGTCCTCGACGGCCGCCACGCAGTCGGCGTGGACCGGCGCGCCGTTTCCCGCCGCGGTGCTCACGGCGATGCGCAGGCGTCCGGGGTCGGCACCGACCTCGCGGACGAACGGCCGCGCCGGCGGCGGCGCCCAGTAGGGGTCGCCGGGGTCGGGGCCGGCGGTTGCGTCGAGCAACGCCGCGCTGTCGCGTACCGAGCGGGTCACCGCGTGCTCGGCGACCAGGCCGCAGAAGAGATCGCCGTAGTGCGGTCCCATCGGGTTGCGGGCGCGCGTGGGCTTGAGACCGAAGAGGCCGCAGCAGGCGGCCGGGATGCGGATCGATCCCCCGCCGTCGTTGGCGTGGGCCATCGGCACCATCCCGGCCGCGACCGCCGCCGCCGAGCCGCCACTCGAGCCGCCGGGCGTCCGCGTCGGATCCCACGGGTTTCGGGCGGGCCCGAACAGCCGCGGCTCCGTGGTCGGCAGGATGCCGAATTCGGGGGTGTTGGTCTTGCCCAGCACGACGAGCCCGGCGCGCTTGTACCGCGCCACCAGCTCGCTGTCCTGCGCCGCGGTGTAGTGGCCGGCCAGGAAGCGAGAGCCCTCGGTCAGCGGCGTGCCCGCGTACTCGGCGAGCAGGTCCTTCAACAGAAACGGCACGCCGGCGAAGGGTCCGCGCAGCTCGCCCTGGGCCCGCCGCCGCGCCTCGTCGTACATGGGGGCCACCACCGCGTTGAGCCGGGGATTGAGCGACTCGATCCGCGCGATGGCCGCGTCCACCAGCTCCAGCGGCTTCACCTGCTGGGTGCGCACCAGCTCGGCCTGGGCCGTCGCATCGAGGAAGGCCAACTCGTCGATCGTCGCCATCGCGTCACCTCCGCGCGAGTGCCGCGCCCGTCCACCGTCCAGCCGAGATCGTACCGCACTCTTGCTCGGGGCAGTGGGACACGGTAGTCTCGCTCGCCAGTCCGAGAAGGCACCGCCATGGCCCAGCACATCGCGCCGTACGGATCGTGGAAATCACCGGTCACCTCGGATCTGATCGTTGCCGAGACGATCACGTTGAGCGGACTCGGGAGCGATGGGGACGACCTCTATTGGCTCGAAATGCGCCCAGCCGACGCGGGACGCGTGGTTCTGGTGAGGCGCTCGTCCGACGGCCGCACCGTCGACATGACACCGCCTCCGTTCAACGTGCGAACCCGCGTCCACGAGTACGGGGGTGGCGCGTACGTCCTCGACAACCGCGGCGTGTACGTCTCTCACTTCCGGGATCAGCGCCTCTATCGTCTCTCGCCCGGTGCCGCGCCGCGGCCGATCACCCCGGCCGTCGACCTCCGGTACGCGGACGGCGTGATCGATCGGCGGCGCGGACTGATGTTCTGCGTGCGCGAAGATCACACCGGCACAGGCGAAGCGGTGAACACCATCGTGGGCCTGAACCTGACCGGGCCCGGCGACGCGCCGGGTGGCCGGGTGCTCGTCGGAGGCCATGACTTCTATTCGACGCCGCGGCTCAGTCCCGATGGAGGGCGCCTGGCCTGGCTGGCCTGGAACCACCCCAACATGCCATGGGACGGGACCGAGCTCTGGATGGCGGCCGTGGACCGCGACGGCGGGCTCGGCGACGCGCACCGCGTGGCCGGCGGGCCGAGCGAATCGATCTTCCAGCCCGAGTGGTCGCCCGACGGGACGCTGTATTTCGTCTCCGACCGCACCGGCTGGTGGAATCTCCGCCGTCTCCGCGGCGATGGCCAGAATGACGAACCGGTTTACCCGGCTGACGCCGAGTTCGGCCTTCCCCAGTGGGTCTTCCGCATGTCGATGTACGCCTTCGAGTCGGCCGACCGCATCGTGTGCTCGTTCATCCGGAACGGCGAAGGCCACCTGGCCACGCTGGACACCCGTACGCGGCAACTGAGCGAGATCTCGACTCCGTACTCCCTCTTTTCCGACGTGCGGGCGATGCCGGGCGCCGCCGTGTTCCTCGCCGGCTCACCCACCGAGCCGATGGCGGTGGTTCGGATGAATCTCACGTCCGGACAGCTCGGCGTGCTGCGCCGTTCGAGCCAGGTGACGATCGATCCCGCGTTCCTCTCGAAGCCCGAGACCCTCGCCTTTCCGACGGAAGGCGGGCTGACCGGGTACGCGTTCTTCTATCCGCCGGGCAACCCCGACTTCGCCGCACCGCCCGGGGAGAAGCCGCCCCTGATCGTCATCAGTCACGGTGGACCCACCGGGGCCGCCTCGTCGACGCTGAACCTGACCACCCAATACTGGACCAGCCGAGGCTTTGCCGTGCTCGATGTGAACTACGGAGGCAGCACCGGCTATGGCCGCGCCTACCGCGAGCGCCTCCATGGCCGGTGGGGCATCGTGGACGTAGACGATTGCCTGAGCGCCGCGCGGTATCTGGTGCGTCGCGGCGATGCCGACCCCGACCGGCTCATCATCCGCGGCGGCAGCGCGGGCGGCTACACCACCCTGGCGGCCCTGACCTTTCGAGACCTGTTCAAGGCTGGCGCCAGTTACTTCGGCGTCAGCGACCTCGAGGCGTTGGCCAAGAGCACGCACAAGTTCGAGTCGCGCTACCTCGATCGCCTGGTCGGTCCGTATCCCGAGCAGCGCCACCTGTACGTGGAGCGCTCGCCGATCCACTTCTCCAGGCGCCTGACCTGCCCCATGATCCTGTTCCAGGGCCTGGAGGACAAAGTGGTGCCCCCGGATCAGTCGGAGACGATGTTCCAGGCGGTGCGCGCCAAAGGGGTGCCGGTGGCCTACCTGGCCTACGAAGGCGAACAGCACGGGTTTCGCCAGGCCAAGAACATCAAACGCTCGCTGGACGCAGAGCTCTACTTCTACTCGAAAGTCTTCACGTTCGCGCTGGCCGACCCCGTGGAGCCGGTGGAGATTCTGAATCTTCCCGCGGCGGCGTTCAATGACGGAAGGCCTGGCCGATGAACTCCGGGAAGCGTTGCTCCAGCTCGGCGACGAGGGCGTCAGCGACCTCGGCGGCGGAGCCCGTCCGCTCGACAGGTTCGCTCCGCCCCCACTCCGCGATGTACGCGTCGGAGTCGTGCAGGCCGAGCTGCATCGCCGCCGAGTCGATCAGCATCTGGAAGCGCTCGGACAGCTCGCGGGTGACCGTTCCCCCGCCGTCGCGCGCCTCGACGCTGGCGGGAATTCCGCGCCAGGTGACGATCTGGTAGGTCGCCATCGGTCCGGGCGCTCACCCCCCCATGTACTGGCCGAGGAGGGTGATACGGTCCCCGGGACGCAGCGGCGAGTCCAGCGTGTAGCTGATCCCCAGCACGGCGTCGTTCACCAGCACCTCGATGTGCTCGCCGATGTCCGCCCCGTGCCAGAGCGCCGCTTGCAGCTCGGGGAATCGGCCGGAGAGCGCGCTCAGCACCGAGCGCACGGTGGCGCCGGGGGCGAGCGGCTCGGGAAACATCTGCCGGCCCGTGCCGTCGCCCCCGGTGAACTTCGTGACCCAGCTCACGACTTCGACGGGGACCGTCGGCGCGGTGGCCGCGCCCCCCTCGCCCCGCGTCACGGCGTCGACGGCCCGCAGCACGAGCCGGACGCCCGGACGTCGACTTCGCGCACCGGGCGATCCGCCGGGCGCTCGTCCTCGAGATCGTGGTTGAGGACATACACCTCCCACTCCACGCCGTCGGGGTCCTCGACCCAGAACTTGTCCTGATTGGCGTGGCAGCAGTCCACGCCGAACTCCTCGCGGACCGACAGCCCCGCGGCCTTGACGCGCGCCAGCTCGCGCACGACGTCCTCCGGCGAGCGGAGCTGGAGGCCCAGGTGATCCACGCGACCGCCGTCCCCGGCGCGGCGACCTTCGGAAAGGGCCAGGTTGAGCGGCCCCCAGGGCGGCAGGAACTTCAGGTAGCCGGGCTTGACCTTCACCGGCACCACGCCGAAGAAGCTCTCGTAGAAGGCGCGGCTCTTCGCCAGATCGGCGACCGTCATGTGCACGTGCACGCGGGGCGCGATGGCCACGCCGTCGCCGGGTCCGCCAGGCTTGCGGGCGCGGACGAAGGCGCTCATGAAGCGCCCGTCCACCAGCGGAGCGATCCCGTCGGCGTCGATCCCGGCGGCGGTCAGGGCCTCGCGGGCGTCGGCCACGCGATAGACCCGCGTGGGCTCCACGTCGATGTCCACGAAGCCGGCCCGGGCCAGCTTGGCCCGGTACTCGCTCTCGTCCAGCGCTCCGGCGATGCACCCGATCCACAGCTCGACGCTGCGGCGGATCTCGTCAGGCACCGGACCCCGAACCACCACGTCGGACACCGCAAAGCGCCCCCCGGGCTTGAGCACCCGGAAGGCTTCGGTGAGGACGCGGTCCTTGTCGGGCGAGAGGTTGATGACACAGTTGGAGATCACCACGTCGACGGCGGCGCTGGGCAGCGGGATCTCCTCGATGTGCCCCTTGAGGAAGTCGACGTTGGTGACGCCGGCCCGGGCGGCGTTGTCCCGGGCCAGCGCCAGCATCTCGTCGGTCATATCGAGCCCATAGGCTTTCCCCGTGGGCCCCACCCGCCCGGCGGACAGCAGCACGTCGATTCCCCCGCCCGACCCCAGGTCGAGCACGGTCTCGCCGGCCCCCAGCCGGGCCAGGGCGGTGGGATTGCCGCAGCCGAGCGAGGCCTGCACCGCCGCCGCCGGCAGCCCCGCGGTCTCCTCCGCCGCGTACAGGTCGGCGCTGATGGGGTCGCACGCATCAGGCGTCGCTCCGCAACAGCCGCCGGCGCCCTGGGTGACGCGCAGCGCGGCCTTCCCGTACTTGTCTCTCACGGTCGCCCGGATGTCCTCGCTCATTTCACTCTCCTCAGGGTCAGCAGCAGGCGGTGAGCAGGCGGACCAGATCGCTCACCGTTTCCGG
>JBOHPP010000267.1:0-9806 GCA_050731755.1 Candidatus Rokuibacteriota bacterium | reverse complement strand
ACGAGGTGGCTCACCACCGGCAGGTTGAAGGCCTCGGCCAGGCCGGCCACCTTCATCCACTGCGTGATGCCCCCCACGCGCAGGAGATCGATCATCACGATGTCGATCGATCGCGCCTCCAGCAGGTGGCGGAACGGGACGATGCCGTAGTGGTACTCGCCGGCCGCAATCGGCGTGGTGAGCGCGTCGGCAATGCGGGCCAGGCCGGGGTAATCGTCGTGGACCGTGGGATCCTCGAGCCAGAAGAGATGGTAGGGCTCGAGCCGGCGCCCGACCTCGATGGCGTGGTTCACGCTCCAGAGCTGGTTGATGTCGCACATAAGCTCGACGTCGGGGCCGATGGCCTCGCGCATGACGCGCACACGCTCGAGGGAGGCCGCCACGGTGGGTTCGCTCCCGCACTGCATCTTCATCTGGCTGAAGCCCATATCTCGCAGCCGCGGTCCGGCCTTGGCCAGGTAGTCCACCGGGTGCGGGCGCGTGAGAGCGCCGCTGGCGTAGGTCGGCACGCGCTCACGCAGGCCACCGAGCAGCGCGCATACCGACTGCCCCACCGCCTTGCCGCGGAGATCCCAGCAGGCGATGTCGATGGCGGCCAGCGCCAGCGTGAAGACCCCGCCGGGGCCCGCGCCACCCGCGGCGCGCCGGAGCT
Organism: Candidatus Rokuibacteriota bacterium; assembly: GCA_050731755.1. GTDB lineage: Bacteria > Methylomirabilota > Methylomirabilia > Rokubacteriales > CSP1-6 > JBOHPP01. The sequence goes on along the minus strand of JBOHPP010000267.1, from coordinate 9,154 downwards.
TGGCCGCGATGGCCTCCACCCGTGTTGGATCCTCGCCGAGGGTGAGCCCGGCGAGGCCGTCCACCGCCGCCTTGAGCGCCGGCGTCAGCGCGCCGCCGAAGAACGTCAGGCCCAGGCCGACCAGGCCCTGATCGGTGCCCAGCTCCACGGTCACGAACTCGCGCGTCTCCGTGGGCGCGGGCAGGCCGACGACCAGCGGGTTGTCGGCCGGAGTGCGGAGCACGCGCGTGGTGACGTGGGTGATCTTCATCGTCGTCTCCTCGATTCGGCGTTCCGACTGCTCAGCGCGCGCGTCGCGCGGCGATGCGCCCTTCGGCGCTCGACCAGCCGGCGTCGAACGGCAATCCCGGCTCGTCGAGGTCGAGGACGAGCGGGGCGTGGTCCGACGGCAGTGGCTTGCCTTTGCGGGCCTCACGGTCGATCTCCACCCACCGCGTCCGTTCGGCGAGGGAGGCGCTGACGAGCAGGTGGTCGATGCGCATGCCGATGTTCCGGTGGAAGTTGCCGGCGCGATAGTCCCACCACGTGTACCGGCCGGCCTCCCGGCAATGCAGCCGGTAGGCGTCGGTGAGCCCCCAGCGACGGAGCCGGTCGAACGCGCGCCGCTCGGGCTCGGAGACGTGCGTCCCTCCGTGGCAGGCCGCGGGGTCCCAGACGTCCACGTCCTCGGGCGCGACGTTGAAGTCGCCGCCCAGGACCAGCGGCTCCTTCGGATCGCAGGTCTCGGCCAGCCACCGGGCCAGGCGGTCGAACCACGTGAGCTTGGCCTGGTAGGAGGGGGAGCCCACGACCCGGCCGTTCGGCGCGTAGAGGCTCACCACCCGGATGTTGCCGCAGATCGCCGCCACCATCCGCGCCTCGGCCAATGGCTCGTCATCGGAGACGTCCGGGGTGGCCGGAGGACGCAGCGGCTCTCCGAAGTTGGTCACCACGTCGGCGAGGCCGACGCGGCTGGCGATCGCCACACCGTTCCAGCGGCCCTCGCCGTGGTGGACCAGTCGGTAACCGGCGTTGTCGAAGGCCTCGGCCGGCGCGTCGGCATCGGCAAGCTTCGTCTCCTGCATCAGGAGCACGTCGGGCCGGGCGCGCTCCAGCCACCAGAGGACCTTGTCGATTCGCGCCCTCAGCGAGTTGACGTTCCAGGTGGCGATGCGCATGGATCGTAAGCCGGGCGCGGACCGTCAGGTCGGCAGGCCGAACAGCGAGGTCACCCGCTGCGCGTCGAGCATGGCCGCCATCTCCTCGTCGAGGGGACGGTGTTCGAAACGGCTGGCGGCGTCGAGGACTCTGGGCAGCAGCGCGAGGTCGCCGACCGTGTTGATGAACACCCCGGGCAGCCCAAGGGCCCAGTGCACGGCCCGATCGATGTCCGCCTGCTCCTCGAAGGGCTGGTACCACGTCGCGTGGGTCCGGGCGGCGGTGGCCCACGGCCCGCGGGCGATGGACTTGATGATCTGGACGGCGACGTTCCGCTCCCGGCAGATGCCGAGCACCTCCTCGACGTTCCGCCGATAGCGCTCGCTCTGGGCCATGAAAAAGTTGTAGGGCAGCAGGATGGAGTCGAAGTCGAAGCGCGCCAGGCTGCGCTTGTGCATGGCGGCGATCGTCCAGCCGTGGCCAGTGACGCCGATGAAGCGCACGAGGCCCTGCTGCCGGGCTTCGACGGCGGCCTCCAGCGCGCCGTCGGGGCCCACGGCCTGCTCCCAGTCGTCGGGGTGGCCCAGCGAGTGGAGCTGGATCAGGTCGACGTGGTCGACGCGCAACCGCTCGAGCGAGCGGTGGATCTCCTCGCGGGCCTCGGCGGCGCTCCGCTTGCCGGTCTTCGTGGCGAGGAAGAAATCCTTCCGGTGGCGCGCCGTCCACGGGCCGATGCGCAGCTCAGAGTCGCCGTACCGGGCCGCGGTGTCAATGTGGTTGACGCCGTAGCGCAGCAGCAACTCCAGCGCGCGGTCGGCCTCGGCCTGGCTGGCCTGGGCCAGCGCGGCGGCGCCGAAGAGCGTCACGCTGCTGAGGTGGCCGGTGCGTCCGAACGATCGTCGCTCGATCATCGCGCCTGCGTGGGATACTCCCCCCAGGACGGGCCATGAGCAAGTACTTTCCCCCTCACCTGGACGTCTGCGTCCGGCGGCTGCCGCACGGCGAGCGTTGACGCATGGAGCGCCGTCGCCTCGGCAAGACAGACATGGAGGTCAGCATCCTCGGCTTCGGTGGCTCGGAGATCGGCTCTCAGGGCGCGAGCGACCGCACCGTCGCGCGGCTGCTGGGCAGCGCGCTGGACGCCGGGCTCAACGTGATCGACACGGCCGAGTGTTACGAGGACAGCGAGGCGCTCATCGGGCAGGCGATCGCCTCGCGACGGCACGAGTTCTACCTCTTCACCAAGTGCGGCCATGGCCGGGCCTGGGGGCCTGGGGACTGGCGGCCACGCTCGCTGCTGGCCAGCATTTCGCGGAGCCTGCACCGGCTCGGCACCGACTACGTCGATCTCATCCAGCTCCACACCTGCTCGCTCGCCGACCTCAAGCAGGGCGACGCCATCCTGGCCCTCGAGCAGGCGCGCGAGCGGGGCTGGGCCCGATACATCGGCTACAGCGGCGACGGCACGTCGGCCCGGTACGCGCTGGAGTGCGGCCGCTTCGACACGTTGCAGACCTCAGTCAGCATCGCCGATCAGGAGGGGATCGATCTGCTCCTGCCGCTGGCGCGGCGGGGCGAGATCGGCCTGATCGCCAAGCGTCCCCTGGCCAACGTCGCCTGGCAGTACCGACGCAAGCCGGGCGAGCCTTACTACCGGGTGTACTGGTCGCGTCTCCGCGCGCTCGATTACCCGTTCTTGCGGGGCGAGGCCGACACCGCAGTGGCCACCGCGCTGCGCTTCACGCTGAGCGTGCCCGGCGTCCACACGGCCATCGTCGGCACTACCAGGCCGGAGCGCTGGCAGCACAACGCGGCGTTGCTGCGGGCCGGCGTGCTGCCCCCGGAGGAGTTCGAGCGGATCCGCGCCCGCTGGCGCGAGGTCGCCGACGCGTCGTGGGTGGGCCAGAACTGAGCCCGCCGCGCGCGGTCGGGCTCAGCGCGGCGGCGGCGTGTGCTTGCCCGCCAACTGCGGCGTCGTGCCCTCCAGCCCCTTCTGCTGGCGCTCCAGCCGGGTCTCACGGGCCCAGGTGCGCTTGAGGTCGTCCCGGACCTGCACCCGGAGCCGACCCAGGCCCTCCGTCTCCAGCTCGATCAGATCGCCGTTCTGAAAGGCGCTGAGCCCGCGATGGTTGGTGCCGCTGGCCAGCACGTCGCCCGGCTCCAGGGCGTGGATCGAGCTGACCCACTCGATGCACCGGGGAATCTTGTGGGCCATGTCGCTGGTATTGAAGTTCTGCTTGAGGGTCCCGTTCACCCAGAGCCGCACCTGCAGCGCGTGGGGATCGGGCACCTCGTCGGCGGTCACCAACCAGGGGCCCAGGGGGGCGAACGTGTCGCGCGACTTCATCTGATAGAAGGTGTTGCCGCTGGGAGGCAGGCCACGGGCCGAGCCGTCGACGAAGTTCACGTAGCCGAAGACGTGATCCATGGCCCGGGCCGCGCTGACGTGGGACGCCCGCTTGCCGATGACGACCGCCACCTCCGCTTCGCCCTCGAAGATGGTGGCGGGGACGTCGGGTAGCACCATCGTGTCGCCGTCACCGATGACGGCGCTGGGCGATTTGAGGAACGCGTTGATCGGCGCGGGCTCGGCCCGCGTCCCATCCTCCATGTAGTTCACGGCCATGGCCACGATGTTGGAGGGCTTGGGCAGCGGCGGCCGGATCCTCACCCGACCGACCGGCACCCCCGCCCCCTTGCCGGCCGCTTCCTCGAGCCGCCACCGGTAATCGGCGAACCGCTCGATCAAGCCGCTGATGAGGTTGTGGGGGCCGGTGTGGGGGATGTCGCGCACCGCTGACGACACGTCGATCACCGCGTCGCCCTGGAGCACACCGAGCTTGAAGTCGTCGAAGAAGAGGATCTTCACGGCCCGTGAGACTACCGCGGGCCGGACGCTTGAGCAACTGGCCCTGCTCGCTCATCCCCACCGACCTCCATGACAGGCCCTGGAGTGCTGTTGCGGTCTAACCGGAAGTGCCTCTCCTCCCGGCTGACCACCGCTGGACGTAGCTGTCGCAGATCCGTCGCAGAAATGAATCGTAGTGAAGCGGATCGCCCACTTGGGGCGCCGGCGCGGCGGTGACCAGGGTCGACGCACCAAGTGCGATGTTGTCGTGGCGCACGACGATCGCCGCGTTCGCCTCAAGACCAGGAGTGTCGCCCCGGGCAGAACGTTGTGGAAGTGACCGGAGAAGCACCAGAGTCTCCTGGACCAGCGTTCTAACATTTCGGTGAATACTTGCTTCGGGTCTGAGAGGCGATCTGAAGCGGTCGGCCATATTGACCACCGTAAGTCCTGCCGCAACGGTATCGGGGTCGTAACGATGTAGGAACTGGTGAAAAGAATCCAGATCGCGCTGGCGATTGCGACGAGCCTTCCCGTGTTCCGTCATTACCGTTTTGGCCTCGATCGCGATGCGAATCGTCGCTGGTGGTACCTTCTCGATGCCCTTGGCTGAAACGACCTTTACCGCGCCACGGGGAGGAGGGCCGAGAACGAGGTCGACGTTCCATTCACTTCCTGCGACTATCACCTTTCGCTGCAGATCGTAGACGAGATGCCCGGCCGCGGCGTCCTCAGCAATCTTCGGACAAATCGCCAAAAGATCCTCGAGTACGAACTCACACAAGATCCGGCCATGAACACTTGAACGAGGATGGTATCCAGATTCGCGAAGATGCCCGACAATCTTCTCGGGCGCCGACACTATCGAGGCACTTCTACTGCCCGCGCGCGACGATAGGAAGCCCTTGGCTCACCCACACGACCGTCGCGTGTTACAAACTCGATAGTCGCTGCGCTGTCAGCCTGGCTGAACCTAGCGTGACCAATCGCAAGATACTGAGGCTCGATCTCGTAGCCGACGCTGCAGCGGTACGCATCCATCGCGGCTGCCGTAGTCGTACCGGTACCCCAGAACGGATCGAGAACGAGGTCACCGACAAACGAAAACATACTCACGAGGCGGAACGCGAGTTCCTTCGGATACGGAGCCGGGTGGCCCGTCAGCCTCATTTGCCCGGGCACGTCGGTCCACACTTGTCGGAACCAGCGATCATGGTCGTCACGCTCGATGATACTGAGAAGACGCTGCTCGGCGGTCGGCGCCCGGTAGGCACCAGGCTTCCTGAATATAAGGATGTATTCGACGTCGTTTTTGATCACCGCGTTTGGCTCGTACGGCTTGCCAAGGAACGCTGATCCGTTTCCTTCGACTTCGGTCGCAGCATTGGCAATCTTGTACCAGAGGATCGGACTCAAGTAGTCGAACCCGAAATCGGTGCATTGGCGAGAGATATCAGCGTGCAGCGGTACTACTGAGTGACGGCCAGCTTTGCGGCGCGAAAGGCATATGTCTCCAACAACAATACACAGGCGGCCGCCGGGGACAAGAAGTTGAAAGCACCGATGCCAAACGTTCGCGAGCTCGGTGAGAAACTCCCGATAATCGTTCACGTTGCCCAACTGCGAGCCTGGACGATCGGGATACTCCTTGAGATTCCAATAGGGCGGCGAGGTTACAACCAAATGGACAAGCGGCTCGGCACCCAAGTGCTCCATCAAACGGCCATCTCCTTCGTAAATTCGATGCGATGTACGAAGGATGGCGGGTTGCTGTGCCCAAGCACGCCGCTTTGCCGCGAACTTTGCGTCGATCCTAGGCTCTCGCTTCCCGAAATTCATGGACGACCCCCGGCGGCTTCGCTTGCCACGAAGGCTACTGTATCTAGGCTGCAACGGTCAACCAGCTACTGGACCTGGCACTAAACACATGAATAGCACAGTTGGCACAGGCTGACAAGAGAAGACTCGATCCTAGCGGGAGAACGCCAGCACGGCGGAGGACGGCGGCGATGAGGCCTTGTACAGGAAGAAGACGGCGCCGAAAGCGACCATGGCCAACGCCGCCCAGGTCACTCCTCCGGGGACTCTCGCCGCGCGGCGGGGCGAGATCTCGCTGAGCAGCAGAACCGCGACCACGGCCAGGCTTAGCCCGTCGATCTTGGCCGTGGTGATGGCTTCGCCCAGCCCGACGATGGCCAGGACCGCGGCCACGGCTAGATTCAGGCGGTAGATCGCCGCGTTCACGCCGACTTGAGCGCCCGGAGCCTGCAGGCTGCGCAAGAACGCATCGGTCGCCACGAAGGCCAGCACGCCCGCCACCGGCCCGAAGAGGACGCCGCGACTCCACCCCACGCTGCCCGTCACGACGGTCCACGCGAGCGCGGTGGGCCCGAAGAACCAGGACTACAGCACCATGAACGAGGCGGGCGCGACGCCGCGCAGCGTGGCGCGCCGCAGGAGCAAGTCGGCCGTCCCCACCAGCGCCATGGACATCAGCGACAGGAGCAGCCAGGCGGGGAGCGCGGGGAGAGTCAGGAGGCGCGACGCTGCTCGCGGCGGCGGCGCATTCGCTCGCGTGTCCCAGCGGGTGCCGTCTTCGGCACTCGCACGCCGAACTGGTCCGCTATACGCTCGGTTCGCTCGATGTACCGCGGAACGGCCAGCGCGCAGAAGACCCGGTGCGCGTCGTCCAGGTATCGCTTCGCTCCGTTCGCATCTCCGCCCAGATAAGCGAGCTCGGCCAGGGCCAGGTGCGTGCGCCCCACTTCGAAGCGCGCCGAGATCCCGGAAAAGATCATGAGGGCCTCTCGCAGGCGGGCTTCGGCCTCTCCGACAGCGCCGTCGTGTAGGGCGAGGCGGCCGAGGGTGCGCTGGGCCCAGCCGAGACCGCGTTGATATTGCGCGAACTTCAAGATCTCCACCGCCGCCAGCGTCTGGACGCGCGCCTCGGTGACGTCGCCCTTCGCGAGACGGGCCGCGCCGAGCAGCATGGTGTACCAGCCGCGCGCCTGGCCCCCGCGGAATTGCCCGAACTGTTCCACCGCCTGCTCGAGGAACGGGATTGACCGGCCCGGATCTCCGGCCTCGAGATACGCCGAGCCGAGATGTCCGAGCGCGTTGGCCGTGTTGAGGGGATCGGGGGAGATCTCGAACCCCCACGTGCACAGCGCGATCCCGGCCTCCCAGTCGCCGCGCACGGCGAGCAGTTCCCCCGTCGTGCAGGCGACGTGACTCTGGAGCCGCAGGTCCTCGTTCGACTCGCCGATCACCCGAGCCCGATCCGCAGCCGCCAGGGCGGCTTCGAACTCCCCCATGAGGTAGTAGTGGCGGCCGATGAGCCAGTGGGCGATTCCCAGCCAGTGCAGATCGTTGGCCTTCTCGAGCAGGCGGACGGCGCGCCGGCCATGGCGGATCCCCTCGATCGGTCGTCCGAGCCAGTGCGCTTCCCGGGTCAGCACGGTCTGGGCCCGGCCCATCGTTGCCCGGTCGTCACTCCGCCGCGCCTCGTCGATCGCCCGCCGGGCCGCCTGATCCGCGAGGTCCCGGTTCCCAAGGACGCTATGGGCCTGTCCGAGCAGGAAATAATACGGCCCGGTGAGAGACGGCTCGCCCACCCGGGCGTTCAATGCCGGGCACTTTCGGGACTTCGACCAGCGAGGCCTGCCGATTCGAGGCTGGACCATCGTCAATCGCGATGGCGTGATCGCCACCAAGACCATCCGCAGCAATTGCGGAGGCCTGTGCCAGTCGGAAACGACGAGCCTCACGTTACGGCGCTCCGCGAACGATTGAGCCCGGCGGAGCGCTCCGCCCGCTTGAGTTCACGGAAGCCTTGAGACATGATGCACGGCGCGGAGATGGAACGATGGCCAAGAGGAGTCGTTCGATGGTGGGCACCGCTGAGTGGAGGTCAGTCATGCACCGCGCCGGCGTTCTCGTTCTGCTGACTACTCTGGTATCAGGATGCGGCCAGAACCTGCTCGGCGGGAATCTCTACACCAGTAACGTGTTCTTTCTGCCTCCCGGTGCCGCTACCACGGTCTACGTCGAGACCCGCAACACGTCCGATAACCAGGCGGTCAGCCTCAATGACGTGGCCTCACGACTCTCGACCAAGGGCTACCAGATCGTGTCGGACCCCAGCCAGGCCGGGTACGTGATCCAGGCCAACGTCGTCTACTGCAACACGGAAAAGCAATTGATCACGATGGAGACCATGGTCGCCGGCGGCTATGGCGGCGGCATCGGCGGCACGATCGGCGCCGTCGGGGGCGCCATCGGCACCATCGGCGGAGTGGCCGGGATGGCCAATCCCGCGATCGGTATGGGAGCCGCCGGCGTTTCGGCGGTGACGGGCGCCGTCGGGGGCGCCATCAGTTCGGTCAGCGGGTTATTCGGCTCCAATCGACCGAAGACCAAGGAAGAAACCACCTATGCCTGCGTGACCGATCTGCAAATCACGGAGCGCACGTCAGCCGGGCCTCGAGCGACCGCGGGCCGGTCGCAGGTCTACCGGACCCGGCTGGTCGCCGGCATTCACCAGAAGAAACTCGACTTGCAAGAAGCGACGCCGCTGATCCAACACAAGCTCAGCACGGGAGTGGCCGGCAACTTCTAGAGTGGCCGGCTCCGGGAGGTCTGCATGCGTCGGCTCTGGGCTCTCCTCGTCCTCATCGGCCTCGTCAGCGGATGTGCGAACGTCGTCGACTCGAAGCTCATGAGCGACAAGTCCATCTTCCTCGCGCCCGGTTCCACCAAGACGATCTACATCCAGAACCGTAACATCTCCGAGAACCAGCAGGTCTCGCTGGCCGACCTTGGCGGACGGCTGGCGGCCAAGGGCTACAAGGTCCTCCCGGACCCCGACCAGGCCCAGTTCCTCCTGCAGACCAAGGTGGTGTACTGCAACAAGGAGGGAGACAGCGTCTCGCTGCAGAGTGTGCTGGCCGCTGGGTTCGGGGCTGGCATTGGAAGCGCGAACACCGGGATGGGCGGCATGCCCAACGTGGCGGCCATGATGGCCAGGATGGGCGCGGGGGCGCCGCCGGACGAGACGGTCCTCTACTTTTGTGCCGTTGACGTCCAGGTGACGGAACAAGGAGCGCGCACCGCCGCAGTCTCGCCGGCGCCGGCGGGCCCTCCCGGCGACGGCAAGGGTCACCAGATCCG
>JBOHPP010000266.1:0-15839 GCA_050731755.1 Candidatus Rokuibacteriota bacterium | reverse complement strand
GGCCTCGACGGCCCCCTCCGAGGCCTCCCCCAGAACCGGATTGCGCGGGCGAAGCCCGCGCTCGGAGCGGCCATTCCTAAGCGCCGACGTTGATCACTTCCAAGGTGGGTCGTATTCTCCGGCCATGACGCGGAAGCAGTTCGAGGTGCTGGTCGATCGGGCGCTCCGGCGCCTGCCCCGACGGTTCCGCGACAAGCTGGCCAATATCGCGGTTGTCGTCGAGGACTGGGCCGACGACGCCACGCTCGCCGAGATGGGTATCGAGCCGCCCGACACGCTGTACGGCCTTTACCGCGGTGTGGACCTCACCCGGCGCGACTCGTCCTACGGCAACGTCTTGCCCGACACGATCACGATCTATCAGGGCCCGATCGAGGAAGACTGCGCCGAGGAGGAGGAGATGGCCGACCTGGTCAGAGAGACGGTCATCCACGAGATCGGCCACTACTTCGGCCTCGACGACGAGACCATGCACCGCCTCGAAGAGGGCGAGTAGCCGCTCTCTGGGCCTCCCGGCCCGCGGGAGCATCCTACTTCTCGGGTGTTCTAGTCCCGCCCCGTAAATTTACTCTTGACAAGAACTTTCAATAGTTCGTATGGTTTCAGCGGATGCTGAAAGACATGGAGCAAGCGAAACATGCTCAAATCCGCGGAGATTCGGCGACAAGCGGCTCAGCGGCTGCGAGACATCTTTCCGGGGGCCAAGAGCTGGGACGAACGCGCCGATGTGCCGATCGGCAGCCAAACCGCGGACGTGGTTGTCAGATTCCGCCTGGGCGAGCAGGAGCACCTGTTGGTCCTTGAAGTCTGCTCGCTCGGTCAGCCGCGCCAGATCCGCGCGGCGGTCACCCGGCTCGGAGAGATCCGTCGAGAGCTCCCCGCCGCGTATCCGCTGGCTGTCGCTGTGTACATCGGCCCCCAGAGCGCCCGGATCCTGAGGGCCAACGGCCTCGGTTATCTCGATCTGTCCGGCAATTGCTATCTCGCCTTCGACAATGTCCTGATCGAAAAGGAGGGCAAGCGGAACATCCGCCCCTCCACCCGTCCACTGCGCTCGCTCTTCGCGCCACGGGCCACGCGCGTGGTGCGCGTGCTGCTCACCGATCCCGGGCACACCTGGAGACTCGAGGAACTGGCGCGGGCCGCCGAGGTCAGCCTGGGGCACTCGCACAACGTGGTGAAGCGGCTCGAGGAGTTGGCCTGGGTGGAGCGGGACGACCGGCAGCGGATCCGGCTCACCAAGCCGACCGATCTGCTGGAGAACTGGGGCGAGTCGTACAGCTACCGCGACAACGACGCGCTCTCTTACTTCGTGCCCGAGCGCGCCAGCCGCAAGCTCATGGCCGACGTGGCCGGCGCGGCGACGGCGGCCGGGCGCCGCTACGCCTTCACCCTCAACGCCGGGCTGTCCCTGGTGGCGCCCCACAGTCGGATCGCCGCCGTGCACTGCTATCTCGAGGGCGATCCGGCTCCGGTGGCGTCAGCCCTCGGTCTGCGGCCGGCCACCGAAACAGAGGGCACGCTGCATCTCCTGGCGCCGTCCGACCCGGGCGTGTTCCACCGCACGCTGGAGAAGAGCGGGCTCAAAGTCGTCTGCTTGCCGCAGCTCTACGTCGATCTCCTGCGCTACGAGCGCAAGGGGGCGGAGCAGGCCGAACACCTGCGCCGCGAAGCGATGGGGTACTGACGTGACAAGAGGAAGGGGGTGAGCCACTCCATGGCCAAGAAGAAGGCGGCCAAGAAGAAGAAGAGGTAGGGCCGCGAGGAGCGGTGCCTATATCGCGACGAGAGGAGGTGAGAGACTCGATGGCCAAGAAGAAAAAGGGGGCGAAGAAGAAGGGGAAGTAACGCTTTTGCTTCACGGGTGGGGGGTGGCGGCCTCTCACCTTGCCATCGACGGGGAGGGGGCTCTGCCCCCTCCCGTCGTACGCCCTGTGCTTAAATGACCTTCGTGACCTTTCCCGCCTTGAGGCAGCGGGTGCAGACGCGGACGCGTTGCGGCTTGCCCGCCACCAGCGCCCGCATCGCGACGAGATTCGGCAACCAGCGTCGTCGCGTGAGCTTGTGCGCGTGGCTGATGCTGTTCCCGAAGGCGGGGTGTTTCCCGCAGATGTCGCACCGCTGAGCCATGCCTGCTCCCTGGAATGGTGATGGGGCCGACCGAGACGAAGTCTGCTTATAGCACGGCGGGACGATCGAGGCAAACTTCGGGGCCCCCCGGGCTGACGACGCCGCTGCAGTACCTCAAAGGCGTGGGCCCGCACCGGGCCGCGCTCCTGGCCAGGAAGGGGCTCCACACCGTCGAGGACGCGCTGTTCTTCGTTCCCCTGCGCCACGAGGATCGCACCCAGCTCACGCCGCTGGCCCGCCTGCAGCCCGGTCAGAGCCAGACCTGCTCGGGCGTGATCATCGGGCTGAGCCCGCCGCCTCCCGGCCGCCGCCGGGTTCCGTTCTCGATCATGCTCCGCGATGAGAGCGGCTACGCCACGGCCAGTTGGTTCGGTGCCGGCTACCTGGGACGCGTGCTCAAGCGCGGTCAGCGGCTCGTGCTGCATGGTCGCGTGGCCCGCTTCAAAGGCGCGGTCACGCTCCAGCACCCGGACTTCGAAATCGTGGAGTCGGACGAGGACGACCGGCTCCACACCGGGCGGCTCGTGCCCGTCTACTCCACGACGGAGGGGCTGACCCAGCGCCCTCTGCGCCGGCTCCTGTGGACGATCGTCGAGCGCTTCGCCCTCGAGCTACCCGACACCCTGCCCGAGCCCGTGCGTCGCCGGCGGGCCCTGGTCACGCTCGGCCCCGCGCTCAGTGCCGCCCACTTCCCCGAGACCGAGGCGGCGTGGGCGGCAGCGCGGCGGCGGCTGGCGTTCGACGACTTCCTGTACCTCCAGCTGGGCCTCGCCATCCTGAGGTCGCGGACGGCCCGCGCCCGCGGCATCCGCCTGGACCCGCCGGGAACGCTGGTGGCGCGCCTGCGGGCGGCGCTGCCCTATGCGCTCACGTGGGCGCAGGTGCGGGTGTGGGAGGAGATCCGCCGCGACATGGCGGCCTCGGCGCCTATGCACCGCTTGCTGCAGGGCGACGTGGGGTCCGGGAAGACCATCGTGGCCGCGCTGGCCGTGCTCACCGCGGTGGAGGCCGGCTATCAAGCGGCGGTGATGGCGCCCACCGAGATCCTCGCCGAGCAACATTTCATGACGTTTCGCCAGCTCCTGGCCCCCCTCGACGTGTCCCTGACCTTGCTCACTTCGTCGATCAAAGGGCGGGAGCGCGCCCAGCGGCGCGCCGCGGTCGCCGCGGGGACGATCCCCTGCGTGGTGGGTACTCATGCCCTCGTCCAGGAGTCGGTGGAGTTCCGCCGGCTGGGCCTCGCCGTCGTCGACGAGCAGCATCGCTTCGGCGTCGGCCAGCGCGCCCGGCTCAAGGCCAAAGGCGAGCAGCCCGACCTCCTGGTGATGACGGCCACCCCGATCCCGCGAACGCTGGCGCTGACCCTCTACGGCGACCTCGACGTGAGCGTGCTCGACGAAATGCCGCCCGGGCGGCAGCCGGTGAAGACCGTGGCCCGCACGGAGTCCAAGCGGCCGGAGATCTACCGGTTCCTCCGCGAGCAGGCGGCCGAGGGGCGCCAGGTGTACGTCGTGTACCCGCTCGTGGAGGAATCGGAGGCGGTGGATCTCAAAGCCGCGACCGACATGGCGCGCCGCCTGGCCCGGGAGGTCTTCCCCGACCTCACCGTGGGACTGCTGCACGGGCGGCTGGGCTTCGAGGAGAAGGACGCCATCATGCGGCGGTTCAAGGCGGGCGAGATCCACGTCCTGGTCTGCACGACGGTGATCGAGGTGGGGATCGACGTGCCCAACGCCTCCGTGATGCTCGTCGAGCACGCCGAGCGCTTCGGGCTCTCGCAGCTCCACCAACTCCGCGGGCGGGTCGGGCGGGGCTCGTGGAAGTCCTATTGCATCCTGCTGCGCGCCTCCCGGGCGACCGAGGACGCCGAGCGACGCATCCAGGCGATGGTCGAGACCAACGACGGCTTCCGCATCGCCGAAGCCGATCTGGCGCTCCGCGGGCCCGGCGAGTTCTTCGGGACGCGGCAGTCGGGCCTGCCCCAGTTCCGGGTCGCCGACCTGCTCCGCGACGGGCCGATCCTGGAGGAGGCGCGCCAGGAGGCGCTGGCCATCATCGCCGCCGATCGCGACCTGCGCGATCCCGTCCACCGCGGGCTGCGCGAGGGGCTGTTGCAGCGCTGGCGGGGCAAGCTCGCGCTGGCTTCGGTGGGCTGAGCGTGCCCCGGATCATCGCCGGCGCGCTCAAGGGCCGGCGGCTGATCGTCCCCCGCGGCCCCACCACGCGCCCCACCGCGGATCAGGTGCGGATCGCGCTCATGGACGCGCTCACCCCCTACCTGGCCGCGGCCCGTCTGCTCGACCTGTTCGCCGGCGCCGGGGGCGTGGGACTGGAGGCGCTCTCCCGCGGCGCCGCCCACGCGACGTTCGTGGAGCGGGATGCGCGGGCCGCTGCCGCGCTGCGGGACAACATCGACGGCCTGGGCCTCGGGGCGCAGACCCGGGTCCTGCGCGAGGACATCGGGCGCGCCCTGAGCCGGTTGGAGCGGGAGGGCGAGCGCTTCCACCTCGTCTTTCTGGATCCGCCCTACGAGACAGGGCTGGCGGCGGCCGCCCTGACATCGCTCGCCGGCGGCGTGCTGCTCACCGCGCCGGGGATCGTGGTCGCTCAGCATCTCACCAAGCGCCCACCCGCCATCGGCGCCGGTGGGCTTGTCATGTACCGCACGCGCCGATTCGGGGAGACGACCTTGACTTTCTTTCGCCCCGGAGCCTACGATGCGTCGTCTCGACCACCGCCGACTGACGATACCGGTACAGGCGCGTCGGAATAGCGGGTTCGAGCGCGGGCTCCGCCCGCGCAATGGGTGTGGCACCCCGCGCGAACGGGGAGGTTTGGAGGGGGCGGCCGCTGCCCCCTCCAACTTCATGAAGGGGGGCGAAGCCCCCCTCCGAGGAATCGAGTGGCGAAGCGCGCCGTCTACCCGGGCATGTTCGACCCCGTCCACAACGGTCACCTTGACGTTATCCAGCGCAGCCTCCGCATCTTCGACGAGCTCATCGTGGCGGTCGTGGCCAACCCGTCCAAGGCTCCGCTCTTCTCGGTTCAGGAGCGGCTGGAGATGATCGACGAGGCCACCGCCGACCTCAAGAACAACTTCCGCATCGTCGCCTTCGACGGGCTCCTCATCGACCTGGTGGCCCGTGAGCGCGCCGACTGCATCGTGCGCGGCATCCGGGCCGTTTCCGACTTCGAGTACGAGTTCCAGATGGCGCTCATGAACCGCAAGCTCTCCAGCAACGTGGAAACGGTGTTCCTGATGCCGCACGAGAAGTACACCTACATCTCGTCGAAGCTCATCAAGGAAGTGGCCGGCTACGGAGCGTCGGTGGCCGGGCTGGTCCCGCCCGTCGCGGAGAAGCGGCTGGCCGAGAGGTTTCCCCCCAAGCCGCCGGCCTGAGCCGGTGCCGTCGGAGCGAACCGTGCTGGCAGACCGGATGAAGACCCTTGCCCCGTCATCGACGCTGGCCGTCCAGGCCAAGGCCAAGGCCCTGCGGGCCCGCGGCGTGGACGTCATCTCGTTCGGCGCCGGCGAGCCCGACTTCGACACGCCGGAACGCATCAAGCAGGCGGCGGTTCAGGCTCTACGGCGGGGGCAGACGAAGTACACCGAGGTCGGCGGCATCGCCGAGCTGCGGGGGGCCGTGTGCACCAAGTTCAAGCGCGACAACGGCCTCGACTACGAGCCCGCCGACGTGGTGGTCTCGGTGGGGGCCAAGCACACGCTGTTCAACATCGTCATGGCCCTGCTGAACCCGGGCGACGAAGTGCTCGTCCCCAGCCCGTATTGGGTCTCGTACCCGGAGCAGCTCAAGCTGGTCGGCGCCGTGCCGGTGACGGTGGAGACCCCGGAGAGCGCCGGCTTCGACCTCGACCCCGACCGGCTGCGCGCGGCCGTCAATGCGCGGACGAAGGTCGTGATCCTCAACAGCCCCAACAATCCGACGGGCGCGGTGTTCTCCCGGGCCGCCCTGGAAGCGGTGGCTGGCCTGGCCGTGGAGCGGCGCCTGTGGGTCGTCTCCGACGAGTGCTACGAAGCGCTCACCTTCGCGGGACGGCACGTCTCGATTGCCCAGCTCGGGCCCGACATCAAGGCGCGCACGCTGGTCGTCAACACCTGCTCCAAAGCCTACGCCATGACGGGCTGGCGGATCGGCTACGCCGCCGGTCGGCGGGAGCTGATCCGGGCGATGACGGACGTGCAGAGCCAGGTCACGTCCAACCCGTCGGCCATCGCACAGTGGGCCGCCGTCGAGGCCCTGGCCGGCCCCCAGGACGAAGTCGCCAAGATGGCCGCCGAGTTCGACCGCCGGCGCCGCCTCATCGTGGACGGGTTGAACGGCCTGCCCGGCGTGCGCTGCGTGATGCCCAGGGGTGCCTTCTACGCCTTCCCGAATGTCTCCGGCCTGTTCGGCCGAAGAGCCCCGAATGGCAAGCGGCTGCAGGGCTCGGGCGACGTGACGGAATTCCTCCTGGAGCATGCCCTGGTGGCGGTCGTGCCGGGAGTGGACTTCGGATCCGACGATCACGTGCGGTTGTCCTACGCGACCAGCGCCGAGCTGATCCGTGAAGGGCTGGCGCGGATGGACCGCGCTCTCCGCACGCTCGAGTAGTCCACCGGCGGCGCCGCGTGCGGGGTGGGGTGGCGGGGGGCTCGGCGACCACGCGTCCGGGGCGCAGTCCCGTCGTACGTCTC
Organism: Candidatus Rokuibacteriota bacterium; assembly: GCA_050731755.1. GTDB lineage: Bacteria > Methylomirabilota > Methylomirabilia > Rokubacteriales > CSP1-6 > JBOHPP01. The sequence goes on along the minus strand of JBOHPP010000266.1, from coordinate 9,013 downwards.
TCCGTCTTGCCGGTGTGCCGTTGAGACCTCGGCGGGAACGGGTCGGCGAGCCCCCCGCCACCCCGCCCCGCACACGGCGCCGTCCTCCGATTTCTCGGTCGATGGAGAGCGCAATCCATCCTGGGTGGCTTCCACAGTGGGAGGGCCTGGTCCAGCGGGTGATGGCGTCCCCGGTCACGATGGTGATCGGCGAGAGCGACACGGGCAAGACCACGCTGGTCACCGCGCTGGCCAACGCGCTCAGCGCCCGTCACCCGAGCGTCGCGGTGGTGGACGCCGACCTGGGGCAATCCGAGATCGGCCCGCCCACCACGATCGGCCTCGGCCGGGTCCGGGCCCCGCTGCGGCGCCTCGGCGACGCCGAAGTCATCGGACTCCACTTCGTAGGCACGACCTCACCGGCGGGCAATCTGCTCGGCGCGCTGGTCGGCGCCCGCCGGATGCTTGACCGGGCCCGCGCGTTGGGCTTCGAGCGGGTCGTCATCGACACCAGCGGCCTCGTCGCCGGCGCCCTCGGCGGCACCCTCAAGCGCGCGAAGATCGACGTGACCGACGCGGCCCTGGTGATCGCCCTGGAGCGAGCGGGCGAGTGCGGCCACATCGTCGCCGCCTGCGCGGGTGCCGAGCGGCCCCATGTGCTGCGCCTGCCCGCCTCGCCGGCGGTGCGTCCGCGCAGCGCGGACGAGCGTCGGCGCCACCGGCAGGAGCGGCTGCAGGCCTACTTCGCGGCGGCGCGGAGCCTCACGCTCCCGCTGGATCGGGTGGCGGTGCGGGCGCCAAGCGGGGAGGCGCTAGGTCCGCATCACGCGGCGGACGGGCTGGAGCTGGTCCTGGTCGGGTTGGAAGACAGAGCGCGGACCACGCTCGGCCTCGGGATCATTCGCGGGGTCGACTTCGACAGGGCTGTCCTGCTCGTCGACACGAACGTCCCCGAGGCCGAGGTGTCCGCCGTTGCGATCGGCAGGGAAACGTACCCTGCCTGAAGGCGACTACTTCGTCCCGCTCCCCGTAGACGGCTGGCTCGATGGCGAGCTCGTCGAGGGCGGGGTGGACGGCGACGTTGACGGCGTGCTGGTCGCGGGCGGCGGCGGGCTCGGCGGAGAAGCCGACGGTGTGCGATCAACCGGCCGCTCACCGAGCCGATCGGTGCGGGACTCGGAGCACCCAGCCACGAGCGTGGCGCCCACGAACAAGGCCAGGCCTGTACTGAGCAAACTTTTCATTCCGTACCCTCCATGCATGTGGGTTCGGTCAGGGAGGACAGGTGCAATCGGGGTGCCACGCAACGGCAGCCCTGATACACTATGGCGCTCGCGCACGAGGTGTCGCCAAGGAGATCGCGAATGAAACTCGAAGGCTCGCACGATGTCCCGGCGCCGCGTCAGACGGTCTGGAACGCCTTCCTCAACCCCGAACAGCTGCGCCAGGCGATCCCCGGATGCGAGAAGCTCGAGGCGCTCGGTGGCGACGAGTACAAGGCCACCATGAAGATCGGTGTCGCCGCTGTGAAAGGGACGTTCGAGGGCAAGGTGAAGATCACCGACCAGAACCCGCCCACGTCCTATCGCATGGCCGTGGAGGGAAGCGGTAGTCCCGGGTTCTTGCGGGGGGACACGCTGATCACGCTGAGCGACATCGACGGGGGCACCCGCGTCGCCTACAGCGCCGACGTCCAGGTGGGCGGTCTCATCGCCGGCGTCGGGCAACGGATGCTCGGCGGCGTCAGCAAGATGCTGGCCGATCAGTTCTTCAACCGGATGAGCGAGCTCCTGCAGGCCGGCGCATGAAGGCGGCCTTCTTCAAGGAGCACGGCGGCGCCGACAAGATTCTCTACGACGACTACCGCGACCCCATCCCCGGCGCCGGCGACGTCGTCGTCCGCGTCCGAGCGTGCGCCCTGAACCACGTCGACATGCTGCTGCTCGACGGGCGCTTCCCGCCGCCCGAAGGGCTGCCCCACGTCAACGGCTGCGAGGTGACCGGCACCATCGAGACGGTGGGAGCCGAGGCCGCGGGCCTCGCGCGCGGCCAGCGGGTGATCGTGTTTCCCGGCTTCGCCTGCGGGCGATGCGAGCTCTGCCTGCGCGGCGAGCGCACCGTGTGTCTGCGCTACGGCTACCTGGGCGCTCACCAGGACGGCGGCTACGCCGAGCTGGTCAAGGTACCGGCGGCCAACGTCCTGCCGCTGCCCGAGGCCGTTTCGTTCGAGGCGGGGGCGGCCGTGCCTCTGGCCATGCTCACTGCCTGGCACGCGGTGGTGGCCCAGGCCAGAGTCCGTCCCGGACAGACGGTGCTGGTGCAGGCCGCGGGCAGCGGCGTGGGCAGCGCGGCCATCCAGATCGCGCGCCTGGCCGGGGCCCAGGTCATGACGACGGTGGGCAGCGACGACAAGATCGAGTTCGCCCGCGCCCTGGGGGCTGAACACGTGGTGAACTACCGCCGCCAGGACTTCGTCGAGGAGGCCAAGCGCTGGACGGGCAAGCGCGGCGTCGACGTCGTGGTCGAGCACATCGGCGGCGAGACCTTCGAGCGCTCCGTCTACGCGCTGAGCCGGCTGGGCACGCTGGTCACCATCGGCTCTCACGACACGCACTGGGGCCGGATGGACCTGCGCCACGTCTACTCGAAGAACCTGCGCATCCTGGGCACGAACCTGGGCACCATCCTCGAGCTCCAGCAGATCCTCGACCATCTGGTGACGGGGCGGCTTCGCCCGGTGATCGACCGCACGTTTCCTCTCGCCCAGGCGCGGGCCGCTGTGCAGCACGTCCTCGATCGCCAGAACAAGGGCAAGGTGTTGCTGGTCCCGTGAGCGAGTTCCTTCGCGTGCAGCGAGCCGGGCCGGTGGCGACGATCTGGATCGACCGCCAGCCGAAGATGAACACGCTGACCGTCGCCATGCGCGGCGAGCTGCCGGCGATGTTCCAGGCGCTCGACGCCGACGACGGCGTGCGGGTCGTGGTGGTGCGCGGCGCCGGCGGCAAGGCCTTCAGCGCAGGGGGCGACGTGGCCGAGTTCCTCACGCTGGTTCCGGCCGAGCTCGAGCAGTGGGGGGACACGCTGACCGCCGCCGAGCGATGCCGCAAGCCGGTCATCGCCGCGATCGACGGCTATACGATGGGCGCGGGCCTGGAGCTGGCGCTGGCCTGCGACTTCCGGATCGCGACGCTTCGCTCGGAGTTCGCCTTCCCCGAAGTACGGCTGGGGATGATTCCCGGGAGCGGAGGCACGCAGCGGGCGCTTCGCCTGATCGGCATGACGCGCACCAAGCTGTTCACGATGACGGGGCAACGCATCCCGGCCGAGCAGGCCGAGGCCTGGGGGCTCATCACCCGGGCCGTCCCCGACGGCGGGCTGGACGAGGCGGTGGCCGCGCTGGCCGCCGAGCTGTCCGACAAGGCGCCCCTGGCCTTGCGGACCCTCAAAGCGGTCCTCAACCGCGGCGCCGACGCTGCGCTGGAGACGGCGCTGGAGCTGGAGCGTAAGGCTTACGCCTGGCTCCGCTCCACGCGGGACTACGAGGAGGGCGTCCGGTCGTTCCTGGAGAAGCGGCCGCCCCGGTACACCGGCCGCTGAGGCGATGGCGCGCTCACCGTTCGGCCTGATCCTCGCCAACCGTGCCGTGGTCCTGGGTGTGATGAAGGCCCGTGACCTCATCGACGTCACCGTCGCCGCCGAGGCCTCCGGCGCGTTCGATGCCGTGTGGGTCGGCGACAGTCTCCTGGCCAAGCCGCGGCTGGAGGCGGTCAGCGTGCTCTCGGCCCTGGCCGGCGTGACGACCAGGCTGCGTTTGGGCGTGGGCTGCCTGGCCACCTTCGTCCACCGCCATCCCGTGCTGTTCGCCCACCAGTGGGCGAGCCTCGACGCGCTCTCGAACGGCCGGGCGTGGCTGGCTGTCTGCCTGGGCGGGCCCGACGAGCAGAGCGCGGCCCAGGCCCTCGAGCATCGGGTCATGGGCGTGCGGTCGAGCGAGCGGGTGGCGCGGCTCGAAGAAGGCATCGTCATCCTCCGCGCGCTCTTCCACCAGAAGAACGTCTCGCACCGCGGCCGCTTTTACGAGCTCGACGGCGTGACGCTCGAGCCCCGACCCGTCCAGCAGCCGTGCCCCATTTGGATCGCTTCGAATCCGACCGGGCTCACCTGGAAGGGCGGGGCCAGCGCGTCGCCGGCCGCCGTGGAGCGCGGGTTCCGGCGGGTCGCCCGGTATGCCGATGGCTGGATGACCAACAAGCTCGCCCCCGACGAATTCCGCCGGCAATGGGGTGAGATCTCGCGGATGGCCCGCGAGGAGGGGCGCGACCCGGCGCGGCTGGGGAGCGCGCTCTACCACAACATCAACATCAACGAGGACCGCCGGGCGGCGCTCGAGGAATCGAAGGAGTTCCTGGACACCTACTACACCTCGAACTTCAGCCCCGCGTTCGTGGAGGGCTGGACGGTGGCCGGGGCGCCGCAGCAGTGCGTGGCCGAGCTGCGCGCTTACCTGGACGCCGGGCTCGGGCACATGGCCCTGCGGCTGGCCTCCTGGGACCAGCCGGGCCAGTTGAAGCGCTTTCTCACCGAGGTGGCCCCCGCCCTCAGGAGCTGACCATGCTGACCGGCATCGACCACCTTGTCATCGCCGTTCGCGATCTCGCCACCGCCACGAAGAACTACGAGGCGCTGGGGTTCACCGTGGTGCCGGGTGGGCGACATCCGGTCGGCACCCACAACGTCTTGATCGCGTTCGCCGACGGCTCGTATCTCGAGCTGATCGCCTTTTACGAGGAGAACCGCCAGCACAAGTGGTGGGAGGCGCTCCAGCGCGGAGGCGGGCTCGTCGATTTCTGCCTGCAGACCGACGACCTCGGCACCGACACCGCCGCCTTCCGGCGCGCCGGCGTGGCCATCGACGACCCGGCGCCGCTCTCGCGCGTCCGGCCCGACGGCTATCAGCTCAAGTGGGTCCTGTCGATTCCCCGAGGAGGGCAGCGGGGCGTGGCGCCGTTCCTCATCGAGGACGAAACGCCCCGTGAAGAGCGGGTGCCCCGGCAGCACCGCCACGGCAACGGCGTGACCGGCATCGGGACGATCACGGTGGTCGTGTCCGACCTTGGCACCGTCCGGGGCTGGTACAGCGTCGCGCTGGGCCAGCCCGGTCGCGAGGTCGTACGCGATGACCTGCAGGCGGCCGGAGTCGCCTTCATGATCGGACCGCACACCCTCGAGCTCCTGACGCCGCGCCCGGCGAGGAGCCCGCTTAGGGACTGGCTGAGCGACCGCGGCCCCTCGCCCTACGCCGCCACCCTGGCCACGGCAGCGACGACACGCGGGCCGCTCGACCCCGGCCGGACTGAGAGCGCCCGCCTCTCATTGGTGGGAAAGGAGATCTCGCGATGAAAACGATCCTGGCTCTCGTGGCCGCCCTTGCGGTGGTCGTGCCGGTGGCGTGGGCGCAGCAGCCCGTCACCCTGGCCTTCGCCACGCTCGACGCCGGCAGCGCCTGGTACATCTACGGCGCCACCATGGCCGACCTCCTGCGCAAGGCGCTGCCGCCGGGCTCCAACGTGGACGTCAAGCCCTTCGCCGGCGGCGTGGGCAACGCCAAGCTGGTGGCCAAGAACGAGACGCCGCTGGCGCTGTCGTTCACCGTCACCAACCGCTGGGCCTTCGAGGGCAGGGAGGCCTACGACACCAGGCTCGAAAATCTGAGATCCCTGGTCGGCGGCCTCGACACGTACTATCTGGTGGCCATCGCTCAGAAGAAGCTCGGCATCGCCTCGCTGCGCGAGATCAAGGACAAGAAGCTCCCCGTTCGCGTCTTCACCCAGCCGGTGGGCGCGCTGGGCGAGTTCGGCGGCCGCCAGCTCCTCCGCGCCTACGGCCTGACCTATGCCGACATCAAGAGCTGGGGCGGCTCCACCACCCACGTCGGCTACAACGTCATCATCGACGCCTTCAAGGACGGCCGGGCCGACCTCCTGCTGGCGGTGGTGACGCCCAAGCACCCGTCGGTGTCGGAAATCGCGACCTTCACCGACGTGAGGTTCCTGCCCCTCGAGCCCGAGGTGGTGAAGGGGCTCGAGCCGCTCGGCTATACGACGGCCAGCATGCCGGCCAACACGTTCAAGAACCAGCCGGAGCCGGTGCACACGGTCGGCTTCCCCACGGTGGTGATCACCAACAAGGATCTGCCGGAGCCAGTCGCCTACACGGTGACCCGGACCCTCATCGAGAACAAGGATGCGCTGGTGCGCGGCCATGCCGGACTCATTGCCTTCGACCCCCAGACGGCGTGGCAGCCGGAAAAGCTGGGCATTCCGCTCCACCCCGGCGCCGAGCGCGCCTACCGTGAGAAGGGGTGGATGAAATAGCGGCCGACTGGATCCTCCGCGACGGCCGCATCCTCACCTTCGATTCTCGGCGCTCTCGCGCCGCCGCGCTGGCGATCCGCGGTGACCGCGTGGTCGCCGTCGGCGCGCGAGCCGACGTGCGGGTCTGGCGCGACCGGCGCACGCGCGTGATCGATCTCGCCGGCGCCACCGTCGTGCCCGGACTCGTCGACACCCACGCCCACCTCGATCGCGAGGGCCTGAAGTCCCTGTACCCCTCACTGACCCGCTGCCGGTCTATCCGCGACATCCAGGAGCTGATCCGCCGCCGCGCCGCCACGCGACCCAAGGGCGAGTGGATCGTCACCATGCCGGTGGGCAGCCCGCCCTTCTACCGCGACGCGCCGGATGGACTCGAAGAGCGTCGCTGGCCTACGCGCGCCGATCTCGACGCCGCCGCCCCTGACCACCCCGTGTACCTCCGCGGCATCTGGGGCTACTGGAACAAGCCGCCGGTGTACTCGGTGGCCAACAGCCTGGCCCTGCGCCGGGCCGGCGTCACCCGAGACACGGTGCCGCCCAAGGGCGTCGAGATCGCCAAGGACGCCGCCGGCGAGCCGACCGGCATCTTCGTCGAGTGCAACCTGATCCAGGTGCTCGAGTTCACGCTCATGAAGGACGCGCCGCGCTTCACCCACGCCGACCGGCGGCGAGCGCTCGCGGACTCGCAGCGGCGCTACGCCGCCCGCGGCGTGACCGCCGTGTACGAGGGCCACGGCGTGGCGCCGGAGGTGCTCCGGGTCTATCGCGAGACCCACGAGCGCGGCCGCCTCCACCTGCGCTGCACGCTGGCGCTCAGTCCCACGTGGGACGGGCTCGACGAGGCAGGCCAGGCGATCCCCGAGTGGGCCGCCTGGGCCGGAGGCCGCGGCATCGGCGACGATCGCCTGCGACTCGGCGGCATCTGCCTGCACTTCGGCGGCGACCCTGAGGTCGCCCGGACCCTGCACGCCAGCCAGCCCTACACCGGCTGGGCCGGCTTCGTGGAGAGCGCGAACTCGCCCGGGGACTACCGGGAGCAGGCGCGGCTCGCCGCGCGCCATGGGCTGCGCGTGAGCACCCTGGTGACCCGGAATCTCCCCGAGGTGCTGGACATCTGGGAGGCGATCGCCGGCGAGACGCCGATCCAGCATCTGCGCTGGGTGGCCGTCCATCTCAACGTGGCGACGGGGGCGGACCTGGCCCGCGTCAAGCGCCTGGGCGCGGTGGTCACGACCAACCCCATCTCCTATCTCTGGCGCTCGGCCGCCGACGAGGCGCGCAAGCTGGGCGGCGCCGCCGAGACGCTGATTCCCCACAAGAGCCTCATCCGCCACCGCATCCCCTTCGGCATCGCCACCGACAACAAGCCGGCCGACCCCTGGCTGGCCTTCGCCGCCGTCGTCGCGCGTCGCGACATGACCACCGGCGAGGTGCTGGGCCCGCGCCAGCGGCTCACACGCCTGGAAGCCCTCCACGCCCTCACCGTCGGCGGCGCTCAGGTGACGTTTGCCGAGCGGGAGCGCGGGGTGCTCGCCCCGGGCTTCAGCGCCGACCTCGCCGTGCTGGAGCAGGATCCGCTCACCCTGCCGCTCGAGGAGATGGCGTCGCTCACCTGCCGACTCACCATGGTCGGCGGTCGCGTCGTCCACGGCGATGTATAACCCGCGCATCTGGCTGGCCGTCCTGTGGTCGCTGTTCCAGCTCTACACGGCCTCCCGCGGCATGTTCGATCTGCTCATCCAGCTTCCGCTCCACGCGGCCTTCGCCGTTGCCCTGGGGTTCCTCACCCCGCCGCCCGGCGCGCGCCCGGGGCGGTGGCGCCGCGCGCTGGACGAAGGCGGGGCGATGCTCGCGCTGGCCTGCGCGGCCCACTACTTCGTCCACAACGAACGCCTCACCACGCGCATGGCGATGGTGGACGACCCCTGGCCGCTCGACGTCGCCATCGGCGTCCTCTTCGTGCTGCTGCTGCTCGAGGCCTCGCGCCGCCACATCGGCAGCGCGCTGGTCCTCCTCGCCCTGGCCTTCGTCGCTTACGCCTTCATCGGCCCCTGGCTGCCCGGCTTCCTCTCCCACGGTGGCGTGCGGGCGCTCCAGCTCGTCGACCAGCAGACGATGACGACGGGGGGCGTGTTCGGCATCCCGACGCTGGTCTCGGCCACCTTCATCTATCTCTTCGTCGTCTTCGGCGCGGTCATGCAGCGAGGCGGGCTCCTCACCTTCTTCAAGGACCTGGGGCTGGCGGTGGCCGGCTCGACCCACGGGGGCGCCGGCAAGGTGGCCGTCATCGCCAGCGGGCTCTTCGGCACCGTCAACGGCAGCGCCATCGCCAACGCGGTGACGACGGGGTCACTGACGATTCCCCTGATGATCCGCGCCGGCTATCGGCCGGCCTTCGCCGCCGGTGTGGAGGCGACGGCGTCGATGGGCGGCCAGCTCATCCCGCCGGTGATGGGCGCGGCCGCCTTCATTATGGCTGAGACGCTGGGAGTCCCCTACGGCACCATCGCGCTGTCGGCGGCCATCCCCGGGGTGCTGTACTTCGTCGCCGTCGGCGTGATGGTGCACTTCGAGGCCGTCCGCCAGGGCCTGCCCGTGCTCGACCGCGCCGCGCTGCCGCGCCTCGGCGGCGTGCTGCGCCGCGACGCGCATCTCCTGGC
>JBOHPP010000265.1:0-9790 GCA_050731755.1 Candidatus Rokuibacteriota bacterium | reverse complement strand
CGACGAGCGGCAGATTCGCGACTTCATCGCGCGCGCCGCCAGATGATCACCGGTGCGACCGGCGGCCACGAGTTCCGTCAGGCCCTGGCCATGGACGACAAGGCGCCGCCCCCGTCGCTCGACCCGCGCGCGCCCTCGGGTTGGGCATGAAATACCCCGGAAGGGATGGGAGGACTGGCATGAGCAGAACGCAGGCCCTCGCCTCGCTGGTGTTCCCTCTGGCGCTTGCCGGGTGCGCGAGCGCTCCTGTGGCACGCGCGGCGCAAAGAGGTCCTACGGGGGGTCAGGCCATGACGATCGAGATGTCTGGCTTCAACTTCATTCCGAATGTCATCATCCTCCAGGCCGGGGTGCCGGTCACGATCACGGCGGTGAGCAGATCGCGCATCCCCCACAACATCACTATCCTCGCCCTCGACGGCCGGGAGGTGAAGAGCGTGAACATCAAGGCCAGGGAGACGGTGACGTTCGATGCGACCGTGCCGGTCGCCGGACGCTATGTCTTCTACTGTGACGTGTTCCTCCATCGATGGCCGTTCGGCATGGAAGGGACGCTGGTGGCGAAATGACCGGAATCGCGAGAACCTCAATACCGTCCGCCGTGCGACCGCTCGTCGCCCTCCTCGCTGGGGCCGCCATGCTGTGCCCCACCTTGGCACCGGCGGCGGAAAAGGATGTCCGGCCACTCCTCGAGGCGCTCTGGATCGACATTCCGGCCCAGTCCGTCCTCGCGCCTCCGTTCTCACTGCCAGACCTCAATGGGACGCCGGTGCGCCTGGCCGATCTCCGAGGGCGCAGCGTGATGCTGTATTTCTGGACCACCTGGTGACCACACTGCACGAGGGAGTTGCCCTCGATAAACGCGCTGTACGAGGAATTCAAAGGACGGGGCTTCGCGCTGCTTCTTGTGAACCTTGGCGAGGATCTGCAGCTCGTAGGCAAGACCGCTAAAGCTCGCGGCTACACGGCACCCGTCCTACTCGACCGCGATGGCGCCGTGTCGACGGCCTACCTCGTGACCGGCACCCCCACGGTCTACCTCGTGGACCGGCAGTCGCGGATCATCGGCCGGGCGATCGGCCGGCGTGATTGGGCGGGAGAGCAGGGCCGGCGTCTGATCGAGGCGCTCCTCACGCCATGATTCGCTCGGCGCCGTCGGTCCTGATCATCGAGCTGACGTTCTGGCTGATGCTGGGATCGGCGGCCGGTGCGAGCGCCCATGGGGTCTTGCTGGAATCGAGGCCGGGAGCCGGGGAAACCGTGACGGCGACGTCGCGCCTCGACCTGAGATTCAACAGCCGGATCGAGCCGGCTTTCTCGGGGGTCCGCCTGACAGCACCTTCGGGAGAAGCGATGCGGCTCCACACCATGGTCTCCGAGGCGGCGGGCCCGGCCCGGCTGACGGCCCCGCTGCCTCCGCTCGAGCCGGGGCTCTACACGGTGGACTGGCGGGTCTTCACTGTCGACGGACACCTGAGCCACGGCCGCTTTTCGTTTCGAGTGAGTGAGCCCCGCCACTCCCAACAGTGAGCCCCACGGTCCTCGGCGCCCTTCCCACCGTCAACGCGCTGCTGAATGGGGCGAGCGCGCTGCTGCTGCTCAGCGGGTATCTGTGCATCCGGCGTCGCCGGCTGACCGCCCACAAGATTTGCATGCTGGCGGCCTTTGGCACCTCGACAGTCTTTCTCCTCAGCTATCTCACGTTGAGGTATTTCGCAGGCTTTACCACGTTTACCGGCGAGGGCTGGATCCGGCCGCTCTACTTCAGCATCCTCACCTCCCACACAGTGCTGGCCGCCGGCATCCTTCCGCTTGCGATGACGACGCTCTACCGGGCGTGGCGGGAGCAGTTCGGGAAACACCGGTGGATTGCTCGCTGGACGCTGCCGGTGTGGTTCTACGTCTCCGTCACCGGAGTGATCGTCTACTTGATGCTCTACCGACTCTATCCCGCGGGGTGACAGCCAATGACGTCCGGCGGAGCCGACAAGGGTGGCGCTTACTTTCCGGCGCTGCGCTTTGACTGGCTGACGCGGTTCTACGACCCGATCCTCCGGGTCACGCTCAAGGAGGAGAAGTTCAAGCGGCGCTTGCTCGAGCAAGCGGGCCTGCGGGCCGGGCACCGGGTGCTCGACCTCGGCTGCGGCACGGCGACGCTGACGATCTTGATCAAACAGGCCTGCCCGGAGGCGCACGTCGTTGGTCTCGACGCGGATCCCCGGATCCTGGCCATCGCTCGGAAGAAGGCTGCCGACGCCGGCATCCACATCGAGCTCCGCCAAGGGTTGGTAGAAGCGCCACCCTTCGGGCCGGCTTCATTCGATCGAGTCGTCTCGAGCCTTGTCTTTCATCACCTGACGACCGACCGCAAACGGCGGACCCTCGAGCAGGCGCGGGCGTTGCTCTCCCCGGGCGGGGAGCTGCACGTGGCTGACTGGGGGCAGGCCGGGGACCTGCTCATGCGGGCCGCCTTTGTTGGCGTCCAGCTACTCGACGGCTTCGAGACCACGTCCGACAACGTCCGGGGACGGCTGCTGCCCATGATGCGAGACGCTAGCTTCGTGTCCGTCGCCGAAACGCACCGCGAGCGGACCATACTGGGCACCCTGTCGCTCTATCGAGCTATGAGGCCCTGATCTGAGCGTGATGATCATCACGTCGCGCGAAGGCACTCATGAACCCGCGCCCCCGGAACAGAGCGTCGCGATGCCTCAAAATGTCCGGCGCGAGCTGTGGAACTTCTTCTTGCACCTGCGGTGGCACTACCAGCTCACCGTTGGGTCAGGCGCCTACCTGTTGGGTGGTCTCTATCAGACCGAGCTCGACCTCCGGTCCCTCCTCGTCCAGTTCGCCAACGTGCACCTGCTTCTCCTTGGCGGCGCGACGGCCTACAACTCATTCTGGGACCGGGACGAGGGCTCGATCGGCGGCCTCCGGCATCCGCCGCCGCTGGCGGGCTGGACCCGCGCGGCGTCGTGGGGCGTGCAGCTTATCGGTCTTCTCGTCGCGTTCCTCGCAGGGCTCGCGTTCGTCGCGGTTTACCTCCTCGCCATGGTGTTGTTCTGGCTCTACAGTGCGCCCTGGAGCCGCTGGAAGGGGCACCCGCACAAGAGCCTGTTCGTCATCGGTGTGGGCAACGGCCTAGCGCTCTTCTTGCTCGGTTACTTGGCCGCTGGAGGGCGAGCACCGCGCCTCGAGATCCTGGCTGCGGGGGCGGGGGTTGCGCTGGTCCTGCTCAGCCTGTACCCCGCCTCGCAAGTCTTCCAGCTGGCAGACGACGCTCGGCGTGGCGACCGGACCTTTGCACGGTGCTATGGCCTGGCTGGCATCCGGCGCTTCTTTGTGCCGTGCTACGCCGCGGGCGTGTTCCTGATCGCCGCGACGCTCGCGCCGCAGGACGGCTGGATGGGGGCCGGCATGCTGCTGACCGCCATCGTCGCGAGCGCGTTCATCTGGCGAGTGCTCACCCGGCTCCAGGGTGTTCCGTCCGACTACGCCTCTGTGATGCGCCTCAAGTACGTGACGTCGGGGCTCTTTGTGGCCTTCATCGCGGCGTGCCTGCTGTTCACCCACTTCCTGCCGCTACCTTGACTTCAATTCGACCTTCTGCCTACTGTACGCCCGGGAAATGAAAGTGCCGGGATCCCTTCCCGCGCTGGCGGTGCTCGCTCTGTTAGTCACCGTGGCGTTTCTTTGTGCGACCCACGACGGACTCGTTGGCCCGCACACTGAAGCATCCGACGAGTGCTGCGGTTTGGCCCACTGCTCGGTGGTGACGATCGACAGGGCCGGCTTGACCCCGTGGGTAGTCATTGTTGCCCTGGGAGTCACCGAGGCCGCCACCGCTCGTTCTATGGCGCCGCCCCCCGTTTCGCCTCCCCCCGAGCTACCGCTCTCCCGCTCCGCGTAGCGCGGGCTTTCACCGCCTGGTCGGCGGCTTGGCCTCTGAACCGGCTGATTACCGATGCTCACCAGGCTCTGCCCGCTGTCGCGGAGCCGTTGGCGTATCAGGCTGAAGGGACGCTCGGCCACGTGCGCCACGGTCGACCGGTTTCGGACGCCGCGGTCGCTTGCCGTGCGTCGGGTCGTCATGACCTGGCGGCATGAGTCGTGAGAACAAAAGACAGGAGTCGGAAAGTCATGAAGCGTTACCTGCTCGGAGCCACGCTGTTCACGCTGATCGCTCTCCTCGTCGCCCATGCCTTCCCGGCCACCGGCCAGTGGGTGAGCCGGGATCACCGGTGGCCACCGCGCGGGCCCTGGAACTGGGCCGTATCGCGAGAGCTGCCGACGCTCTTCCGCGAGTTCAACGGGATCGACTTCGGCCATGCGCACCTGGCCGAGACGCTGCTGCGTACGCAGAACCCCGAGCGCGTCGAGCGAGCGCGCGTGGAGATCCTCGACTTCATCTTCAGCTCGCCGTCGGTGCCGCCGGACGAAGAGCAGGTGGCGCCCACCCTGGTCAAGCTCGTCTGGGAAACCCAGCGGGCTTTCACCTGGGCCCACACCTTCCACCGTAGTCTCTACGACCTCTTCGCCAGCGACCGGGTCCCGGACAAGGACCGGGTCTACCGACAGCTCCTGGCCAACTACCTCGACAAGCCGGAGGCCATCACGTCTCATGGCCTGGACCACCACGGCAAGCTCTGGAGCTTTCCGGAGTCCAAGGCATTCCGCGACAAGTTCCGGAAGTTCAACACTCAGATCTGGGCCTACCATTGGCTGCAGGCGGCGACCTACGATCTCCAGCTCATGGGTGACGCGGCCCGGCAGCGGGAGCTGCTGTCCAAGCTCATCGCCCACTACCACGGCTACCTGCGGCAGCCGCCCGTCGAGTGGGAGTTCATGCCGATGATGACCGAGGGCGCGCCCGAGTTCAGCGCGCGGTTCGCGGAGGCCGCGGCGATCTTCGACAACCTGCACATGCTTCACGACAATATCGATGATGTTCTGAGTCGGCCAGACCTCTATCCGACGCTGGAGGCCAAGCGAACGGCAATTCTGAAGATTCTGCCCATTTATCTGCATCGCAACCACATGCCCGAGGACCGCTACGCCGAATATCATGCGGCCTCGGCGATGGGCCACGGCGGCCACGGCGCGATGCCCGGCGGGTCCCGCCCGCCGTCAGCGCGGGACGTTCTCGCGGGCAAGCCAGCCGGCGGCCACCAACGGGGACACTGAGGGCCTACCATGCGGAACGGCTTGATCGTCGCGACCCTCATGCTGGTGATCGCGGCGCCTTCCACCACGTGGGCCATCGACCACAAGAACCTGGACGAGGGGCGGCCTCTCCGACTGGAGGACGCATATCCCATCGCGGCCGGCGAATGGGCCGTCGAAGCGGGCGCCGGCGCCACCTTCCAGCGGCGAAGCGCGAATCGCGGCCTGTTTCCGTTGGAAGTTCTGTACGGGGCGTGGCCGAATTTACAGCTGGGCATCGGGACAACGCTCTCCACGGACCCTCACGAAATCGACGAGCAGCGGAAGTCGGGGGATCTCGAACTCAGCGCGCTCTACAACTTCAATCAGGAGACGTTGACGCTGCCCGCCCTCGGTGTCCGTGTGGAACTCAACCTGCCGACCGGCGTGGATTCATCAGGCGCTGATGTCGCGCTGAAGGCGATCGCGACGAAGTCGTTCGATCGTCTGGCCGTCCATTTCAATGCCGCTTACGAGTTCCTCACCGGAACGACCGGGGATGAGCGGGACGGACGCTACGAGTTCGTTCTTGGCGCCAGCTACCCCGTCGGCGCACCGCGCTACACCCGGACGACGCTGGTGGGCGACGTCTTCACGGAACAGTCCGTCCACCGCGGCGAGTCGAACATCGTCGGAGCCGAGATCGGCTTCCGCTATCAACTGACGCCACGGATTGTGCTCGATGCGGGTCTGGGCACCGAGTTCGCGGGCCCAGCTGACCGCGCGGAGTTTTTCTTCACCACGGGCGTCTCGGTGGGGTTCTAGAAGATGCCGGGGCCGGTTGACCCGCCTCGTCGGCGGGCATTGAGCTGACGGCTCATGGCAGAGGAGCGGGATCTCGTATTCTGCATCGCCGACCTCTCCGGCTACACCGCGTTGACGGAGGCGCACGGAAGCCGGGAGGCGGCGAAGATCGTCGCGCGGTACGTGGAGCTGGCAGAGACCGCGCTCGGTCCGGCTGTCCGACTCGTCGAGCGCGTTGGTGACGAGCTCCTTATCGTCGCGCCCGATCCAGCCGCGGTGGTGGAGGCCGCGATTCGCCTGCGGGCGGCGGTCGAATATGAGCCGCTCTTCCCCGCAGTGCGGGCCGGTCTGCATGCCGGGCCCGTGCTCGAGCAGGGCGGACGGTACTTCGGCGCGCCCATCAACCTCACTGCACGCGTGGCCGCCCATGCCCGAGCCGGCCAGATTCTTTGCACGAGCGCCATCGCCGAGGCGGCGGAAGGACTGGCTGGCGTCATCTACCGGCCACTCGGAGAGGCGCGTTTCAAGAACGTCATCCATCCCGTCGCGCTCTTCGAGGTCCTTGTCGGTCGCGCCGTCGTCGAGGTGGCATTCGTCGACCCGGTCTGCCGGATGCAGGTCCGGCCCGAGGAAGCCGCTGGGAAGCTTGCCTACGCGGGCCGGGCCCACTACTTCTGCTCGCTGGACTGCATGCGGGCCTTCGCCGGGAACCCCGAGGCCTACGGGAGCGGGACACCCGACCATGCGCCGTAAGCGGCGTGTGGCCCTGACCGCCTGGGCGATGGCACTGGCCGCCGTGGCGCCGGTCGTTGCCCCGCCTCCGCTTGAGATCCACCACATCCATGGGCTGGCGCTCGACCGACGTGATCCGGAGATCCTCTGCATCGCGACCCACACCGGGCTTGTCCGCCTGCGTCCGGGGGAGCGCCCGAATGGGTGGGCGAGCACCGCTTCGATCTCATGGGGTTCACGCCCCATCCCCGTGACCCGGCGCCGATCTTCGCCAGCGGTCATCCTGCCCACGTACGCGCGGGAGCGGGTCGGCAACCTAGGCCTTCTCGTGAGCCGCGACGGCGGGCGTTCGTGGCAGTCCGTCCCGCTCGGGGGCGAGGCTGACTTTCACGCGTTGACGCTGAGTCCGCGCGACGGCGGCCAACTCTACGGCTGGAGCGTGGCCGGGCAGCCGGGGACTGTACCGCATCGCAATCGGCACGTGGCGGGCTGAGCGACTCCCGGCGCGCGGGCTTCGCGATGTCCTGGCGCTGGCCGCGAGCCCGGAGCCGGCCGGCCCGCTGCTGGCCGGAACGAACGCGGGGCTCCTTGCCAGCCATGACGGCGGCGTGTCGTGGGCTCTTGTTGCAAGGCTCGCCGGCGCGCCGGTAACGGCCGTCGCCTATCGCACCGACGACCCGGCTTGGTCTACGCGTACCTGCACCGCGGCGGCCTGATGCGGAGTCGCGACGACGGCGAGACATGACAGGCGGCGGGCTTGGCGCCCCGCCAGGAGCAGGGGGCGGTGGCTTTCTCCGCTGGCCCTGGCGAGCACGTGGCCGTGGCGCTGAGCGATGGCGACATCATGCGTTCGCGCGACGGAGGAAGGACTTGGCAGAAGCAACTCGATCGCGGGGGACCGGTAAGAGCACGCTGACGGCGCGTCCGCTCAGCCGCCGCGGCCACGGATTATCACCCTTCGTGGCGATTGCATGCTCGAGCCCGGCGGTCCGTCAAACCGGGCAGGAGGACCCGGCCGTGGTATACATTCACCGGATGGGTTTGATCGTCGCCGTGGTCGTCACCGCGCTGGTGATCGGGCTCGCCGGCCCCGCCGCGGCCGCGCCGAGCCTCGATGAGGTGGTGCGCGGTCTGGAGGCGACCTACGCGCGCCTGACCGATCTCAAGGCCGAGTTTTCGCAGACCTCCTTCAATAAGAGCCTCAACTCGACCATTCCGGCCCAGGGCGCGGTCTATCTCAAGAAGGGCGGCAAGCTCCGCTGGGAGTACAGCGAGCCCACGAAACAGGAGATCGTCTCCGACGGCAAAACGCTGTGGGTCTACACTCCGACGCTGAACCAGGTGAACACCGGTCCCGCTCCCGAGGCGCTCGCCGGCCCGGCCGGGTCCTTCCTGGCCGGCCTGGGCCGCCTGCGCGAGCATTTCCAGGTGCGCTTCCTGAACCCGGCCCAGCCCACCGATGCCGATGGGAGCGTGGTGCTGGATCTCACTCCCAAGGAGCCGTTGCCCACGCTCAGCCGGCTCGTCCTGTCGGTCGATCCGCGCTCCTGGGAGCCTCGCCGGGCCGTCGTCTACGACCAGTTCGACAACACGGTGACGATGCGGTTCACCAAGGTCGCCCTCAACAGCGGGATCCCCGATCGCCTGTTCACGTTCGTGCCCCCGCCGGGCGTGGCCACGGTGCCGCTGAAGTGAGACAGTGTCTTCCAGTTCAAGTTGCATATGATACTGGCCGGTGGCCAAATCACGGCGAAAGCTCATTGCGCAGTTGAAACAGCCTCAGTACGCCCTGCTGAGGGATGTGACCCAGGAAGGAGCCCTCGACGCGCCCACGCTCACGGGATACGTTCAGGCAACTGTTGCGGATCGCTTCGCGTTGGCTCGGGGCTTCATTGACGCGGCAAAGCTCCTCGCCGGGAGCGGTAACCCACTCATCCGGCGAAGCGCGGTGTCGCGCGCCTACTATGGGGCATATCATGCAGCTCGGGCCACGGTTTTCGCCGTTCATCGGAGAGACGAAGACGAGCATGCCAGACTCGCTCATACGATCGACTCTCTCGTACAGGCCGGTGGCGCCGTTCAAACGACAATGAAGGACCTGCGCGGCGTTAGAGATGAAATGGACTACTCGCCTTACCCTGGCCCAGATTCGGAGAGCGAGTATACGGATGAGCAGATTGAAGGCTTCGTTCGAGAGACAATCGATGGGGCCGAACGGCTCATAGAAAGATTCGACCGCTTTCTGAGAGAGCGGAGGTAAGGAGTTGAGCCCGATATTGCAGATGGATTCAGAAGACCTGAAGAGGTTCATCCATAGTCGTCTTCTGAGCCATCCGAAGTTCAGAACTGTCATTGCGGTGTCAGTAGAGAAGTACCCGGAGGAGTCTCTCGCCAAGGTCTGGGTCGGAGAAGAACCCACTCAGGACATGCGGCAATATGGGTATGAGTTGGAGTCAGAACTGGCGAATCTTGGTGTCCGGTGCAGCATCATTATTAAAGCCGACAGGGAACTCCCCTTTGGGGGGACACCCGGGCTTCGGACCAGGCACGGTGAGTTCTCGTATCGATACTATAGAGTCGACGCTGTTAAAGACGAGGACGATGTATATGTCTTCACCGTATTTCGAGGTAAGCAGACATATCGCTTTCGAATGGCTTTGACGGGGACATTAGCCTCGATGCTTCGTGACCGCGGCCGGTTCAACGAAGAGAAGATCTTGGAGATCTATAGAGATTGGATCCGAGGAACGTTAGATGAAGAGAATCTAGCGCCGGACCAGGTGCACGAGAAAATGTTCAACTCTAGGGACCTCGCGTTGTTTGGCGTGGCGTAGAATGGCCGCCGAGAACTCGTTCGACATGGTCTGCAAGATCGACATGCAGGAGGTCGCCAACGCGCTCGATCAGACGCGCCGGGAGATCGAGACGCGCTACGACCTCAAGGGCACCAAGAACGAGATCACGCTGGAGAAGCAGGACCTCGTTGTCACCGCCACCGACGAGATGAAGCTCAAGGCGGTGGTGGACATCCTCCAGTCGCGGCTGCACCGCCGGGGGGTGCCGCTGAAGGCGCTCACCTACGGCAAGGTGGAGGACGCCGCCGGCGGCCTCA
>JBOHPP010000264.1:0-22520 GCA_050731755.1 Candidatus Rokuibacteriota bacterium | reverse complement strand
GCTAGCCGCAGCCGGCCCGCTTCCCCCCGGGCGCCTTGCGGGGCACGAGCGTGCAGGCGAAGGTCGCCGGCTGCGTCGCGTGCTGGTCGAGCGTCGCCTGGAGCCGCGCGAGCGTCCGGTCGCGCCGGGCCAGCCCGACGCCGTAGATCGCGAGGTCGTTGAGGAGCCGCGTGTAGAAGACGTGCTCCATGTCCCCGCCGCTGCCCACGCAGGCCGACGGCTTCTGCGCCAGTCGGAGGAGCGGCCCGAACGCGGTGACGTACTTGGCCAGCGCCGGCTCGTCTTTCAGATCATGGGGCACTTCGGGAAAGCGGGCGAGGAACTCGTCCACCGTCATCTCCGTGCGAACCGACTGGGTCTGCGCGTTACGATCGGGCGAGAGGCGGATCTGCATACGGACGCCCTCCCGGGGCAAACTACCATGGATTCCTCTTATCCGCATGGCCTGCGGTCTTCGGGGACTTCCCCGCGCTTGATGCCTGCTTCACCATGGTGCCGAGCGCTTCCTGCACGTTCTGCGCTCGTACTGAGGCTCGCTGGCCACGTCGATCAGTCGCCCATCACAAGACCGCCGTCGACCTTGATGGCCTGCCCGGTCATGTAGTCGGAGTCCGGGCCGGCGAGGAACAGGACGACGCCCGCGACGTCCTCTGCGGTCTCGGGACGACCGAGCGGGATCCCCGCCGTGCGCCGCGTCCACGCCTCGCCCGGCGCCCAGCCCTCGAGCGCGTTCCACTCACGATCGATCTGCTTCCACATCGCGGTGTCGACGGCGCCCGGGCAGACACAGTTCGAGGTGATCCGGTCACGCGCGAAGACCTGCGCGGCCGTGCGGGTGAGGCTGACCACGCCGGCCTTCGACGCCGAGTAGGGGCCCGTCAGCGCGCCGCCGCCGCGATACGCGGCGATGGACGCCGTCTGGATCAGTTTCCCGCGCAGCTCCGATCCGGCGATCGGATCCTGCTTCACCATCCGGCGCGCCACCGCCTGGAGCACGAAGAACACCGCGCGAAGGTTCACGTTCATCACGCGGTCCCATTCCGCTTCCGTGACATCGAGCAGCGGCTGCACGCGAATCACGCCCGCGTTGTTGAAGAGCACGTCGAGGCGACCCCACCGCCGATACGGCTCCGCGACCAGTCGCTCGATCTCGGTGGCCCGTGTGACGTCGGCGGCCACGGCTACCTGGCCGAGCTCCCCCGCGAGCTTCTCGACCGCCGCGCCATCGACGTCGCTCAGCACGAGCCGCGCGCCCTCGCTGGCCAGCCGCCGCGCGCACGCGGCGCCGATGCCCCCCGCGGCGCCGGTGATCAGCACGGTCCGTCCGCCGAGACTCATGACTTTACCTGTTGATGAGGCCTAGCCTTCGAGGAAGGCGCGCAGCATCCAGGCCATCTTCTCGTGCTTTTCCGTGAGGCCGGTGAGGAAGTCGTTGGTGCCGGCGTCGCCGTGCTTGGCCGCCGTCTCGAGGTCGCCCCGGAGTTGCCGGACGAGCGTCTCGTGGTCGGCCAGGAGGTCGGCGATCATCCCGCGAGCGTCGGGGTATTCCCCCGGGCGCTCCCGGAGGCGCGTCACCTTGGCGAACTCCACCAGGGTGCCGAGCGCGCGGCCGCCCAGGGTCCGGGCGCGCTCGGCCACCTCGTCCACGACCTCGTTCAGCGCCTCGTACTGTGCCTCGAAGAACTTGTGGAGGTCGTTGAACTGGGGACCGGTGACGTTCCAGTGGTAATTGCGGGTCTTGGTGTAAAGCAGGTACTCGTCGGCCAGCAGCGTGTTCAGGATGGTCACGAGGGCGTCGCGCGACGGATCGGGTATACCGATGTTGAGCTTCATGATGGGTCCTCCCGCCGGTTGAGATGCGTGGCCTGGTTCGAGGGGTTCCCGCCGCCGTGCTACAGTAGCGCGCACTGGCACGGAGGGCCAGGACCATGAAGCTGCCCGAGCGCGTGACCATCTGCGAGGTGGGGCCTCGGGACGGATTCCAGATCGAGCCGGATTTCATCGCCACCGAGCAGAAGATCGAGGTGGTGGACCTGCTCTCGGCGGCCGGGCTGGCCCGCATCGAGGTCACCTCGTTTGTCCATCCCAAGGTCGTCCCCCAGCTCCGCGACGCCGAAGCGGTGATGGCGGGGATCCGCCGGCGCCCCGGCACGCGGTATACGGCGCTGGTGCCCAACGACAAGGGCGCGGTCCGGGCCGTGGACGCCCGCGTGGACGAGATCCACACCGTCCTGTCGGCCAGCGAAAGCCACAACCTCGCCAACGTCAACATGACCATCGCGGAGTCCGTCGAGAGACTGCGGGCGGTCATGCAGGTGGCCGAGCGGGCCCGGGTGCCCGTGGCCTGCGGCGTCTCGACGTCCTTCGGCTGCCCCTTCGAGGGGGCGGTACCTCTCGACAGACTCGAGAACGTCGTGCGGCGCTTGGTGGACATCGACGCGCGTGCGGTCGGCCTCGCCGACACCACCGGCATGGCCAACCCTCGTCAGGTCGCGCGCACCTTCGAGTACCTGATGTCGAAGTTCCCCGGCGTGGAATGGACGCTGCACACCCACGACACGCGGTCCATGGCCATCCCTAACATCCTGGCCGCCTTGGAGTGCGGCGTCACGCACTTCGACGCCTCCATCGGCGGGTTGGGCGGCTGCCCCTTCGCGCCCGGCGCCTCGGGCAACGTCTGCACCGAGGACCTCGTGCATTGCCTCGGCTCCATGGGCGTGGAGACCGGGATCGACCTCGACCGTTTGATCGCCGCCGCCAGGCGCGTGGAGGAGATCCTGGGCCGCCGGCTGCCTGGCCAGATCATCAAAGCCGGGAAGTGGGATCGGCGCTACCCCCTGCCCGACGCCGTCGCCGCGCGTCGGGACCGCGCCCGCTGAACGACCGGCCGTGACCAAGAACGCTCAGCGCATGCTGAGGCTGATGGACCGCGCCACGGCCCTCTGGCACGTCCCTGTCATCGGCCGCGAGAAGGGCCGGGTGCTCCGCCGGCTGATCGACCGCCACCGTCCGACCCGGGCTATCGAGATCGGCTCGTTGCTGGGCTACTCGGCGATCCTCATCGCCGGTTCGCTACCCCCGCGGGGGCGGCTGACCTGCGTGGAGATGAATCCCTACCTGGCCAGATTCGTGCGGAGCAACGCCGACGAAGCGGGGCTGGCGCGCACGGTGCGGGTGGTGGTCGGCGACGCGCTCCGGGTGATCCCGATGCTCCCGGGCCGATTCGACTTCGTCCTTCTCGACGCGGAGAAACAGGACTACCTGGACTACCTCCGCCAGCTGGAGCCCAAGCTCGTCCCGGGCGCCGTGGTCGTCGCCGACAACACCGGCATCTACCGTCGCGACGTCGCGCCCTACCTGGAGCACGTGCGCAACGACCAGCGCTATCGCTCCCGGCAGTTTGACTTCGGCGACGACGCCATGGAGGTCAGCGTCCTCGGCGCCTGAGCCGTGGTATCCTCCGGCTCCGGCGAACGCCACAATGTCCCCGACAAGGAGGCTGAGCCATGCGCGGCTTCTTCGGCCCCCGAATGATGTTTTTCACCGTCGCCCTGGCTCTGGCCGTCGCCTGGCCCGGACCCGTCGACGCCCAGACGAAGATCCCCAACCGGCCGGTGCAGCTGATCGTGCCCTGGGCGGCCGGCGGGGGCACCGACCGCATCGCCCGAATGGTCGCCGTGCTCCTGGAGAAGGAGCTGGGCCAACCGGTGACCGTCGTCAACCGCACGGGCGGCAGCGGCGCCGTGGGCCACACCTCCGGCGCCACCGCCGCGCCGGATGGCCACACCATCACCATGGTCACCGTCGAGCTGACGATGATGCACTGGATGGGACTGACGCCCCTCACCTTCCGCGAGTACGCGCCGGTGGCCCTCCTCAACATCGACCCGGCGGGCGTGCAGGTCGCCGCAACCTCGGAGTTCAAGACCCTCAAGCAGGTCCTGGATTACGCCAAGGCCAACCCGGGCAAGCTCAAGGCCTCAGGCACCGGCAAGGGCGGCATCTGGGATCTGGCGCGGGCTGGGATGCTCAAGGCGGCGGGCCTGTCGATCGAGGCCATCCCCTGGGTTCCCTCGACCGGCGCCGCCACCGGACTCCAAGAATTGGTGGCGGGCGGCGTTCATGTGGTGACCGCGAGCCTGGTCGAGGGACGGCCGCTCATCGACGCCGGCAAGGTGCGCCCATTGGCCCACATGGCCGACAAGCGCGACCCAGCGTTTGCCGACGTCCCCACGCTGAAGGAGCAGGGGATCAACTGGACGATGGGCGCCTGGCGCGGCATCGGCCTGCCCAAGGGCGCCTCGCCGGACATCGTCGCCGTCTACGAGAAGGCCCTGGAGAAGGTCGTCAAGAGCCCGGAGTTCGTGGACTTCATGAACAAGGCGCCGTTCGGGATCCTCTGGAAAGGCACCCGAGACTTCGCCGCGTTCCTCGACGAGCAGGACAAGACCATGGGGCAGCTCATGAAGGAGGCCGGGCTCACCAAGTAGCGCCGGCATGAAGCTCAGCGACACGCTGGTGGGCGCCGGGTTCGCGGGAGCCGGTGCCCTCATCTTCGCTGCCACTCTCTCCTTTCCGCCGGGGGATGCCGGCCAGCCCGGCCCGGCGCTGTTCCCCCGGATCGTGGGCGTCCTGATGGGCGGCTTCGGCGCCACGCTGGCCGTGCGGGGATTCCGCGCCGGCGCCGTCGGAGAGCGCATCGCCTGGCGTCGGCTTCCGCGGAGCGTCGGCTTCGTCAACGCCCTCTTCGTCACGGGGGCTGTGCTGGCCTACGTCGTGCTCGCCGGCCGCCTGGGCTTCCTCCTGGTCTCCACGCTGATCCTGTTCGTCCTGATGTGGCGCCTCGGGGTCTCGCTCCTTCGCGCCGGGGTGGTGGCGGTGCTCTTCACGGTCTTTGTCTATCTGCTCTTCTACAAGCTCCTGCGCGTGCCGCTCCCCGCGGGCCTCGTTTGGTGGTAAGCCAGCGGAATGATCGACCACATCCTCACCGCGCTCGGCATGCTGGGAAGCTGGAACATCCTCGCCGTGATCATTGTCTGCAGCGTGTACGGCCTGTTCGTGGGGGCCATGCCCGGTCTCACCGCGACGATGGCCGCGGCGCTGCTGCTGCCCTTCACCTTCTTCATGGACCCCCTGCCGGCGCTGGTGGCCATGGTCACCATGTCGGCGATGGCGATCTTCGCCGGCGACATCCCGGCCGCCCTCGTCCGCATCCCGGGCACGCCGTCCTCGGCGGCCTACACCGACGACTCCTACGCGCTCACGAAGCAGGGCAAGGCCGAGCTGGTGCTGGGCGTGGACGTGGTCACCTCGGCCCTCGGGGGGCTCTTCGGCGCGGTGGTGCTCATGATGGCCGCGCCGCTCCTGGCCGAGATCGCGCTCACGTTCACCTCGTTCGAGTACTTCTGGCTGGCCGCTCTCGGCCTTTCCGCGACCGTGATGATCGCCAGCGTCTCGCCGCTGAAGGGCGGGCTCGCGCTCCTCATCGGCCTGTTCTTCTCCACCGTGGGCGTCGACATCACTCTCGGCTACCCCCGGTTCACCTTCGGTGTCACCGAGCTCCTCAACGGCGTGGACTTCATCCCCGCTATGATCGGGCTCTTCGGCGTGTCGGAGGTGCTGCGGAGCATGGGGAGCGCGCAGCTCCCGTACCCGATCGCCGCCGTCCGGGCGGAGGCGATCTTCCGCGGCGTGGCCGAGACCCTCTGGCGGTACAAGGTGAACATCGCGCGGGCGGGGGCCATCGGCACCTTTATCGGCATCCTGCCCGGCGCCGGCGCCGACATCGCGGCCTGGATCGCGTACGCCGTCTCCAAGCGGTTCTCGCGGGAGCCCGAGAAGTTCGGCAAGGGCGCCATCGAGCCCATCGTGGATGCCGGCACCGCGAACAACGCCTGCCTGGCCGGCGACTGGGTGCCGGCACTCGTCTTCGGCATCCCCGGTGACTCGATCACCGCAATCGTGATCGGCGTCCTCTTCATGAAGGGCCTGCGCCCGGGCCCCATGGTCTTCGAGCAGCAGCCCGAGCTCATCTACGCGGTCTACATCTCCTTCGTCATCGCGAACCTGCTCATGATTCCGTTCGGCTACCTGGCCATCAAGGCCAGCGGGTTCATGCTCCGGGTGCCACGTAACATCCTGATGCCGGCCATCCTCGTCTTTTGCATCGTGGGCTCCTTCGCCATCAACAACAGCCCCTTCGACGTCGGCCTCATGCTGGTCATGGGTATCCTCGGCTACTTCTTCGAAGCCAACGGCATCCCGGTGGCGCCCATCGTCCTCGGCATGGTGCTGGGCCCCATCCTGGAGCAGAACTTCATGGTGAGCATGATCAAGACGGACTGGGACCTGATCCAGTTCTTCTCACGGCCGACCGCGCTGGTCCTGGGTCTCCTGACCATCTTCACGTGGCTAGTCCCGCTGGCGCCGATCTTCAGGGGCCGGGGGCCCGCCGCGGCCTGAGCGGCACCGCCCGGTCAGGCGCGGGCAGCGCTCCGTCGCTTAGCCGGCACGCGCGAGGGCGCGCGGGGCGGGGCCGATGTACTCGGCCCGCGGGCGGATGAGCCGGTTGTCGGCGAACTGCTCGAGGGCGTGGGCGCACCAGCCGGCCACGCGGCCGGCGGCGAACATGGACGTGCAGAGATCGGGCGGGATGCCCAGCGCGTCGTAGACCACCGCCGAGAAGAAGTCCACGTTGACGGCCAGGGTGGTCCGCGCCTTCATGGCGTCGTAGGCGCGTTCGGCGACCTCGAAGAGCCGCCCCCGCCCCGTCGCCTCGGCCATCGCCTTGGCCATGCCCCGGAGCACGCGAGCCCGGGCGTCGTCCACCTTGTAGACCCGGTGCCCGAAGCCGGGGATGCGGGCCCGGGGATCGCGACGCTCGCGCTGCCCGAGGGCGGCGCGGGTTCCCAGCCGAGCCTCGATGAACGGTTCGGCCCGGGCCGGGTCGGCGATCTCCTGGAGCATGGACAGCACGTCCTCGTTAGCCCCGCCGTGGCGCGGTCCCTTGAGCGTGGCGATGGCCGCAGTGACGGCCGCGTGCAGGTCGGCCAGGGTGGCCACCGCCACGCGCAGCGCGAACGTGGACGCGTTGAATTCGTGCTCGGCGTGAAGCGTGAGGACGACGTCCACGACGCGTTCGAGCTCGGGGCTGGGCGGCGCGCCGGTGAGCAGGGAGAAGAAATAGGCAGCGTGCGAGCCCTCCTGACGAGGCGGCAGCGGCGCGCGCCCGGTACGGATGCGCCGCCAGGCTGCCACCGTCTCGGGGACCAAGTTCATGAGGCGCACGGACTTGCGGACGTTCGCCTCCTGGTCGCTGGCCCGCACGTCGGGGTCTAGGGTGGCGGCCAGCGAGATGGCCGTGCGGAGCGCGTCGAGGGGATGGCAATCCCGGGGCAGCGCCCGCAGGAGCGCGGCCACCGGCACGGGCAGCCCCCGCGCCGCCCGGAGGCGCGCGCGGAATTCGGCCCTCGCGGCCGGCGCCGGCAGGTCGCCGAACCAGAGCAGCGCGGTCACGTCCTCGAACTCCGCGGCGCCGACGAGATCGCCGATCTCGTAGCCCCGGTAATAGAGCCGGCCCGCCTCGCCGTCGACGCGGCAGATCGCCGACCGCGCCGCGATCACGTCCTCCAGCCCCGTCTTGAACGCCGTGGTCATGACCCGCCTCCCAGGCCGCTCGTGGCCTGACTTGATTATACTTGATTTAGATTGATGAAACTATACGAGGCTGGACGGCCGTCGGGCAGGCTGGTAGCGTGAGGCGGGACGGAGCCCATGGTCATCGTGGACGGCGAGGAGTACCTGACGGTGGACGAAGCGGCGCGGCGGCTCGGTGTGAAGCGGGCGACGCTCTACGCCTACGTGAGCCGCGGCGTGCTCCGGAGCTACCGGCAAGGTATCAAGCGCCAGCGCCTGTACCGGCGGGCCGAGATCGACGCGCTGCTCCGTGTGGCGCCGAGCGGTGAGCGGGCCGACGCCCCGGCGCCCGAGCGGACCCGGCGTCCCGAAGACATCCCGCTCGCCGAGAGCTGGATCAGGGACTAGCCTCCCGGCCGGCCGCCATGAAGCTCGCCGCCTACATCATGCCCGGACGCGACATGGCGCCCGCCATCGACTCCGTGCGTCGCGCCGAAGAGCTCGGCTACGACAGCGTGTGGGTCACCCACGGCGTCGGGCGCGACTCCTTCCTGGTGCTGCAGGCCTATGGCGCCGCCACCACGCGCATCGGCCTGGGCAACGGCGTCGTCCCGATCTACCCGCGCCATCCGGTGGCGATGGCCCAGGCCGCCCTGACCCTGGCCGAGGTGACCCGCGGGCGCTTCCGGCTCGGGATCGGCGTCAGCCACCGCGCCTCGATGGAGGCGATGCTCGGCGTGACGCTCACCGAGCCGCTGGCCGTCATGCGCGAGTACGTCGCCGTGCTGCGGGGCGCGCTCGGCGCCGGCGCCGAGTTCGAAGGCAAGTACTTCCGTGTCCACTGGAGCCTGGGAGTGCCGACGCGGCCGCCGGCCCCGCCGCTGCTGCTGGCCGCGCTCTCCCCCAAGATGCTGGAGTTGGCCGGCGAGATCGCCGACGGCGCCGTGCTGTGGCTGACCCCGCCCACCTACGTCCGCGAGGTCGCCGTTCCCGCGCTCGCCCGAGGCCGCGAGCGCGCCGGCAAGACGCTGGAGAGCTTCGAGATCGTGGCGGCGGTGCCGCTGGCCATTACCCACGATCGCACCCCGGCTCTGGCTGCGTTCCGCGCCGAGCTGGTCCGCTATCTCCAGCTCCCGTTCTATCGGGCGATGCTCGAGGGGGCCGGGTTCGCCGATGCCCTGCGAGCCTTCGACGCCGACGGCCAGACCCCGGAGCCGCTGGCCGAGGCGCTGGGCGCCGTCGGTGACGCCGCCCAGGCCCGCGAATATGTTGCGGCCTACCGCGAGGCCGGCGTCACCCTGCCGGCGGTTCGTCCGATCACGTTTCCCGACGCCCCGTGGCACCACCGGACGCTGGAGGACGCCGCCGGATGCTGACCCGGACGGCGCTCGGGCTGGCCGCCCTGCTCCTGGCCGCCTGCGCCCAGCGGCCCGACGTCACGCGCGGGCTTCCCGGGGACCACACCGCGCCTCTGCTCTACGTGGCGCTGGGCGACAGCACCGTCGAGGGCGTGGGCGCGAGCCGGCCCGAGCTCAACTACGTGAGCCGACTGACCGCGCGTCTGCGCGAGCGGTATCCCGCGGCGCAGGCCGCGAACCTGGGCGTGGGCGGCGCCACGTCGGCCGACGTCATGGCCGACCAGCTCACACGGGCCGTGGAGCTGTCCCCTCATCTGGTCACGCTCTCCATCGGGCCCAACGACATCACCGAAGGGGTGCCGGTCCGGAAATACGAGCGCAATGTCGCCACGATCCTCAAAGCGCTCTCCCAGAAGACGGCGGCGGTCGTCGTGGTCAACCTGCTGCCCGACCTCGGCACGACGCGCCGCTTCCGCGGCGGCCCGCACGAGGACAAGGTGCGGCGGCTGACCATTCAGTTCAACGAGGCGCTCGCCGCGGCGGCCCGAACCCACGGCGTGGAGGTCGTCGATCTCTACACGCCCAGTCGGGAAGAAGTGCCCCGGCACCCGGAACTGCTCGCCGCCGATGGCTATCACCCATCGGACGCCGGGTACGCGCGCTGGGCCGAGCTGATGTGGCGGGGCATCGAGCGGCGCATGATCCGCGACGGATGACGGCAGGAGAGTCCCATGGACTGGCTCACTACGGACGGTCTCGTCGCGCTCGTAGCCCTGACCACGATGGAGATCGTCCTCGGCATCGACAACGTCGTCTTCATCACCATCCTCACCGGCCGGCTGCCTCCCGCCCAACGGCCGCTCGGCCGCCGCCTGGGGCTGGGGTTCGCCCTCGGCACCCGCATCCTGCTGCTCCTCGCCATCACCTGGATCATGGGCCTCACCGCCCCGCTCTTCACCCTGCTCGGCCGCGAGATCTCGGCGCGCGGCCTCATCCTCCTGGCCGGCGGCCTGTTCCTCGTCTTCAAGGCCACCCACGAGATCTACGATAAGGTCGAGGCGTCCCACGACGTGGAGAGGCGCGGCGGCGGGGGCCGGGCCGGCCTGGCCTGGGTGGTGGCCCAGATCGCCCTGATCGACGTCGTGTTCTCGCTGGACTCGGTGATTACCGCGGTGGGCATGGCCGACCACGTGGCCATCATGGTGATCGCCATCGTCATTGCCATGGTCATCATGATGGTGGCCATCAACAGCGTGAGCCGGTTCGTCGAGCGCCACCCCAGCGTGAAGATCCTGGCCCTCGCCTTCCTGCTGCTCATCGGCGCCATGCTCGTCGCCGAGGGCATGGGACGCCACGTGGAGAAGGGCTACATCTACGCGGCCATGGCCTTCTCGCTCTTCGTCGAGATGCTCAACCTGCGCTACCGGCGCCGGGGCGGCCAGCGCCTGCCGCGGGCGGCCTAGCGGCGGAGCCCCGTCTCGGCCAGAAACGCCTCCAGTTGGTGGGGCAGGCCGAACACTCGGATGCGGTCTCCGGGGCGCAGGAGGGTCTCGGCGTCCGGGCTCTGCACGACGCCGCCGTCCTGTCGCTCGATGCGGACGACGGTGACGCCGAAGCGCTCGCGCAGCCGCGCTTCGCCCAGGGACTGATCGGCGATCATGTCGGAGCCCACCGTGACCATCCGAACCTCGGGGAGCCCCTGCCGCGCCTGCCGGGCGCGCTCCGGCGTGCCTCCCAGCGCGTCCCGCAGAACTTCCAGGTAGGCGATCAGGCTGTCCTTGGGCAGGGCCAGCTGACCGAGCCCATGTCGGATCAGCGTCAGCCCGGCCTCCAGCTCGGGCTGGATCACTTCGGTGGCTCCGGCCGATCGCAGCGCCTCCCCGGCCTCGCGCTGGTGCGTGCGGGCCAGGATGGGCACGCGCGGATTGAGCTCCCGCGTGGCCCGGACGGCGAGCTGGGCATGGTGATCCTCGGGCACGGTGACGATCACGAGAGCCGCCCGCTCCACGCCGGCCCTCTCCAGGAGCCGGCGGCGCGCCGCGTTTCCAAAAAGGGCGGGGACGCCCCGGCTCTGGAGGGCGCCGATGACGTCGGGGTCCGTCTCGAGCACCACGTAACGGAGGCGGAACGTCTCCAGCGCCTCGGCCACGGCGCTTCCCACCCGCCCGAAACCACAGAGCACGACGTGGTCGCGCAGCGCGCTGGTCTCGGCCGGCGCGCTCGCCGCCGGTGGCTGGCCCGCCAGCGGGGCGCGGCCCATCACGGAGCCGGCCGCCCGCACGAGCACGGCGTTCGCCAGAATGGTCAGCAGCGACGTGGCCAGGGTGGCGTTGTACACGTCGTCGCCGACGTGCCCCGAGGCCCGCGCGACCTGCACGATGACGAAGGAGAACTCGCCGATCTGGGCGAGGCCCACTCCGGCCAGCAAGGCCGTCCACGGCGGATGTCCGAACAGCCAGACCACCGCGGCCCGGATGACGAGCTTCCCGATGAGAACGAGCGCGACCATCACGCTCATCAGCGGAACGTTCGTCCAGAGGACGCTGGGGTCGATGAGGACACCCACGGTGACGAAGAAGAAAGCGACGAAGACATCTCGGAGCGGCAGGAGCCGGTCGAGCGTCTCGTGCGCGTAGTCCGACTGACTGATGATCAGGCCGGCCAGGAAGGCGCCCAGGGCGAGCGACAGCCCCACGGCCTGCGTGAGCGCGGCCGCCCCCATCCCGATGGCCAGCGCCACCAGGAGGAACAACTCCTGATTGTGGGTACGGGCCACCCGCAGCATGAGAGGAGGCACCACTCGGGAGGCGAGGTACCAAAACGGGATCAGGATGATGGCGGCCTTGCCGAGGGCCACCGCAATGGCGACCACGCGCTCGCCTTCCAGCGAGCCGAGGGTGGGGATGAGGACGATGAGGACGACGACGGCGAGGTCCTCGACAAGCGTGATGCCGATCATCACGCGTCCATGACGGGAGTGCAGCTCGCCCCGGTCGAGCAGCAGCCGCGCCAGGACCATCGTGCTGGCCACCGAGATCACCATCCCCACGATGACCCCCTGCAGCAGGGGCCACCCCAGCGCGGCTCCGACGCCGACTCCGAGGGCAATCGACAGCAGGATGCCCAGCGGGGCGCCTCCCAGGGCCACCCATTTCACGCGCAACAAATCCTTCAGCGAGAACTCCAGACCGACGGAGAACATCAGGAGGATCACGCCGATCTCGGCAAAAAGCTCGAAGGTATGGATGTCCGACACCGAGGGGCCTGGCGTGAGGGGGCTTACCAGGACGCCTCCTAGCACATAGCCCAGGATCAGCGGCTGACGGGCCACCCAGGCGACGCCGCCCCCAACCACGGCGGCGACGAAGACCAGGGCGAGGTCGCTGAAGAAGCTGGGATCGGTCACCATGGCGCGCTCGAGATGGAGCACTTTACCCCAGATCCACGGCTTTCGGCCCTGCGGTGGGTCGTGTATTCTCGCGGCAGCGTGGCTCAGACGCGAGCCGTCGCCCGGAGGTCGCTCACATGTCGCTGACTGTTCTCGCCAACGCGTTCCTGATCGACTGCACGGGTCGCGATCCCGTCGAGGGGGCGGCCGTGGTCGTGGAGGACGATCGCATCAAGGAGGTCGTGCCGGGCAGTCGGGTGGGGCCCCTGCCCGGCCACGTCACCACGCTCGACCTCAAGGGCCTGACCCTGATGTCCGGGCTCACCGACGCCCACGTTCACATCTGCGCGGTGACCGAAAACATCACGGATCAGCACCGCTGCTACCCGCCGAGCTACATCGCTGCTCGCGCCATGCGCCGGGCCGAGGAGTGCCTGCTCCAGGGTTTCACCACCGTGCGCGACGCCGGCGGCGCCGATTACGGCTTCCGCCTGGCCCTGGAGGAGGGCCACTTCCCCGGGCCGCGGCTGCTGGTCTCCGGCCACTACATCTCGCAGACGGGCGGCCACGGCGACAAACGCCGGCGGGCCGAGTGGATCGAGCCCATCGGCTGCGGCATCGGCATGATCGGCTCCATCGCCGACGGCGAGACCGAGGTGCGCCGGGCCGTGCGCGAGCAGCTTCGCCGCGACGTGGACCAGGTCAAGATCATGGCCTCGGGCGGCGCCATGTCGCCGGCCGACGAGCTGGACACCACGCAGTTCACCGTGGCCGAGATGCGGGCGGCGGTGGAGGAGGCGCAGGCGGTGGGCAAGTACGTCCTGTCCCACGCCTACTCGGACAGCGCGGTCCGCCGGGCCATCGAAGCCGGCGTGCGCTCCATCGAGCACGGCAACCTGATCCGCGAGGCCGCCGCCCGCGCCATCAAGGCCGCCGACGCCTTCCTGGTTCCCACGATGGTCACCTACGAGGCCATCTACCGGGAAGGCAAGCGCTACGGCATCGGCGATCACCAGATCCAGAAGATCAACCTGGCCCGCGAGCAGAGCGTGCAGGGGCTGACCTACGCCTACAAGGCGGGATGCAAGATCGGCTCCGGCTCCGACCTGCTCGGCGACATGATGACCCAGCGCGCCGTCGAGTTCGAGCTGAAAGCCCAGGTCATGAAGCCGATGGACGTCCTGCTCTCGGCCACCAAAGTCAACGCCGAGCTGTTCCGGATGTCCGACCGGATCGGGACCGTGGAACCCGGCAAGTACGCGGATCTGATCGTCGTGGCCGGCGACCCGCTCACGAACCTCCGGCTCTTTCAGAACCTGGACAACCTGAAGGTCATCATGAAAAGTGGGCGGCTCTACAAGCAGGCACTCTGATAGGAAGGGAGAGGGCTAGCCGGACTGGCGGAACAACTCGTCGATTCGGGCGCGCGTCTTCTCACTCTCCTGATAGACGAGGCCCGCCACCGCACGGCTGATGCGGACCATCTCTCGGTGGCCACGAACGAGGATGATGCCGAGCAAGAGCAGCCCCGAGAGCTGTACGAGCCCGTTTACGATAACGATCCAGCTCAGGCCGTCGAGGGTCATGACTTCAGTCGATTCCGAGATTACGCCTCGCCTGTGTTGAGACGCAAGATGGATCAGAAATCAGACACTTGCCGCCAGGTCCAATGCCCGGGTGAATGCCACGCTCGACCTCCGCCTGGACACGTGTCGCCTGACCCGCACCTCGCCACCCACGACTCGCGCAGGACCATCGTTGTGAGTCCGCACGATGAAAAGAAGGACAGGTCGGAAGCGCGCGATTCGGAGCATCGCGCGTTCCTGCGAGATGTCATCCTGGGGGCCGTCGCGGTGATCTTCGTAAGCCTTGCTGTGCCAGCTTGGATGATTCGTACGGAGTACCGCAAGACGTATAGCGCGCCGGTGAAGCTGGTCCCAGCGGCAGAAGTCCTGCGCGAAACGACATCACACACAGTCATCCCCACACCACGCGCTCCGGACATTCCGGAACTTGCGGAACGGCTCGTGCGGCGGGAGGCTGAGAGGCGCGCGACGGCACATTCGCTGACGACCCGCAGCACACCCGTGCCCGTCCGGCCAGCAGCGGCACTGGCGGTTTCGCCCGCAGTCACTACCCCGCAGGTAGATTTACAGCAGTCGGGACAATCGCCTTGAATCGGAGGAGACGAGGGTGAAGCGACGTCGAGAACGTCACGCGCAAGACGGATCAGAAATCAGATACTTCGGGCCAGGTACAATGATCGGGTGAATGCCGCGCTCGACCTCCGCCTGGCCCCCATGGCTGGCGTCACCAACGCTTCGTTTCGCCTGGTGGCCCGCGAGTGCGGAGCCGGCCTGCTCACCAGCGAGGAGATCGACGCCCGGGCCCTCGGGGAAGACAACGTCAAGACGCAGCTCCTGGCCCGCTTCCTGCCCGAGGAGCATCCCATCGCGCTGCAGCTCCTGGGATCCGACCCCGACGTGCTGGCCGAAGCCGCGCGCCGCCTGGAGGCGGAGGGCGCCGACGCCATCGACCTCAATATGGGCTGCCCGGTGCCCAAGATCGTGGCCAAGGGTCACGGTGCGGCGTTGATGCGGGACCCGCTCCAGGCCGCCGTCGTGTTTCGCACGATGCGGAAAGCGATCGGCGTGCCGTTCACCATCAAGATCCGTGCGGGCTGGGACGAACGCACGGTGAACGCGCCCGAGATCGCCCAGGTCGCCGAGAGCGAAGGGGTAGACGCCGTCACCGTCCATCCGCGGACGCGCTCGCAGCAGTACACCGGCCGCGCGCCGTGGGAGATCATCGCCGGCGTCGTCGCCGCCGTCCGCATCCCCGTCATCGGCAACGGCGACGTGCGCAGCCGCGAGGAAGCGGTGGCCATGACCCGCGAGACCGGCTGCGTCGCCGTCATGATCGGGCGGGGCGCCCTGGGCGCGCCGTGGATCTTCAGCGCCACGACGGTCAGTCCGGCCGACAAGGCCGGCGTCATCCGCCGCCACTGCACGCTCATCGAGACCCATCTCCCGGAGCGCCAGGCGCTCATCCAGCTCAAGAAGCACCTGGCCTGGTACTCGGGCGAGCGGCCCGGCGGCGCGCGCCTGCGCGCCGCGCTTTACGGCGCCGCCGACGCGGCGAGCGTTCAGGCTCTCTTCTGGGCGGCCTGGTGAGGCAACTCTACTTCGAAGACTTCGCCCTCGGCGACCGCTTCCGCAGCCCGTCGCGGACGCTGACCGACGCCCACTTCCTCTTCTTTGCGGGCCTCACCGGTGACAACCACCCCATCCACTACGACGACGAGTACGGCAAGCGTACGCGCTTCGGCCGCCGGCTGGCCCACGGCCTGCTGCTCACCTCGCTCACCGCCGTGGGCGCCTCCACGCTGGCGCCGTTGATCGAGGACTCCATCGTCGCCTTCGTCGAGCAATCGACGCGCTTCATCGCCCCCGCCTTCATCGGCGACACCGTGGCTCCCGAGCACGAGGTCTTCGCCCTGGAGCGCAAGCGCTCGGCCGGCCTGGTCATCCTGCAGGTCATTCTCACCAACCAGCGCGGCGAGCGCCTCCTCGAAGGCCAGCACAAGTACCTCATCGCCTACCGCCCCGCCGCCTAACCTGGATCAGTCATGAGGGCATCAGTCGCGAGACGGGAGGGGTCCTGGCGCCGGAGTGGCCGGGGCGGGCGGGGAGGGGTCGACGAGACCCGTTCCCGCCGCGTGCCAACGCGGACCGCGCGCGGCCAGATGGAGCCCAGCCGCGCAGGGTGATGCGGTCGCGTGCTGCGTGGTCGAGCGACCCCTCCCCGCCCACCCCGGCCCCTCCGGCGCCACCCG
This sequence comes from Candidatus Rokuibacteriota bacterium, assembly GCA_050731755.1. Lineage (GTDB taxonomy): Bacteria > Methylomirabilota > Methylomirabilia > Rokubacteriales > CSP1-6 > JBOHPP01. Next base: position 6,304 of record JBOHPP010000264.1, on the reverse strand, counting down.
CGCGGTCTCGCGAGCGTCGCTCATCAATGGTCCCGGCTAGTCGGAGCGGCCGCGGGCGGCGATGGGCCAGACATCCTCTACGTGGCTGCCCCGCACGGCGTAGAGGCGGTCGTAGAGGTTGATGGTGGGATCGCAGTGGGGCGGGAAGAACTCGATGCGCTCGCCGAGGCGGGGCGGGCGCGTGGGGTCGGTGATCGTCAGCCGGCCGTGCTCGTCACCGGCGAAGCCGTAGGCGATCCCCGGTCGCTCCACCGACTCGGGCGGAAACGGCTTGTCGGTGGAAAACGCCTTGAGCCCGGCGTCGACCATGGCGCGGTCGGCGGTGGGGACGCTGACCACGGTGGCCACCACCGTCAGCGCCATCTCGAAGTCGGTGAGCGCGTCGCCGGCGCGTCCGCCGATCCGACGGTAGTCGAGGTCCATCACGCAGTACGAGCCCGCCTGCAGCTCGGTGAGCCCGGTCAGCTCGACGTCAACGTCCCAGGTTCCCGTGGAGCCGCCAGCAACGATCTCCACCGGCAGCCCGGCCGCCTCCAGGCGCCGACGCGTCTCCATGAGCGGGGCCATGGCCGCCTGCGACGCGTCGCGCCGAGCCTTCCAGCCCACGACGTGGGCGCACTGTCCGGCGTAGCCCTGCAACCCGCGCAGGCGAAGCGACCGATGGCGGGCGATCTCGCGGGCCAGCGTCAGCGCGGGCTCGCCGGGTTGGACTCCGGTGCGGCGACCGCCGACGTCGACGTCCACGAGCACGTTCAGCACGCAGCCGGCATCGCCGGCGGCCCGCGCCAGCGCGCTCACGTTCTCGGCGTGGTCCACCACCACCATCACGTCGGGGGCCTGGGCGGCCAGACGCATCAGCCGGGCCACCGCCGTCGGAGCGACGATCTCGGTGGTGACGAGCAGGCCGCGGATACCGGCGGCGGCCATCACCTCGGCCTCCCCCAGCTTGGCGCAGGCGACGCCGAGGGCGCCGGCGGCGATCTGCCGTCGCGCGATTTCCGGGCAGCGGTGAGTCTTGGCGTGCGGCCGGAGCTGCTTGCTGTGACGGCGCACGTGCTCGGCCATGCGGGCGAGGTTCCGCTCGAAGCGGTCGAGGTCGAGCACCAGCGCCGGCGTCGGGATCTCGTCGCGGGTCATCGGTCGGGTGGGCTCAATCTACCATGCTAGACTCCGCCCATGCCGGGACGGCCGTTCCTGCAAATCCCCGGGCCCACGCTGGTGCCCGAGCGCATCGTGCGCGCGATGGCGCAACCGATCATCGACCACCGGGGGCCGACGTTCGAGGCGCTCATCCGGGACTGTCTCGACGGGCTCAAAGGCATCTTTCAGACCACGCGCGGCCACGTCGCCCTCTATCCCGGCTCGGGCACCGGCGCCTGGGAAGCGACGATCGTCAACACGCTCTCGCCCGGCGATCGCGTGCTCGCCTGCGTCAACGGCTTCTTCTCGGCGGGCTTCGCCAGGACCGCCACCGCCTTCGGAGCCGAGGTCGAGCGGATCGAGCGTCCCTACGGAGGGGGTGTGCCGGCGGCCGAGGTCGAGGCGCGCCTGCGCGCCGACGAGGCCCGCGAAATCCGCGCGGTGCTCGTCGTCCACAACGAGACGTCGACCGGCGTCACCTCGGACGTCGCCGCCGTGCGCGCGGCTCTGGATCGCGCCGGTCACCCCGCGCTGTTGCTGGTCGACACCGTCTCCTCGCTGGCCTCCATCGATTTCCGGTTCGACGCCTGGCGCGTGGACGTCGCGCTCACCGGCCCTCAGAAGGGCCTCATGCTGCCGCCGGGGCTGGCCATCCTGGCCGTGAGCGACAAGGCCGTCGCCGCCAGCGACAAGGCCACGTGCCCGCGCTCGTACTGGGACTGGCAGTCCGTCTTCGAACGCAACCGCAGCGGCCAGTACCCGTACACGCCGGCAACCTCGTTGCTCTTCGGCCTGCGGGAGTCGATCGCGATGCTGAACGAGGAAGGCCTGGCCAACGTCTTCGCCCGCCACGCGCGTCTGGCCGAGGCCTGCCGCCGCGCCGTGCGGGCGTGGGGCCTCGAGCTGCTCTGCCGCAACCCGGCCGAGTACTCGAACACGCTGACGGCGGTGGTGATGCCGCCGGGCCACGACTCGGAGGCGTTGATCGGCCACGCCTATCGGCGGCTGAACCTCTCCCTCGGTGTCGGTCTCGGCGACGTCAAGGGCAAGGTGTTCCGCATCGGGCACCTGGGCAGCCTGAACGAGCTGGACCTGCTGGGCGGGCTGGCCGGCGTGGAGATGATGTTGAAGGAGGTGGGCGTTCCTCTGCGGCTCGGCGCCGGCCTGGCCGCCGCCCAGGAGTTTTTGCTCGCGTAACGTGCCCGGCTAATTCAGACTCACCCGGTCGCTCAACTCGTTGACGTCGTCGGGCCGGCGCGGAAAGTGGGTCGTCAGCACGCGACCCACGTCGGCGATGGCGTCGACGACGGCGTCGCGCGCTCGGCCCGCGTGGAGCCGTTCCACCATGAGATCGCGCACGCGCTGCCAGTAGCCGTCGCCGACGCGACCATGAATGCCTTCGTCGCCGACGATGGCGAGATGATGATCGGCGAGGGCCAGGTAGATCAGCACGCCGTTCCGCTGGGCGGTTTGCTGCATGCCGAGCCGGGTGAAGACCTCTCGGGCCCGCGCTAGCGCGTCATCGGCCGCCCCCCTGGGAAGGCGGTCCTCGAGATGCACGCGGATTTCCGCCGATGTCTGCCTCTCGGCGGCGGCGATGGCCTCCGTCATCGCCGCGAGGTCCTCCTCGGCGAACGCGCGGCGGACCCATCGCGGATGCCGAGCCATCACCACCGCCCGCTGGCCCCGCCACCGCCGAACGATCCGCCGCCGCCCGAGAAGCCTCCGCCGCCCCCTCGGCCCCAGCCACCCCATCCCGTCGAGATCGGCGGCACGTACCAGCCGCGCGGGCCGGCCGTGTACACCCGGCGGCCGCGCCGGAGCCCGCGACCGTCTCGCGTTTCCAGAATTGTGTTGGCGACGAAAAGGAGGATGACGATGACCACGAAGCCGACGGCGAGGAACTGCGGCCATGACCGAGACGCGGCCGGCCGCTCCCGCGTGCCCGGTGTGGCGATACGGGCGAAGACCTCGCGAACGGCGTCCTCCAGGCCAGCGGCATGTCGGCCCTCACGGAAGCGTGGCACGATGGCGTCGCGAATGATGCGGTCAGCAGCTGCGTCGGTGATGGCTGCCTCCAGACCATAGCCAACCTCCAGGCGGAGCTGCCGTTCGGCCAGGAAGACAAGCAGGATCACCCCGTTGTCGAGCCCCTTGTGCCCGATGCGCCAGCGCTCGGCGAGCCGGATCGAGTAGTCCTCCAGGGCCTCGCCCTCGAGCGAGCGGAAGATCGCGATCACCATCTGGGCGCCGGTGGCCCGCTCCCGCTCGGCCAGCAGCGTCTCCAGGCGGGCCCGCTCCTCTTCGCGCAAGAGCCCGGCGTAGTCGTTCACCCGGGCGGTCGGCACCGGAGGGACGACGAGCGTGGCGGCGAGAACAGCGGCGAGGAGCAGGCTAGAACTTCACCCGGGGCGGCGTCGCCGCATCGGGCGTCGCCTCGAAGAACGCCTTGGACCGGAAGCCCGTGACCCCGGCGACCAGGCTCCCGGGGAACAGCCGCAGACGCGTGTTGTAGTCGCGCACCGCCTCGTTGAAGCGCCGCCGCTCGACGGCGATGCGGTTCTCCGTGCCCTCCAGCTGGGACTGCAGGGCGAGGAAATTCTGGTTGGACTTGAGGTCGGGATACCGCTCGACGACGACGAGGAGCCGGCTCAGCGCGCCGGAGAGCTCACGCTGGGCGGCCTGAAACCGCTCCATCGCCTTGGGGTCGTTCAGCGCTTCCGGCGTGAGTTGAACGCTGGTCGCGCTGGCTCGCGCCCGCGTGACCTCCTCCAGGACCGTGCGCTCCTGGGCGGCGAATCCCCGCACCGTCTCCACGAGATTGGGGATCAGGTCGGCCCGGCGCTGGTAGACATTCTGCACCTGGGCCCACGTCGCGTTGACGTCCTGGTCGAGCCGAACGAACTGGTTGTTGACGCTCACCGCCCAGCCGATCCCGGCCAGCACCAGCGCGATCACCACCAGGGCGATGACGAGTCCGCGGCCCATGTCGCTTGAGATTATACGGCGGACCGGCATAGACTCCGCGCCATGCCTGAGGATCTGCCCGAGTACCGCGTCAAGGCGCGCAACGCGCCGGCGACCGGCGAGAACAAGATGCACGACGACGCCGTCGCGCGGCAATATGGCTTCCCCGGCGCCCTCGTCCCCGGCGTCATCCTCTACGCCTATCTCACCCATCCGCTCGTGGCCGGGCTCGGCGAGGCCTGGCTGACCCGCGGCACGGCCCACGTGCGCTTTCTCAAGCCCGTTCTCGACGGCGAGGAGGTGACGGTCGCCGGGGCCATCACCGCGCGCGACGCCCACGGCCTCACCGCGACCGTGCGCGCGATCACCGCCCGGGCCGGCGAGTGCGCGGTGGCCGAGGCCACGGTGCCGGCCGGGCTGCCTGCGCCCGTGAACCTCTCGCTCTACCCCGTAGCGCCGGTGCCGGCCGAGCGACCACCCGTGAGCCGAGAGATGCTGGAGCGCCCGGGCCCGCTGGGCACGCCCGAGGCCGTCTACGATGAGCCGCGGGCGGCCGCCTGGCTGGAGCGGATATCCGACGCGCAGGCGATCTACCGCAACCGTCAGGGCTGGATCCATCCCGCCTTCTTCCTGGACCAGGCCAACCGCAGCCTGGATCGCAACGTCCGGCTTGACGCCTGGATCCACGCGGCCAGTCGGGTGCGCCACCTGGGTGGGGCGCGGGTGGGCGAGCGGCTCGTCACGCGCGGGCGCGTGCGGTCGCTCTACGAGCGCAAGGCGCGCCAGTACGTGGAGGTCGACGTCGTCATCACCGCCGGCGCCCGCGCCGTCGCCCACGTCCTGCACACCGCCATTTACCACCTTCCTCCGCCGTAAGTCGGTTGCCCGGTCGTTCCCAGCGTGGTAGAAGCGTGATCACTGAGCGAGGAGGCCGCCGCGATGGACCTAACCTACTCGCCTGAGGACCTTGCGTTCCGGGAGCGGACGCGGCGCTGGTTCGAAGGCAACATCCCGCGCCAGGAGCTCAAGACGCTGGCCGAGCGCAAGGCCTGGCACCGCACGCTCTATGAGGCCGGCTTCGTGGGCATGGGCTGGCCGCGTCAGTACGGCGGCCGGGACGCCACGCCCATGCAGCAGGCGATCGCGGCCGACGAGATGGCCCGCGTCAACGCGCCGCCCCCGACCAACGGTCTCGGCATCGGCATCGTGGGGCCCACCATCTTCGTCCATGGCACCGAGGCCCAGAAGCAGCGGTACCTCCGGAAGATCCTGACGGCCGAGGAGCTCTGGTGCCAGCTCTACTCCGAACCCAACGCGGGCTCGGACCTGGCCAGCCTCACGACGCGGGCCGACGACCGGGGCGATCACTTCGAGGTCACCGGCCAGAAGATTTGGACCAGCGGCGGGCTCAACGCCGATTGGGGCCTGCTCCTGGCCCGGAGCGACGCCGCGGTGCCCAAGCACAAGGGCATCTCGTGCTTCCTCATCAGCATGCGCCAGCCCGGGGTCGAGGTGCGCCCGCTCAAGCAGATCACCGGCAGCGCGGAGTTCGCCGAGGTGTTCATGACCCAGGCCCGCGTGGAGAAGTCCGACCTCGTCGGACGCCTGGGCCAGGGTTGGGAGATCGCGCAGACGACCCTCTCGTACGAGCGGGGCGCGAACTCGCTGGCCCGGGTCACCCGCTACGCCTCCGCGTTCAGCCAGCTCGTGAACGCCAGCAAGGTGCTGCGGCGCGGCGGCCGCCCGCTGCTGGAGGATCCCGTGGTGCGGGCCAAGCTGGGCCGCATCTACGCCGAGCTGGAGGTGCAGCGCTACGCCGCGCTCCGGGTGCTCAGCGCGCTCACCAAGGGCGAAGGGCCGGGGACGACCTCGTCGATCACCAAGCTGTCCTACAGCGAGTTCGAAAAGCGATTCAACGAGCTGGCCCTCGAGATCCTGGGACCCTACGGGCAGACCATGGCCGGACTGCCGGAGGATCTCAACTTCCCCGTGGTGGCCTCCTCCGGTCATGGCGAGACGTGGGCCTACGCCTTCTTGTGGTCGCGGGCCGGCACGATCTACTCGGGCTCCTCGGAGATCCAGAAGAACGTCATCGGCGAGCGCGTGCTGGGGCTCCCCAAAGAGCCGCGCGCCGACAGGACGAGAGCCTGATGGACTTCACCTTCGACCAGGATCAGCAACTCCTCCGGAACGCTGC
>JBOHPP010000263.1:0-8536 GCA_050731755.1 Candidatus Rokuibacteriota bacterium | reverse complement strand
CCCCTGCCCCGGCCCCAGCCAGCGCGGGCGGGCGGCCGGAGCGGGCCAGGTCCACCACCTTGCCGCTCGGCGTCAGGGTCTCCCGCTTCTCCGGGAAGCCGGTGGCGATGACGGTCATGCGCACTTCGTCGCTCAGGCTGGGATCGACGACGGCCCCGAAGATGATGAGAGCCTCGTCGTCGGCGGCGTCCTGGACGATGCGGGCCGCCTCTTCCACCTCGTGCAGGGAGAGATCAGCGCCCCCCGTGAAGTTGATGAGGATGCCCCGGGCGCCCTCGATCGATGTGTCATCCAGCAGTGGGCTGGCCACCGCCTTGTGGGCCGCATCGAGCGCGCGGTGCTCGCCGTGACCGACGCCGGTGCCCATCATGGCCATGCCCATGCCGGACATGATGGTGCGCACGTCGGCGAAGTCCAGATTGATGAGCCCGGGCACCAGGATCAAGTCGGAGATGCCCTGGACCGCCTGGTGCAAGACCGAGTCGGCGACCCGGAAGGCGTCGACGAGCGGCGTCCCCCGGTCGACCACGGAGAGCAGGCGCTGGTTCGGGATGGTGATGAGGGTGTCCACGACGGCGCGCAAGGCGTCCAACCCGGCCTCGGCCTGCTGCATGCGCTTGCGCCCCTCGAAGTGGAACGGCTTGGTGACGACGGCGACCGTGAGGCTGCCCAGGTCCTTGGCCAGCGAGGCCACGATAGGCGCGGCCCCGGTGCCAGTCCCCCCGCCAAGCCCGGCGGTGACGAAGACCATGTCGGCGCCCTCGAGCAACCGGGTGATCTGCTCGGGATCCTCCAGCGCCGCGTCACGCCCGATCGTGGGGTTCGAGCCGGCACCCAGCCCCTGGGTCAGCTTGGCCCCGAGCTGGATCTTGGTCGGTGCCGGCGAGGCGCGCAGCGCCTGATTGTCGGTGTTGGCCACCATGAACTCGACGCCGGTGAATTTGGCCGCGATCATGCGGCTGACGGCGTTGCTGCCGCCCCCTCCCAACCCGATCACCTTGATCTTGGCCGCCTGCGGGCCCTCGTCCAGCTCGAACAGCGGCCGCCGGACATGCGATTTCTCCATCCGCGCCTCCTTTGTCTTCTCCCCAGAAGGGGGCGGGCGAATCCCGCGCTCGACAGCGCCCACATCCAAGCCGGGGAGGCCCGGCTGCCCGTTAGAAGATTTCACCGAACCGCTCGAACAGCCGGCGGATCATGCCGCCGAGGCCGTGACTGTCGCTGCCGCTGTAGGTGGGGCTCTTCCGCGGCTGGCGCCGCCGGGCCCCGTAGAGGGCCAGCCCCACGCCCGTCGAGTAGATCGGGCTTTTGACCACGTCGGCCAGGCCGCCCACCGTCTCGGGCAGGCCGCGCCGGACCGGTAGATCAAAGACGGCTTCGGCCAGCTCCGGTACGCCCTCCATGATCGAGGTGCCGCCCGTCACCACCACGCCGGCGGTGGCCGCGTCCTGGAAGCCGACTTTCGCCATCTCGCGCGCCATCAGCGTGAAGACCTCCTCGACCCGCGGCTGGACGATCTCGGACAGGATCTGGCGCGAGAGCCGGCGGGGCTTGCGCCCCCCGACCGAGGGAACGTCGATTGTCTCCTCGGCGCTGACGAGCGCCGTCAGCGCGCAGCCGTAGCGCCGCTTGAGGTCTTCGGCCTCGGCCACCGGCGTGCGGAGGCCGACGGCGATGTCGTTGGTGACGTGATCGCCTCCCAGCGGCAGGATGGCGGTGTGCCAGATGGCGCCGTCCCGGAAGAACGCCATGTCGGTGGTGCCGCCGCCGATGTCGACGAGAACGACGCCCAGCTCCTTCTCGTCCGGGTAGAGGACGGCTTCGGCCGAGGCCAGCGGCTCGAGCACCACGTCGTGCACGGCCAGCCCGGCGCGGTTCACCGAGCGGATCACGTTCTGGATCGACGTGACGGCGCCGGTCACGATGTGGACCTCGACCTCCAGCCGGACTCCCGACATGCCGACCGGCTCGCGGATGCCGTCCTGGTCGTCGACCACGAAGGTCTGGGGCAGGACGTGGATGATCTCGCGGTCCTGGGGCAGATTGACGGCGCGGGCGGCCTCGACGACGCGCTGGACGTCGGTGGGGCTCACCTCGCGGTCGCGGCCCGAGACGGCGACGACCCCGCGGCTGTTGATGCCGCGGATGTGCCCACCGGCCACCCCGGCGTAGACGCCGCCTACCTCCACGCCCGCCATCTGCTCGGCTTCCGCCACGGCCTGCTTGATCGCCTCCACCGTGGAATCGATGTTGACGACGACCCCCTTGCGAAGCCCGCGTGAGGCGGCCGCGCCCACGCCCACCACGTCGATTCCTCGGCCGCGCCGGGGCTCCGCGATGACGGCGCAGATCTTGGTGGTCCCCACGTCCAGCCCGACGATGAGGTCCCTCGCCGCCTTGCGCGTTATCCCCGGCCTCCGTTCGTGAGCACCACCTGATCGCGGAACCTGAGATCGATGGCGCTCACCGGCAGGCCCTGGCGCGCCACCTGGGCCAGCACCCCTTCCAGGCGCGCCAGCCGCTCTTCCCATTCCTCGGCGCCCAGCCGGACCTCGATGCCGTCCACCGTGTAGAGCACCGGTCCCTCTCGCCGGCTCATGTCGATCTCGGAGATCTCGGCGGCCAGCGGGCTGCCGCTCCGCAGCAGGGCGCGGATGAGGGCGATGGCCGCCCGCGCCTTGGCCGTGGGCGCCGTGCGCATCTGCGCGATTTCCTCTTCGCTCAGCCCGGTGATGACGGGCGCCGGTGACGTGACCGCTCGCGGTTCCTCACCCAGCAGCCGGCCCTCCTCGTCGAGCCAGTGCAGACGGTTGCCGTGCACGAGCGTGAACGGGCGCCGCTCCTCCACGAGGATCGTGACGCGGTCGGGAAGGTCTCGGACCAGTTCCGCCCGCTGGATCTCGGGCAACGCCTCCACCCGGGCGATGACGGCCGAAGAGTCGAGCCGCCACAGGTTGGTCCCGGCCGGAACGCCGGCGGCGTCCAGGATCTGCTGGACGGCCACCCGGGAGGCGCCGCGGACCTCGACGGCGCGGATGGCGAAGCGTGGCGTCGTGAGCAGCCAGGCCACCCCGCCCGCCTGTACGGTGAGGACCAGCAACGCTCCGGCGACGAGCCCTACGACGCGGATGAGCCGGCGCGGGCGCGTTACCCCGTGCCGCCGGCCGCGACCGACCCGCTGGCCGGCGATGAGGGCGGAGCGCCGACCCAGATCGGCCGGCGCGGGGGCCGCCCCCCGCGGCGAGACCAGGCCGCTTCTACTCACCGATGATCCGGATCTCCGGCTCGAGCGCGATGCCGAAGTGCGCGTACACGCGCTCGCGCGTGAGATCCATCAGCGCCTCGATGTCGCCGGCGGTGGCTCCGCCGCGGTTGACGATGAAGTTGGCGTGCTTGGCCGAGATCTCGGCCCCGTTGACCCGCTTGCCCTTGACCCCGACCTTTTCGATGAGGCGGCCGGCGGTGTCGCCCGCCGGGTTCTTCCAGACGCAACCGGCCGAGGCCAGGGCCAGCGGCTGGGTGGCCTTCTTCTGCTTGAGCCGCTGCTTGATGTCCCGCTGGACTTCCGCGTTCGGACGCCGGGTCAGGCGCAGCCGGCAGCCGATCAGGACCACGCCGGGCGGGAAGTGGAAGGCCTGGTAGGCGTACGAGCCGGTGGGAGGCTTGAACTCGCCCAGCGTACCGTCGGGATAGAGGAAGTACGCGGCGCTGACGAAGTCGCCGATGGCGCCATCGGGGGTGCCGGCGTTCATGGCCAGGGCGCCGCCGATGGTGGCGGGGATGCCCACCAGGCACTCGATGCCGCCGAGGTTGAGGGCCGCCGCCTCGCGGATGAGCGCCGACAGGCTGGCGCCGGCCCCGGCCACCGCCTCCTCGCCGTGGAACTCGGAGCGGCCCAGGCAGCCCTCGAGCTTGATGACGACGCCGCGTACCCCGCGGTCGCGGACGAGCACGTTGTTGCCGCCGCCCACGAGGACGATCGGCAACTGCTCGCGCTCGGCGAACAGCAGCGCATGGCGGATGTCATCGGTATCTTGAGGAATGACGAAGATGTCCGCCGGGCCGCCGATGCGCAGCGAAGTGTGGAAGCTCAGCGGTTCCTTGAACCGCACTTCCCCACGAATCTCTCCTAGCATGAGGTCCTCCCTCCGGAGGCGTCGGCGTCGATTCGGCGCAGGAGCTCCGCACCGATCTGGCCCACGTCTCCGGCGCCGAGGGTCAGCAGCAGATCGCCGGGTCGCGTGATCTGTACCAGGTGCTCCACCACCCGCGCCTTGTCGCCGCCCACGTACGTCACGTCCCGGTGGCCGTGGGCACGAATGCCCTCGGCGAGATCGGCCGCGTTGACTCCGGGAATGGGGGCCTCGCCGGCGGGGTAGACGTCCATCACCAGCAGGACATCGGCCTGATTGAACGCGGTGAGGAACTCCTGGCGCAGGTGCAAGGTGCGCGTGTAGCGGTGCGGCTGGAAGACGGTGACCGTGCGGGCGTCGAAGCCGGCCTTGGCGGCGGCCAGCGTCGCGCGGATCTCGGCTGGGTGGTGGCCGTAGTCGTCGATCACCATCACCCCGCCCGCCTGTCCCCGCACCTGGAATCGGCGCTGGACGCCGCTGAAGCCGGCCAGCGCCTTCTGGATCGTGACGAACGGAATCTCCAGATGGAGCCCTACGGCCACCGCGGCCAAGGCGTTGAGCACGTTGTGACGGCCGGGCACCTGCAGGGCACACTCCCCGAGCAGGGCGCCCCGCTGGTGGACCTCGAAACGGCTGTGCAGCCCAGCAAGGGTGAGGCGCCGCGCCACCAGCTCGGCGCCCGACTCGAGCCCGTAGGTGACGATGCGCTTCTCCACCCGAGGGATCAGCAGTTGGATGTTGGGCTGATCCAGGCAGAGCACCACGCATCCGTAGAAGGGCACCTTGTTGACGAAGGCCACGAAGGCCTCGCGGATCGCCTCCAGGGTGCCCCAGTGGTCGAGATGCTCGGCGTCCACGGTCGTCACCACGGCGATGGTGGGCGCCAGCTTGAGGAACGAGCCGTCGGACTCGTCGGCCTCGGCCACGAGATACTCGCCCTGGCCGAGCCGGGCGTTGGAGCCCAGGCCGGTCACCCGGCCGCCCACCACGATGGTCGGGTCGTAGCGTCCCTCGGCCAGCACCGCGCCGATCATCGAGGTCGTGGTGGTCTTGCCGTGAGTGCCGGCCACCGCGATGCCGTATTTGAGGCGCATCAGCTCGGCCAGCATCTCGGCCCGTGGAATGGTGGGAGTTCCGCCTTGCCGCGCGGTCTGAACCTCGATGTTGTCGCGGGAGACGGCCGAGGAGTAGACGACGACATGGGCGCCCTCGACGTGCGCCGCCTCATGGCCGACGAACACTTTGGCGCCGAGCTGCTCGAGCCGCTCCACCGCTTCGTTGCGTTTCTGGTCCGAGCCGGTCACCCGATAGCCGAGGTTGAGCAGGATCTCGGCGATCCCCGACATGCCGCTGCCGCCGATGCCCACGAAGTGGATGTGCCGGTAGCGCTTAAACATGCGCGTGTTGCGAGATGTTGAGCAGTAGCCCGGTGGAGATCATCGTCACCAGCAAGGCCGAGCCGCCGGAGGAGATGAACGGCAGCGGCAACCCCTTGGTGGGCAGCAGCCCGGTGACGACGCCCAGGTTGACGAGGGTCTGGGTGGCGATGAGCAGCGTGATCCCGAGCGCCAGATAGGCCCCGAAGGGCTCGGGCGCCCGCAGCCCGACGCGCAGGCCCCGCCACACCAGCAGCGCGAAGGCCACGATGAGGGCGGCGGCGCCGACGAACCCCAGCTCCTCGCCCACGATGGCGAAGATGAAGTCGGTGTGGGCCTCGGGCAGGTAGAAGAGCTTCTGCCGCGACTCTCCGATGCCCCGCCCGAAGAGGCCGCCCGAGCCGAGGGCCAGCCACGACTGGATGATCTGAAAGCCACCGCCGCGGGGATCCGACCACGGGTCGAGAAACGTGGTGATGCGCCGCAGCCGGTAGGGCGCCAACCACACGGCCAGCGTCAGGAGCGGGAGCGCGCACGCGGTGACGACGACCAGGTGGCGGCTCGGGGTGCCGGCCAGGAAGAGCAGCGCGAAGGTCACGGCGATGAGCGTGAGGCAGCTGCCCAGGTCGGGCTGGGCCAGGACCAGCGCGGCCAGCGCCGCCGCCACCGCGAGCGGCGGCAGGAAGCCGCGCCGCCAGTCGTCGAGAGCGTCACGGTGGCGGGCCAGGAACGCGGCCAGGTAGATCACGAGCCCGAGCTTGGCCAACTCGGCCGGCTGGAACGACAGCGGCCCCAGGCGCAGCCAGCGGCGCGTGCCGTTGATCGGCTGGGCCAGCGGGGGCACCAGCACGAGCAGGAGCAGCACGCCGGCGGCGATGAGGATCGGCCAGCCGAGCCCCTCCAGGCGGCGGTAGTCGAAGTGCAGCGCGGCCAGCAGGCACGCCGCCCCCAGCAGGGCCCAGAAGAGTTGCTTCTTGAGGAAGAGGTAGGGGTCGTTGAACCGGTCGGCGGCCACGATCGCGCTGGCCGAATACACCATGACCACGCCGACCGACAGCAGCAGCACGGCCACGCCCAGGAGCCACACGTCGGGCCTCAGCTTGCGCGGCATGCTAGTGGTCCGTCCTCGAAGTCATGGGAAGAGTCCGCCGTCACGGGGCCGGACCGACGGGGCGTGCCGGGCGGGGATCGACGGGACCCGTTCCCGCCAACTGCCCACGGACCCCGCGTCCCCAGATGGAGCCCAGCCGCAACGGGTCAGCGGACGCCTGCTGCGTGGTCCCGCGATCCCTGCCCCGCACGCCCCGGCGGTCCGGCTTCCGCGACGGAACACTAGGCGAGCCCCCCCACGAGGCCCGTAGTAGGAGCCGAGCAGTGCTCGGCGCTGCGAGGCGACGCTTCAGTGGCCCGAAGATCTGAGCCGACCGGAGATCGCAGGCGCGCCATCAGGCGAGCCCTCCGACGAGGCCTTTGAACACGTCCCCGCGATGCTCAAAATTCTGGAACATGTCGAAGGAGGCGCAGGCCGGCGACAGCAGCACCACGTCGCCCGGCTTGGCCGCCGCCCGGGCGGCGTGCAGCGCCGCCTCCAGCGAAACCGCCGGTGTCACCGAAACCCCGGCCGCTTCCAGCGCCGTGGCGATCTGCGGCCCGTCCTGGCCGATGACGACGGCGTGGCCCACGCGGCCGCGGGCGGCGGCGGCCAGGGGCGCGAAGTCCTGGCCTTTGCCGACCCCACCGGCGATGAGGAGGATGCGCTCGGTGAAGCTCTCCAGCGCCTTGATGGTGGACGCGATGTTGGTCCCCTTGGAGTCGTTGTAGTACTGCACGCCCTTGAGGTCGCGCACGAACTCGGTACGGTGGGGCACGCCGCGGAAGCGAGCGATGGCCCGGCCGATCGTCGCCGGCGCCACGCCGGCCCACAGCGCGCAGGCCGTCGCCGCCAGCACGTTCTCCACGTTGTGGGCGCCCCGCAGGAAGATCGCGTCCACCGGACAGATCTCCTCCACGTGGCCGTTGAACGTGGCGGCGATCCGGCCGCTCTCGACGAAGACGCCGGGGTCCACGACGCGGCGGCGGCTGAACCACACGACGCGGGCCCGCGTGCGCGGCGCCAGCGTGCCGGTCACCTCGTCGTCGGCGTTGAGGACGGCGCAGTCGGCCTCGGTCTGGTTCAGGAAGATCCGAGCCTTGGCCTCGCTGTAGGCGGCGAAGCTGCCGTGCCGGTCGAGGTGGTCCGGCGTGACGTTGAGCACGGCCGCCACCCGGGGGCGAAAGAGCTCCGTCGTCTCCAGTTGGAAGCTCGAAACCTCGCACACGACGAGACCATCGGCCGGCACGCTGGGAGCGTGGGCGGCCAGCGGGATGCCGATGTTGCCGGCGACCAGGACGGGCCGCGCCTGCTCGGCCAGCAGCACCCCGACCAGCGTGGTCGTGGTCGTCTTGCCGTTGGTGCCGGTGATGGCGACGGTGTCCGCCTCCATCGCCCGCCAGGCCAGCTCGAGCTCGCCGATGATGGGCGTCCCCGCGGCGCGCGCCGGAGCGAGCTGGGGCGAGTCGAGCGGAACACCCGGGCTGACCACCACGAGCTCGGCCCCGCGGACCGCGTGCGGGCGCACGCCGCCGACCAGCAGGCGCACTCCCAGCGCAGCCAGCTCACGCGCCTCGGCGCCGAGCGCCTCCAGCGTCTTCGTGTCCGTCGCCACGACGCGGGCGCCGGCCGCGTGGAGCAGGCGTGCCGCGGCCGTGCCGCTCCGCGCCAGCCCGACCACGGCCACACGCCGCCCCCGGAGGCTGTCCAGATAGGTGCGGCCCCGGGTCGCCACGTCCGTCTCCTCCAGCATGCTCATGACCAACCCCTTCCTCGGAGGGGGCCTCGACGGCTCAATGAAGTTGGAGGGGGCAGCGGCCGCCCCCTCCAAACCTCCCCGTTCGCGCGAGGTGTCACAACGCGCCCCCTCCAAACCTCCCCGCTCGCGCGGGGTGCGACAACGGTTGCGGCGGCAGAGCCGGCGCTCGAACCAGAGT
>JBOHPP010000262.1:0-6744 GCA_050731755.1 Candidatus Rokuibacteriota bacterium | reverse complement strand
TCCCCTGCCGACGATCGTCTGCGAGTCCGTTTTCACCACCCCCGCTCCACCCCACTGGATGCCGATCTGCTCGAGCGCGCTCCGGTCGAGGACCTCCATCCGCGCCTCGATCTTCACCTGGGGCAGCGGGATGTCGAGCGACTCCCGGATGATCTTCTTCACGCGTTCGAGGTCGGCCTGGTAGAGCCTGAGGAACAGGGTGTTCGTCGGCTTGTGGGCCCTGATGGTGAGGCCCTTGGCCAGCACCTCCTGGGAGACGGAGACGACGGCTGGCGGCGGTAGTGCCGGCCCGGGGCCGAAGAGTTGCGAGAAGGGCGGTTCGGCGATGGGACCCCCGATGACGGGCCCTCCGATGTAGGCGGGGCCTTCGACCTTCTTGCCTTCGGCCGGGATGCCCAGGATGCCCTGAAGGGTCTTGGCCACCTCTTCGGG
Organism: Candidatus Rokuibacteriota bacterium; assembly: GCA_050731755.1. Lineage (GTDB taxonomy): Bacteria > Methylomirabilota > Methylomirabilia > Rokubacteriales > CSP1-6 > JBOHPP01. Next base: position 6,312 of record JBOHPP010000262.1, on the reverse strand, counting down.
GTCGGCGTAGGAGAGGCGGAGCGTCTCCTCGCGGAGCGGCCCGCGGGCCTCCTGCTCCTGGCGGGCGGCCTCGGCCGCGAGCTTCCTACTCAGGGCCTCGGCTTCCTTGACCTGGGCCTCGGCCAGCTTGGTGCGCGCCTCGGCCTCCCCCTTGATCCGCGCTTCCTCGACCTTGGCCTTGGACTCCCGCTCCTTGGTGAGCGCCTCGCGGGAGACGATCCGCATCACGCCGTCCTTTTCCACTCTCTCCAGGTTGCGCGTGTCCAGGATCGTGTCGAGGGCCAGCTCCCAGGGCACGTTGCGTAGGGAGATGGACATCTTGCCCTTCACGTCGTCGCCGATCACGATGTTGCGTCCGCTCTCGGCGGCCAGGATGCGGAGGAGGTTGACGACATCGGCGTCCTTGAACTCCAGCGAGATGAGGCGCTGGCCGGCGGCCGGTGCCGGCGTCGTGGCCTGAGCCAGGCGGGAGGGCCGCTGCGCGGGGGCGACGGGCGCCGGGCGGGGCGGCTCGGCGGCTGGTACGTTGGGCGTCTCGACCGCCGGCTTCGATGCCTCCGCCGTCGGCGCGCTCTCGCCAGCCGCCATCGGAGGCGCCTTGAAGCCGTTGGTCCCCGGCGGCGGCTCGACGACGGCCGCCGCCTTGGTGACGCGCCGGGCGAGCGTCGAGCTGTCGGCCAGCGGAGTGGTGCCGTCACCGGCGACGACCCCGGGGTCCGCGGGCACGATGATCGCGAGACCGCGGGCGTCCTCGAGGATCGCGTAGCCCACCTTCCGGGTGAAGTCCAGGACCACCCGGGCGATGCCGTCGCGATATTGACCGCCGCGGATCTGCTTGACCGGCTCCCGGGCGATCGCCACCGCAGTCTTGGGCCACGCGTAGACCGTGTCTTCGAGGTCGACCACCAGCCGGTACGGCGCATCAAGGAACTCGGCACGGTATCGCGCGGGCCCCGCCGTCCTGATGAGGAAGACCAGGGCCCCCTTCTGCTCCTTCACCGTGACACCCTGAAATTGCGCCGGAAGCGCCAGACCGGGGGGAACGGCATCAGCCGCTCCCGCCGCGCAGGGCAGCACCGCCAGGGCGACCGCCAATGCAGCCTGCACCGTCTGACGACGCAGTCTTGGGGTCATCACTCCCCGCCCAGTCGCAACACGACGCGGTATTCGGTGGAGCCGCGTCGGGCAGCGACGGTGAACACCACAGTGTCCGGGCCGACCTCGATCAGGCGCCCATCGCCGAACGTGTCGCCGGGTTGAAGGATGTATCCGAGCCCGTCGGGCGTCTCGACGAGGGCCAGAACGCGGCCGCCCGGGCTCCGAACGATGCCGGTGAGCTTCGCCGATGCCACCGTGGTGCCGGCCGAACCCTCGACCGCGTCGGGCAACTCGAACGGATCACGACGGCCCTTCGGGTCGTAACCCGGCTCGGATGCGGAAGGCAGGGCCTTTTCCTCGTTAGCGCTGGCGGCGGCAGGCGGCTGACCGGGCGAGGGCTTCGCGGGCGTGACACTGGCAGCTCGCTGAGCCGCGGTCCCCGAGGGGGCCGAGGTGCCGGGCGTGGCTGGCGGCGAACCCCCACACGCCGACAGGAGCAGAGCGAAGCCCAGGCCGGCGACCGGTCGGTTTCGTCTCATCACTACCTCGCTGCCGCGGGCCGGCCGCGCGGCGTGCCCGGTTTAGCCGGTGGCGGCGAGCCGGGGGGACGAGCCATGTACGTCGCCAGAGTCAGATCCGCCTTGACGTGCGCGCCCTTGCCCTTGGGGGTCCCGGTGAGTTTCCATTCGGTGACGTTGACGACCCGAGGAAGGCCGGCCAGTCGTTCGAAGAACTCGCCCACCTGGTGGTAGCCGCCTTCCGCATTCACCGCAATGGGGATCTCGTTGAAGTGCTCGGTGACCCTGGGCTCTCTGGGCTGGAACAGGCTGACGCCGAGGCCTGACTGGAAGGCGGCATCGGAGACCGTCCGGTAGAGCGGCGGCATGTCCTTCTCGGTCGGCAGTTTTTCCTTGATGACCTCGATGCGCTGCTCCAGCTCGGCGATCTCGACGCGGAAGCGGGCCAGGTCGGCGACGATGCGCCGGCCTTCCACGAGCTCCCGCTGCAGCGACACCCGCTCCGCTCCGAGCCCGGCGATGCGCGTCTCGATGGGTGAGAGGACGAAGACCCAGGCGCCGCCGACGATCAAGGCGAGGCCCATGGCGCCGAGCAATGCCCGCTGCCACCGGGCGGCGCTGAGGATCGGGTTGAGGAACGCCGGCAGTTCCATGATCAGATCTCGAACCGGCAGGTGACCTCGAAGGTCACCGGCCGCGGACTCTTGGCCAGGTCCTGCCTGGCGATGACGATGTCGATGTCCTTGAACCGACCGGAGCGACGCAGGTTGGTCATGAAGTCGGCGACCGCCGTGGGCGAGTAGGCGGTGCCGGCGATCTTCAGGGCCGCGCCCTTCTCCTCGAAGGTCGTGATCCAGAGGTCAGGGGGCACGGTATCCAGGAACGCGTCGAGGAGCGCGATGGGCCGGCCCTGGTTCCTGGTCAGATCTTCGATGGCCTTGAGGCGGCTCTTCAAACTGGCCAGCTGCTCCCTGATCTTGGCGCCCTGGCCCATGGTGGCCTTCAACGACGCCAGCTCCGCCTTGTCCTTCTGCACCGCGGCCCTCAACAACGATTCCGCGGTCGACCGCCACCACCAGGTGGCGCCGATGCCGACCACGGCCACGATGTAGACGATGGCGAACAGGACCCCGAGGTCGAAAGCCGGCAATTCCAGCTTGAACAGCGGGAGACGTCGGCGGCGCCGGTCAGGCGGGGCGAGGTTGATCCTGATCACTTGTTTTTGTCTCCGGCCCGCCGCAGGCCGAGACCCACCGCGACGGCGAGCCCTGGTCCGGCCGCGGCGACCGCGTCGGCGTGGGCGGCGTCAACCTGGATGCGGTCGAACGGCCGGGCCACTTCGACCGGGATGCCCCAGATCGACGACAGGAAGTCGGTGAGCCCCGGCAACTGAGCGCAGCCGCCGGCCATGACGATCTTGCTGATACGCTCGGACTCCACCGTCGACACGAAATAATCGAGGGTGCGCTGAATCTCGAGCGACAGCTCGCGCGAGACCGACTCCAGCGCGGGCACGATCGAATCCCAGGGGATGCCCACGTCCTTGCCGGTCTTGGCCGCTTCGGCCTGATCCAGCGGGATTCTTAGGTGTTGGGCGATGGCCTGGGTGTAGTTCTTGCCCCCGAACGGGATGTCCCGCGCGAAGATCGAGGTCCCGCCGCGGACGACGTTGGTCTTCATCGCCGAGGCGCCGAGGTCGACCAGGGCCACCGCTTCGCCCTGCTCGTTGGGGTGGTTCAGCTCGAACTGGTTGCCGAGCGCGAAGCCATCGACGTCGACGACCACGGCGTTGAGCCCGGCCGCCTCGACGACCGATACGTACTCGGTCACCTTGGATTTCTTGACGGCCACCAGGATGAGGTCCATCAGCTCGTCGGGAGTGCCGACGACGTGGTAGTCCAGGAAGACCTCGTCGATCGAGAACGGAATGTGATGCTCGGCCCCGAGCTGGACCGCGTCGGGCAGCTCTTTGGGGGGAACTTTAGGGATCTGAAGCTTCTTGATGATCAACTCGCGGCCGGACAGCGCGATGGCCGCGTCCTTGGTGTGGACCCCGGCCTTGCCCACCGCCTCGTGGATGGCTTGGGCGACGGCGGCCGGCTCCCGGATCGCGCCCTCGACGATCACGTCGGGCGGCACCGGCGCAATGCCCAGGGCCTCGAGCCGGAACGAGCCATTGTTCCGGCTGAGCTGGACGGCCTTGATGGCGCTGGAGCCGACGTCCAGGCCGAGGGTGTCGCGGCGGCTCCTGAAAAACGGCAAGTTAAACATGACGTTGTCTCCGCCTGTCTCCCTTGAGGCTAGTATAGGGAGCGTCGTGCCCAGGACCTAAGTTTTCCGGCCTTCCCGGAGGGTCGTAGGGACCGAGGCCTGGTGGGAGCCCCGGGCGTGTCACCGCTCGCGCCAGTCGACCAGGGCGTGCCGGTCGAAGAGCCCCTGAGAGCTCGTCGAGAGCCGCCTGACGACCGCCTCGACGGTGCGGAGTGCGCCGTTGACCGTTGCCGTGCTGGTGACGGTGACAACGCCGTCGGCGTCCTCGGCGCTGGGGGGCCGGGTACCGGGCGGGGTGCCGCGGCGGACGGTGATCGTCGTCGTGCCCCAGGGGAGCAAGCCGTCGGGCGCGGTGATGGGGCTCTCGTCTGAGGGCGGGACCACGGCGTTCCAGTCCGGGGTATTGACCAACAGGTTGAACGCCCACTCGATTCCTGCCTCGGCGGAGTAGAGCGCCTGCGTCGCGTCGACCTGGTTCCGAGCGATCAGGGGCTCGAACAGGCTGGCGGACAGAAGGGCCAGCATGGGAGCGGTGAGGGCGATGAGGACGCTCAGAGCCAGGACCAGGGTCATCGCCGCCTCGACAGGACGGTGACGAGCATCACCATCCGGGGCCCGGGCGAGACGGCAGCGACCGGACGGTAGGCCACAGTGACCTGGACCCGCACCGCGTCGGCGACGCCGGCCGGATCGGGCGTGATGTCGACGGCGCGCCGATAGTGCGGGTAGCCGATCACCGGATTCTCCGCGGGGAAGTTGGCGACGGTCACCCCCGCGAAGTCCACCAGCGCCCAGGCCTTGACCTGCTCGAGCCGCTGAGCCGCCAGGAAGAGCGCGGTGGTGTGTTGGCGACTGGCTTCGACGACGCCGAGCGCGTACTGGAACCCGGCGGCTACGGCGCTCAGGGCGACGACGACGATCGAGGCGGCAACGAGGACTTCGAGAAGCGTGAACCCGCGCTGGTTCGAGCTCATGAGCGCGCCTCTCTGCTTCGGTGATTCCAACGGTGTTCAAGATCGCAGGGGACGAGCCATGAGGGCAAGGTCAGAAATTTCTGACGGACGAAATCGGACACGTCACATCCGGGATTAGTGGCGGAGGCGACGGCGGGCCTTGCCTTGGTCCTTGGGGGGCCGAAGACGGCGATGGGCCTGCTCGAGCCCATCGATGCGGGGCCGGGCCCACGCAAACGAGGCCCCGAAAATGGTTGTGTATCGGCTCATCCACCGTGCGCTATGATCGCCACATGGTGCGCGCCGCTGTCGTCCTGCTGGCTGTTCTGCTCATGGACGCAGGCGTTGCCCTGCCGGCCGCCGCCCAGATCTACCGCTGGACCGACGAACGCGGCAATGCACACTACACGGAGGGGCTGGCCAACGTCCCCGAGCGCGTTCGTTCCCGGGCCGTGCCACTCGGCCTCCGCAACGACCCCAGCACGCCGACCGCCGCGCCGGCAGGCTCCCCGCCCGGGGAGACCGTCATCCGCTTCTTGCCCGGTCGCCACATCGTCGTCAGCGCCCGCGTGAACGGCTCGGCCTCCTGCCGGCTAATTCTGGACACGGGCGCCGGAGGTACGCTGATCAGCCCGCGTGTGCTGGCCGCGGCTGGAGTCTCGCTCACGCGGGGGGTGCGATCGGCCCGGACGCGCGGGATTGCCAAGGATGTGGAGGTCGAGGTCCAGCAGGTCGTCGTGGATTCCATTGAGGTCGGCGACGCCCGCGTCGAGCGTCTCGTGGTCAGCGCCTACGACATGGAGATGCCGGACGTGGACGGCCTTCTCGGCCAGGACTTCCTCACCCGCTTCAACGTCAGCATCGACCCCGGAGCCGGCATCGTCAAGCTCGGCGCCAAGTAGCCCTGCGGGCGCCGTCATGCCATGACGCCCTCGACATCCTAGATGCAGATGTCGCACGCTCGGGGAAGCCGCGGCCAGCGGCGCGCCGGCGCCCCATTTTCATCGATGGCGCAGGCAGACGTGTTAGGGGCAGCCTAACGCGGTCTCGGTCCGAATGCGGCCGGAGACGCTGACGACAACATCAAGGCAGGAGGTTCCCTGCGCGTCTTGAACCCGGAGTCGGCCGGCGTTAATGGCCGAGCCAAGGGCGCTGAACGTAATCGTTGGACCCAGGAGGATCCGGTTGCGTTCGGCGAGCCTCATCCATCCGTTGGTGTCGGTGCCGGCTCCGATCCACACGGTTCCGCCCGGGCACGGTGTCGCCGTGCCGGAGCAGAAGCGCAACCGATCCTGGGGCGTAATCTCCACCTCCAGGCTGAAGGACGTGTTGCGGGTGATCGCGAGCTGGCGCGCTTGGTTCAGCAAGGCGACGAGCTCCCGGGCCGCCCCCTGGGTTCTTTGAGACCGGACGAAGCTGAGCAGGAGCGGGATGGAGATGGCCGCGATGATCGCGATGAGCCCGATGACCAC
>JBOHPP010000261.1:0-7174 GCA_050731755.1 Candidatus Rokuibacteriota bacterium | reverse complement strand
CTGGCGCGAGAGGCGAGCGCCAGGGGTTACGGTGACCGGTCGTACGTCGGCAGGGGGCTCCCCAACCTGAAGTGCAGGATCCCGAACACCTCATGCAAGCCGTCCTCCACAGACCGACGGGAGCGCCACCAGCGGGGGGCATCGAAGGGATCGTGCGGAGTGGGGTGGACGAGCGCCGGGATCGTGGCCTGGTAGAGGGCGTTCCAGATCGTTCGCACGCGGCGGGTGTGCGCCGGTGAGGTGACGAAGATCACCCGGCGCAGACCGCGGTGGCTGGCGTACTCGAAGTCGACCGCCAGCTCCTCGTGAGTGTTCTCCACGCGCCGATCCAGCTTCGCGATCGCCTGGCGCGGTACCCCGAGACGCTCCAGGATACTGGCGGAGCGCTCCTGGGTCGGCGGTTCGCCGGCCAGCTCTCGCGCGACATCCAAGGGGTTGACACCGTGGGCGACGACCACCGCCCCAGCCAGACCCCGTCGGTACAACTCGGCGGCTTCCAGCTCGCGGGCCGGGGTACGGCCCGAGAGGACGAAGATCGCGTCACTCCGTTCCAGGGGGTCGGCCACGACGAGGTAGGGTCCCACGGCGCGGGCCGCCACGACGAGCATCGCCGTCGCGACCAGCGCCAGGGCGAGCGCCACGAGCGCGGCGCGGCGGCGGCGCCACCTCGCGGATGAGGACTTCATTGGACGAAGTCCATGGGCCCAGGCTATCTTACCGGAGATGTTCGCCTCGCCCGGCGCTATCGCGCTTCAGATCGGTCCTCTCGTCATTCGTTGGTACGGCGTCCTCATGGCCACCGCCATCGTGGTGGGACTCTGGCTCGGGTACCGCCAGGCCCGACGCGAGGGCCTGCCGGCCGACGACATCATCAGCGCGGGCCAGTGGGCCGTGCTGGCCGGCCTGGTCGGCGCCCGTCTCTACGAGGTCATCTTCAACTGGGACTACTACGGGCAATACCCGGCCAAGATCCTAGCGGTGTGGGAAGGCGGACTGGCAATCCACGGCGCGCTGATCGTGGGGCCGCTGGTCGGCGTCTGGCTCGGCCACCGATGGCGCCTGCCGGTGCTCCGTGGCCTCGACGTCGCCGCGCCTAGTGTCGCGCTGGGGCAGGCGATCGGCCGGTGGGGGAACTTCTTCAACGAGGAAGCCTTCGGGGCGCCGACGAACCTGCCGTGGAAGCTCTATATCTCGCCGACTCACCGGCCGCCGGGTTACGCGCAGTACGACTACTTCCACCCCACGTTCCTCTACGAGTCGCTCTGGGACTTCGCTGTGTTCGTGGCTCTCGTCGCCTGGCTGCGGCCCCGGCTCGGATTACGGCCGGGCGGGCTCTTCTTCGCCTACATCGGCCTGTACTCGGTGGGACGCTTCGCCATCGAGGGGCTCAGGCTCGACAGCTTCTGGATCGGCGGGCTCCGCGTGCCGCAACTGGCCAGCGTGGTGGGCGTCGTCGTCGCGCTCGTCGGGCTCGCCTGGGTCCAACGCCGCGCGACCCCGGCCGCGGCTCGCTAACCCGATACAATACCTGCCATGAAGGTGGAGCGAATCGGTCCCTTCCTCTGGCGCATTCCCGCTGACGCCAAGCCCGGGATGCGGGTGCCCGCCCTCGTTGTCGCCGACGAGCCACTCATGGCCCAGATCCGTACCGACGCCTCGCTGGAGCAGCTGGCCAACGGCGCCACCTTGCCCGGGATCGTAAAGGCGGCGCTGGCCATGCCCGACATCCACCAGGGCTACGGCCTTCCGGTGGGCGGGGTCGTGGCCACCGACGCGGAGCAGGGCGTGGTGAGTCCGGGGGCCATCGGCTTCGACATCAACTGCGGCGTCCGCCTGCTGGCGACGGGGCTCGGGGCCACGGACCTGGCGCCCCGCCTGGGACCGCTGGTGGACGCGCTCTTCAGCGCGATCCCGACCGGGGTCGGTGCTCAGGGGCGCCAGTCGCTGAGCCCGACCGAGTTGCGCCAGGTGATGGCCAAGGGCGCGGCGTGGGCGGTGGAGCGTGGCTGGGGCGAGCCCGAGGACGTCGAGCGGCTGGAGTCCAACGGCCGCATCCCCGGTGCCGATCCCGAGCACGTCTCCAGCCAGGCGCTCGACCGCGGGCGCCGCCAACTGGGCACGCTCGGCTCCGGCAATCACTTCCTCGAGGTCCAGGTGGTGGACAAGGTGTACGACCCGGCGGCGGCCGAGAGGTTCGGCGTACGCGGCGGACAGGTGACGGTGATGATCCACACCGGATCCCGCGGGCTCGGCCACCAGGTCTGCACCGACTACCTGCGCGTGACTGAGCGCGCGCTCAAGCGCTACGGCATCACCGTGCCCGACCGCCAGCTGGCCTGCGCGCCGGTAGACTCCGAGGAGGCCCGCACGTACCTCGGCGCCATGCGCTCCGCCGCCAACTTCGCCTTCGCCAACCGCCAGCTCCTCACTCACTGGGCGCGCGAGGTTTTCGGGCAGGTGCTGGGGCTGTCTCCGCGGCAGCTCGACATGCGGGTGGTCTACGACGTCGCCCACAACATCGCCAAGGAGGAAGAGTACGAGGTCGAAGGACGCCGGCGGAAGCTGCTCGTCCACCGCAAGGGGGCCACGCGCGCCTTCCCCGGCCAGCCGGTCCTCGTCCCCGGCGACATGGGGCGCTACTCGTTCCTCCTGCAGGGCACCGAGGTCGCCATGCGGGAGACGTTCGGCAGCACCTGCCACGGAGCCGGCCGCCTGATGAGCCGCACGGCGGCGGTCAAGGCGGCGCGCGGGCGCTCGATCGCTCAGGAGCTCGAGGCGCGGGGCGTGCTGGCTCGCGCCACCGGCCGCGACGCGCTGGCCGAGGAAATGCCCGAGGCGTACAAGGACGTCAAGGACGTCGTGGACGTCGTCCACCGCTTCGGCATCTCCACCCGGGTCGCGCGGCTCAGGCCGGTCGCGGTCATCAAGGGCTGAGCCGGCCGCCGCGGGCCCGGGCGGAAGCCCTGTGGTAGAGTGACGCAGATGTCCTGGAGATTGAAGCGAAACGCTCAAGCGCTCCTCGCCCAGGAGGAGGGCGCCGTCCGCAAAGACTGGGGCGGCAAGGTGGCCATCGCCCTCGTGTACCCGAATACCTATGCCGTCGGCATGTCCAACCTCGGGTTCCAGACGATCTACGGACATCTCAACCGGTTGCCCGACGTCGTGTGCGAGCGGGTGTTCATGCCCGAGCCCGCAGACATCGAGGAGCTGCGGCGAGCGGGCCAGCCGCCGTTCTCGCTGGAATCGATGCGGCCGCTCTCCGACTTCCACCTGATCGGCTTTTCCATCACCTATGAGGGCGATTACATCAACGCGCTGCGGCTCCTGGCGCTGAGCGGGATCCCGCTGCGGGCCGCCGAGCGCCGGCCCCACGATCCGCTGGTGCTGATGGGCGGTGTCTGCGCCTTCTCCAACCCCGAGCCCCTGGCGCCCTTCATGGACTTCATCGTGGTCGGGGAGGGCGAGGAGCTGGTGGGCGAGCTGGTCCGGGCCTACCGAGAGGAGCTTCGGGACCGCGAGGGCTTCCTCGATCGTCTGGTGGCCATTCCCGGCGTCTACGTTCCCGAGCGCTACGCGGTCTCCTATCAACCCGACGGCACGCTGGCGGCGGTGCTGCCGACGCCGGGTGCCCCCGGCGTCGTGGTGAAGCGCCGGCTCGGCGACGTCAACCGGTTCGAGACGCTCTCGCTGATCAAGACGCCGCTGGCCGAGTACGGCCACATGGCGCTGCTCGAAGTCGGCAAGGGCTGTGGTCGAGGCTGTCGCTTCTGTCTGGAGGGCCAGGTGTACCGGCCGGTCCGTCACCGCTCGGTGGCTGCGCTGGCCGAGACCCTGGACAAGATCGCCGCCGATCGCGGAAACCGGCGCATCGGTCTGGTGGGTGCGTGCGTGTCCGACTATCCGTGGATCGGCGACCTGCTCCAGGTCGTGGAAGCGCGCGGCTTCGAGCTGTCGATCTCCTCGCTCCGCGCGGACAGTCTCACGCCCGAGCTGGTGGGGTCGTTGGCCCGCGGAGGGCACCGCACGTTGACCGTCGCCCCCGAGGCGGGGACCGAGCGGCTCCGGCGGGCGATCCGGAAAGCGATCACCGACGAACAGCTCTACACGGCCTGCGAACTGGTCCGCCGCCACGGCATTCCCAACCTCAAGACGTACTTCATGATCGGGCAGCCGACGGAGACCCGGGACGACGTGGAAGCGATTCCCGACCTGGCCCGACGGATGCTGGAGCGCCTGCGCGTGCTCGACCCCGCGGGCAAGCCCTTCGGCCGGCTGACGTTGTCGATCGCCTCCTTCGTGCCCAAGCCGTGGACGCCGTTCCAGTGGGCGCCGTTCGACGCGGTGGAGTCGCTGCAGAAGAAGCTGGAGATCATCAAGCGAGGGGTGGCCCGCCTGCCCACCGTGCGCGTGCTGCACGAGAATCCGCGGGAGGCAGCGCTGCAGGCGCTGCTGGCCCGCGGTGATCGGCGCGTGGGCGACTTTCTGGAGCTGGCGGCGCGGCTGGACGGCGACTGGCGGCAGGCCCTCCGCCGCTGGGACGGCGACGCCGGCTTCTACACGACGAGGGAGCGGGGGATCGACGAGCGGCTGCCCTGGGACCATTTCGACGTCGGGGTGAAGAAGTCAGGGCTGGTCCGCGAGTGGGAGCGGGCGCGGGTCGAGGCCGCGACGGTCGAGGCGCGGTGATGCGGCTCCCCGATACCTATGGCCGGGCGTTGCGGAATCTCCGGCTCTCCGTCACCGACCGCTGCAACCTCCGGTGCCAGTACTGCATGCCGGAGGAAGACTACGCGTGGCTGCCGCGCGAGCAGCTCCTGCACTTCGAAGAGATCAGCGTCCTCGTAGACGTCTTTCTGGACCTCGGCGTGGACAAGGTCCGGCTGACGGGCGGCGAGCCCCTGCTTCGTCGGGACCTCCCGGCCCTGGTGCGTCTACTGGCCGCCAAGCCACGCGTGCGCGACCTGGCCATCACCACCAACGGCCTGCTGCTGGCCGCGCAGGCCCCGGCGCTCAAAGCGGCCGGCCTCCACCGGGTGACGGTCAGCCTGGACACACTCCGTCCCGACCGGTTTCGAACGCTGACCCGACGTGACGGGCATGTCCAGGTGCTCGAAGGAATCGCCGCCGTGGCCGCGACCGGCTTCACGGACACCAAGCTCGACACCGTCGTGATGCGTGGCGTGAACGACGACGAGCTCGGAGACCTGATCGAGTTCGGCAAGAAAGCGACCGCCGAGATCCGCTTCATTGAGTACATGGACGTGGGGGGGGCTACCCGGTGGTCCATGGACCAGGTGGTGTCCAGGGCGGACATCCTCGAGCGCCTGGGCCGGCGTTATGGGCGCATCGAGCCTATCGTCGAGCCCGACAGCACGGCCCCGGCCGAGCGCTTCCGGCTGGCCGACGGAACCGTCTTCGGCATCATCGCCTCGACGACGGCGCCGTTCTGCGCGTCCTGCGACCGAAGCCGGCTCACCGCCGACGGGATGTGGTACCTCTGTCTGTACGCGCTGGAGGGCATCGACCTGCGCGGCCCGTTGCGCGGGGGGGCGAGCTGTGAGGCTCTGGCCGAGCTGATTCTCCGGGCGTGGCGAGGCCGGACCGACCGTGGCGCCGAAGAGCGTCTGGCCGCTCGCGAGCGCGGTCCGCTCATCCAGATCGGTCGCCTCAAGCAGGATCCCCACCTCGAGATGCACACTCGCGGCGGCTGACGCGAGGCGGCGCGTGAGCGAAGGCGGCGATCAGGTCAAGGCCGACGTCCAGGAGCGCGGGGCACGCGGGCAGGTGTCGCCCCGGCGGCTCTGGATGCAGTTGCAGGCGCTCAGCGGCTGTCTCGATCCCAAGGTGCTGGTGCGGGCTCTGGAGGCCAGCCGCCTCGAGGCGGTCCTCTACCGGGACGTGAACGACCCGCGTGGCGTGGCCGTCCTGGCCATGGGTGAAGACCCCGCGTTCTTCGTCAACGGGTTCCGCGAGCTCCTCGACGCCGAGCCCTTCGCCGGCCTGGCCATCAAGCCTGCGCTCACCATGTTCGGACGGACGTACTCGTCGGGGTTCGAGGCCGATCTGGAGGACTGGCTGCTGCGCCGGCCGCGCCGGACGGTGCTCAGCCCGGCCTGGCCGTGGGGGATCTGGTATCCGCTGCGGCGCGCCGGTTCGTTCGCCCGGCTCTCGGCCCAAGAGCAGAGCGCCGTCATCCGCGAGCACAGCATGCTCGGGCACGCCTACGGGGACGCCGACCTCGCTCATGATGTGCGCCTGGCCTGCCACGGCCTGGACGTCAACGACAACGACTTCGTCATCGGCCTGATCGGCCGCGAGCTCCACCCGCTCTCCCATCTCGTCCAGGCCATGCGGAAGACCGTCCAGACCTCGCAGCATCTCGAGAGCCTGGGGCCGTTCTTCGTCGGCCACGCGCTCTGGCAAAGCCCCCTGCGCTGACGACGCCCGGGCGCTGACGCTTCAGTCGATCATCCGCAGGGCTTCGATTGCCGGGATGGTGCAGGGCGAGCGCTGGTCGTCTTCTCCAGCCAGGCGCAGACGGCGGGGACCAGCGTGGCCAGCACCCGGCGGTTGAGCACGAGGCCCCAGTGCGAGGCGCCGGCGGCCTCCAGACGGTCCGCGGCGAACGGCACGTCGGCGTACGTCGGTGGCGGAAACGTCACGTCGCCCGGACCGGCGACGATCAACGCGGGACACGAGAGCCCGGTGATGACGATCCCGGCTTTCCGGTCGTCGCGGGCCAGGCGCGACTCGGGCGCGAGCGCGCCCAGCGCGACCGCCCGCTCTTCGAGATCGAGATCCGGCATCGTCGGCTGATCAGCGGGGTCGGCGCTCACGATGCCGTCCTCTTCGGCGCCGAATGTTCCCCCGCGGAGCGGGAGCGCGCCGCCGCGCGTGCGCGCCGGCGGGCTGGGGGCGAGCCCGATCCAGGCCTCGGCGCTCCCGCGAGCCGCCGCCAGCAGGGCGACGAGCCCGCCCATGCTCCACCCCATCAGGACCGGCGGTGGCGCCAGCTGGCGAACGAGCGCCGCCACATCGTCGGCGTGATCGGCCATCGTCGTGGCGGCGAGATCGTCCGCGGCGCTCGCGCCGTGGCCTCGCAGATCGAGCGCGAACCAGGCCCAGCCGAGCCGGGCCAGGCGCTCCGGCCAGAAGATCCAGATCGCGGCCGAGT
>JBOHPP010000260.1:0-7504 GCA_050731755.1 Candidatus Rokuibacteriota bacterium | reverse complement strand
GAGGACGGTCATCGCGGCGGCCGTGCGCGTGAGCACGTCGGGCGCGGGCACGACGTCGGCGTCGGCGAAAACGAGGACGTCGCCCTGCGCCTCGGCGCGCAGCCGGTGACACGCCCAGGGCTTGCCGGCCCATCCTTCAGGCAGCGGGCCGCCTCGGACGACGCGGATCCCGGGCGCGCCGCCAGCGGCCGCCAGCGCACGCGCCGCGGTGTCGTCGGCGGAGTCGTCGTCGTAGACAATCACCTCGTAGTCCGGATAGTCTTGGGCTGCCCAGCCGCTCACCGACGCGCCGATGCGATCCGTTTCGTTTCGCGCCGGAATCAGGACCGAGATCCTGGGCGCCCTCGCGGGCGCACGCATTCGGTGCAGGCGCGGAAGCGTCAGGTGATTCAGGAGCGTGTGCAGGGCGAGGGCGCCGAGCGCCGTGCCGGTGATGAGGTGGAAGATGGCGAGCCCCGTCATCGTGTCCCTTCAGGTCTCCGCCATTCTGCTTTGGCCAACTTCGGAATGACGGCGCCCTCGGCGACGCCGGGCAGTCGCCCCCGGTACCGCTGGGCGGTCATGCTCTACGACAGAGCGTACCGCTGGGTTCACGGTCTCGACCAGCCCGCGGCCGAGGTCGGGCCGGCGGTCCGCGTCGAGATCCGCCGCATCCGCCGGGCCCGGACGCTCCCCGACGGCGCCCGGCTCGTCCCCGGCGACCGTGTGGGGCTGCTCCACCTCAACAACAGCCGTATCGCAGCGATCCACGGGGACGGTCGCTCGCCGTGGTCCGTCGGCCTCGAGTTCCGGCGTCAGCTCGTCGCCTCGGCCCACACGCTGGCGATGCTGGCCGCCGACGACGGGCCGCTCGGCGACGTCGCCGCCTTCTCGGCGACGACCATCTTCCACGAAGCGCTCGCTCGGCTCGGCTTCGCCGCGGAACCGAATGCGCCGGCCTGGCCGCGGCTGGTGGCGGCTTACCAGCGCGCGCTCCTGGTCTCGATCCATCCCGCCGGCGCCCCGCGTCTGAGCCGGGCCACCAACCGGGAAGCGCGGCGGGTCTGGCTGTCCCGGGGCCCGCTGCTGGCCCGCTATGGCCGGGAGTTCAGACGAGGCTCGGCCGGCGCGTGACCCATGCGGCCGCGCGCTCGTAGCCGCGGGCCGCGCGGAGCACCGTCGCCTCGTCGAAGGGGCGTCCGACCAGTTGCAGACCGATGGGCAAGCCCTGGGGCGAGAACCCACAGGGAACCGAGAGCGCGGGCAGGCCGAGGCCGTTGAAGGGCCGGGTGAACCGTGAGAAGCGGCCCATTCGCGCGATCACCTCGCTCACCGCCGGCGTCGTCACCTCGGCGATCGGCGGCGCCGGCTCGGGGATGGTCGGCGTCACCAGCACCTCGACCTCGGCGAACACCTGCCGCAGGAACTCGCGCGTCATCCGGGAGCGCAGCCGGAGCGCCTGCAGGTAGTCGAACGCCGACACGTGAAGGCCCACTTCCAGGCGGGCGCGCACCACCGGCTGCAGCTCGGCCGGGCGCTCCTTGAGGATCCGCGCGTGGATGGTCGCGCTCTCGGCGCGGGTGATGAGCCCGGTGACGTCGACCAGCGGCTGGGGATCGGGCAAGCGGAGCGCCACCAGCCGGGCGCCCTCGGCGACCAGCTGTCGCGTGGCGTCCTCCATCGCCTCGGCCACGGCGGGGTCGAGCCCGTCGCCGAAATAGTTCTCCGGCACGCCGACGCGCAACCCGGCGAGGCCGCCTTCGATCCCGGCCAGGTAATCGGGAACGGCGCGCCGGCTCGACGTGGGGTCGGCCGGGTCATAGCCGGCGATGACACCGAGCATCAGCGCGGCGTCGCGCACGGTGCGGGTCATGGGTCCGAAGTGGTCGTTGGACCACGAGAGCGCCATGCCCCCGGCGCGGCTGATGCGGCCGTACGTCGGCTTGAGCCCGACGATGCCGCAGGCGGCGGCCGGCAGCCGGATCGAGCCGCCGGTGTCGCTCCCGAGCGCCCCCAGGGCCAGGCCGGCGGCAACGGCGGCCCCCGAGCCGCTGGAGGAGCCGCCCGAGCAGTGGCCGGGCCGCCACGGGTTCTGCACGTGGCCGTGATGGGCGTTGTCGCCGAAGGCGCCCAGCGCCAGCTCCGTCATGTTGAGCTTGCCCAGCGTGATCGCGCCGGCGGCGGCGAGCCGGGCCACCGCCGTGCAGTCATTCTCGGCGATGAAGTACTCGGGGGTGCGCGTCCCGCACGAGGTGCCGAGACCGCGGATGAAGCAGAGGTCCTTGTAGCCGAGCGGGACGCCGTGGAGCGGACCCCGCCGGCGCCCGGCGGCGAGCTCGGCGTCCCGCTCCTTGGCGGCGCGGCGGGCGCCCTCGGCGTCCACGGTGATGAAGGCGCGCAGCGTGGGATCGAGCCGGCCGATGCGCGTGAGGCACGCCTCGGTGACCTCCACGGCCGACACGCGCCGGGCCTCGATGGCGGCGGCGAGCGTTTCGATCGTCCACTCCGTCATTTGCTCGTCCGCGGGACGCTCTCACCGGGAGCGCCGGCCTCGAGGGCGGCGATGAAGCGCGCCGGCTCCTCGGCCAGGGCGAGATCCGTAGCCCAGCGCTCGATGACACCGGCCAGATAGGCGAGGTCGGCGGCGAGAGATGGGTCCGGGCGGCGGGCATCCATGGCCCGGAAGCATACCGTCTCGAGCCGCGTGGTACCATCGGTCGTTCACCCGGACCGATCGACATCTCAGGAGACTCCATGCCCGTCCAGCACGTCGGCCGCCCGCTGAAGCGTCTCGAGGACCCTCAACTCATCACCGGCCGCGACCCCTACGTCAACGACGTCCGACTGGACAACGCGCTGACCCTGGCCCTGGTACGCAGCCCCTATGCGCACGCCGAGATCGAAGCGATCGACACGAGCGCGGCCAAGCGGGTGCCGGGCGTCGTCGCCATCTTCACCGGACGCGACCTCAACCCCGAACTGGGGGTAATCGAGAGCCCGCTGCCCGACGCGGCGTTCGACTGGGTCAACCGGCAGGGGCATCGCGTGCTGGCCGAGGACCGCGTGCGCTACGTCGGCGAGCCCGTGGCCGTGGTGCTTGCCGAGACGGCGGCGGGGGCGACCGATGGCGCCGACGCCGTGGTCGTGCGGTACGAGCAGTTGCCCGCGGTGGTCGATCCGGAGGCCGCGCTGGAGCCGTCAAGCCCGCTCATCTATCCGGACTCGGGCACCAACGCCGCCATCCGAGTCACGCGCGAGAAGGGCGACGTCGCGGCGGCCTTCCGGCAGGCCGCCGTCGTGGTCGAGACTTCGCTGGTCAACCAGCGGCTCATCCCGTTCGCCATGGAGCCCCGGGCCTGCAGCGCGGTGTGGGACGTCCGCGCGAGCAAGCTCACGGTCTGGGGCGACACGCAAGTCCCGCACCGCATGCGGGACCAGATCGCCGGCCGGCTCCGCCTCGAGCCCGCGCAGGTCCACCTGCTCACCGCGCGGGTCGGCGGCGGATTCGGCGCGAAGGTGCCGGTGTACCAGGAGGATCTTCTGGTGACGTTTCTCGCCCGGAAGCTCGGGCGGGCGATCCGGTGGGCGGCTTCCCGCCGGGAGGACATCCAGGCGACCGGGCACGGCCGCGACATGCGCTGCCGCCTGCGCCTTGCCGCCGACGCGAGCGGCCGGATCCTGGCTCTCGAAGCCCGGATCGTCGGCAACGTCGGATTCTGCATGTACCACGTGGGGGCCATCCTTCCCGTGCTCTGTGGTCAGATGATCACCGGCTGCTACGACATCCAGACCGCCCGGGTCGAGGTGGTCGCTGCCTACACCAACACCATGGGCACCGTACCCTACCGCGGCGCCGGGCGGCCGGAGGCCGCCTACTTCATCGAGCGCGGCATGGACATGGTGGCGGCGCGCCTCGGCCTTGACCCCGCCGAGGTCCGGCGGCGCAACTTCATCCCGCCCGATCGCTTCCCCTACACCACGATGATGGGGAACTCCTACGACAGTGGCGAGTACGCCCGGGCCCTCGACCACGCGCTCGACAAGGTGGGCTACGCCCGGCTCCGCAAAGAGCAGGCTGAGGCGCGGGAGGCCGGGCGGCTCTTCGGCGTCGGCATCGCGTGCTACGTGGAGATTTGCGGGTTCGAGGACGAGGAAACCGCCGACGTGGTCGTGGATTCCGACGGCCGGGTGACGGTCTTGACGGGCTCGGCCTCTCACGGTCAGGGCCACGAGACCTCCTACGCCCAACTCGTCGCCGACGAGCTGCAGGTGCCCCTGGAGATGGTGACGGTCGTCCACGGCGACACCGAGCGCGTCCGCACCGGTGTGGGCACCTTCGGCAGCCGCTCCATCGCGCGAGGCGGGATGCACGCGCTGGGCAACGCGCGCAAGGTCCGGGAGAAGGCGATCGAAGTCGCGGCCAGCCTCATGGAAGCGGCCGCAGCCGACATCGTGCACGAGGCCGGCGTCTTCACGGTCCGCGGAGTGCCCGACCGCAGCGTCGCCTGGAAGCAGGTGGCCGCCGCCAGCCCGGGCCGGCTCGCCTCGCGTGACGATCTCAAGGGCAATGGCACGCTGTTCCCCTTCGGCGCCCACGTGGCGATCGTCGAGGTGGACCGTGAGACCGGCCGGCCGCATATCGTAAAATACGTCTCGGTGGACGACAGCGGTTTTCTGGTGAACCCGCTGCTGGCCCAGGGCCAGGTGCACGGCGGGCTCGCTCAGGGCATCGGGCAGGCGCTCTGGGAGGGCGTGGCCTTCGACGAGAGCGGCCAGCTCCTTACCGCGACGCTGATGGACTACGCGCTGCCCAAGAGCGACGATCTGCCCGCGTTCGAGAACGACCACACGCGAACGCCCTCGCCGCGGACACCCCTCGGCGTCAAGGGCATCGGCGAGTCGGCCACCATCGGCTCCACCCCCTGCGTCGCCAACGCGGCCATGGACGCACTGGCGCCGCTCGGCATCAGCCACATCGACCTGCCGCTCACGGCACCGAAGATCTGGGAGGCGATGCAGCGGGTAGCGAAGCCTCGCTGAGACCGCGTCCGGAACGGGGTGACAAAGTTGCGTCAGGGTTGACACCCTGTCATGGCCCGGGAGCCCGAGCGAGCGAAATCGCGCACTGGCCGAGACTTCCCGGCGCCCCAGCGTTGGCGGGGAAATTGAATGCCCGAGTTCCCCGACATGCGCTCCAGAAAGATCCGGGTGCCCTGATGGTCCCGTCCAACGGCGCCGTCGGGGCGGCCGTCGCTCCGCTGCCCGCCCACTCCTTCGACTTCCGTCAGCTCCTGCTCGATCTGTGCCGGATCGATCACGTCCGCGGCAGCCTCGCCGTCACGCCGGAGGGGCTCGTCATCGACGCCGTCTTGTCGGGGGAGATGGCGGTGCAGCCGATCTCGGCGCGCGCCGCGAGCCTGGGCCGCGAACTCGAACTGCAGGGGCCGCGCGGCCGCCGCGGGGCGCTCCTCATGGCGCACGTCGCGTCCGACGACGGCACCGTGTTCCTCGGCGGTACGCCGGTCGGCTTCATCGTCGTGCTAGGCGGCGCGGAGGTGAACCGTGATCGCGTCCGCCTCGCCCTCCGCACCGCGATGGAGACGGTGCGGGACCGCCTGGGCCCGCTGAGCGAGCGGCGGCGCTAGCCTCCCCGCGCGGCGCGAGCGGCCGCGCGGCCCGCGATGCGGCCGAACACCGCGCCGGCCATGAGGCCGGCCCCGCCCGGGTAGTTGTGGTAGAAGAGCCCACCCACCAGCTCCCCGGCCGCAAAGAGACCAGGGATCCGACGCTGCTCGCAGTCGACCACCTGACCGTCGGTGGCGATGCGCAGGCCGCCGAAGGTGAAGGTGATCCCGGTGGTCACCGCGTAGCCCACATAGGGCGGCGTGTCGAGCGGTAACGCCCAGTTCGACTTGGGCGGGGTGATTCCGCGCGTGGTCTTGCCGTCCTTGATGGCCGGATTGAAGGAGCCGGGGGCGAGCGCGGCGTTGAAGGCCCGCACCGTACGCCGGAAGCCTTCGACGTCGATCTCGAGCTTGCCGGCCAGCCCCTCCAGCGTCATGTCCTCGGCCCTGGTCACTTCACGGATCCGGTACTCCTCCCGCAGCAGGGCCAGGACCTTCTGGTCGAAGATCTGAAAGGCGGTGCGGCGCGGCTGCTCGATGACAGCGCGGCCATATTTCACGTAGGTGTAGTTGCGGAAGTCCGCGCCCTCGTCGACGAAGCGCTCGCCCCGGAGGTTGACGATGATCCCCAGTGGGTAGGAATGCTTCTGGAAATTGTCGCCCACCTTGCGGTCGCCGTGGGGCGGGGCGTTGAGGTCCCACTGGACGGCGTGGCAACTGCTCCAGTGGCCCCAGGGCAAGGCGCCGATGTCGAGCGCCATGCGAATGGCGTCGCCCGTGTTATACGGCGTGCCGCGCACGCGGGCCAGCTCCCAGTTGGGGCCGAGGTATCGCGCGCGCATTTCGGGATTCGCCTCGAAGCCGCCGGCGGCCAGCACCACCGCGCGAGCGGCCACGATCTCGGTGCCCGTCCCCGTGCGAACCACGACGCCGGTGATCGCGCCGCGATCGTCGGTGACCAGGCGCTGCGCCTTGGCCTCGAAGCGGACGTCGATGCCCGCCTTGGTCGCGGCAACGTACTCCATGTCGATCAGGCCAGCCCCGCCGCCCACGGCTTCCAGCACGAGGCCGCCCCAGAACCGGAAGCGATCGCCCACCTTGAAAGCCTGGCGGCCGAACATCGGGATCCAGCGCACGCCCTGCTCCTTCATCCAGCGGACGGTGGGCTGGGATTCCCGCACCAGCGTCAGGGCGAGGTCGGCGTCGGCGCAGTCTTCGGTCAGCCGCATGAGGTCGTCGTAGTAGGTGTCCTCCGGATACGGGTCGACCTCCATCGAGGCGGCTTCCTGGTCGGACAGGTCTCCCACCAGCGCCCGCAGTTCCTCGAAGGACTTGAAGGCGAAGCGGAAGCCGCCGGCGGTGAAGTACGAGTTGCCGCCGCGCCACGCCTCCGGCGCCTTCTCGAGCACGAGCACCCGGACGCCTTCGCCGCGGGCCGACAGCGCGGCGCAGAGGGCGGCGTTGCCGCCGCCCACCACGACCACGTCCCAGCCGGGGGCGCTCACGCTAGCCGATGATCTCGCTGATCTGGATCTGGGGCTGGATGTTCGTGTAGTTTGGGATGTCGCCCATGATCTCCTTGCCGTGCTGGCCCATGCCCTTCTGGAAGCCCTCCAGCGCGTTGAAGTAGACGTGCCCGACGGCCACGTACGGCGCGGGCCCCGGCGCGCCGCCGGCCACGCCCTTGTCGACCTCGGTGCGGATCAAGCCGAACTCCTTGAGCCGCTGGGCGACCAGCGTCATGTGCTTGTTCTTGTAATAGTCGTGGTCGAATTTCTTGCCTGCTTCGTTCGGGTAAAGCACGGTCACCCGGATCATCGGCCAACCTCCTCGGAAAGAGTCGGTGACGCGTACCCTATGCGGGTGGCGGAGCGCTGTCAAGGAAGTGGCGGGCCTGGCGC
>JBOHPP010000259.1:0-5874 GCA_050731755.1 Candidatus Rokuibacteriota bacterium | reverse complement strand
ACGCCGCCGTCTGGTCGGTGGTCTGCTTCTACGTGGCTCGCGGCTACCGTGGCCGCGGGCTCACCGTACGCCTGCTGGGGAGGCGGTCGGGTTGGCTCATCGGCTCGGGGCTCGGATCGTCGAGGGCTACCCCGTGGATTCCCGAAGCGGCCGGGCGGCGGACATTTTCGTGTGGACCGGTCTGGTCGGCCCGTTCCGGCGGGCCGGCTTCCGCGAGGTGCTGCGGCGATCGCCGACCCGCCCGATCATGCGTCTGCGGCTGCGACGCGGCCCCGACGCTGAGGGGGGCAAGCCCCCTCCGAGTGATTAGGAGCCTGTCGGCATGTCGAAGAGCGCCACGGCTTCGCCGGGGCGCTCCGGGCGGTGGGGGTATGGGGGGGCATGTCGGGGCCCCCCATGTCGTTAACCGCCGAAGCGGCGCCGGGTCTCGGCCAGCGCCGCTGCGATCGGCGCGGGCAGGCGCGATCCGAAGCCCTGGTAGAACTGGCCCAGGTCGTCCAGGGCGCTCAGCCACTCCCCGGCGTCGCACCGAAGCGCTTCACGCAATTGCCCTGGCGTGACCTCGAGCCCGCTGGTATCCAGCGCCCCGGGAGCCGGCACCCAACCGACCGGGACCTCCTCCGCCCGGGCCGTGCCGCGGATCCGCTCGACCATCCACTTCAGCACCCGGACGTTCTCGCTGTAGCCCGGCCAGAGGAAGCGCCCATCCGCGCCGCGCCGGAACCAGTTCACTCGGAAGATGTGGGGCGGCCGGCGCAGTCGAGGACCCATCGCCAGCCAGTGGGCGAAGTAGTCCGCCATGTTGTAACCGCAGAACGGCAGCATTGCCATAGGGTCGCGACGCACGACGCCGACTTGGCCGGTGATGGCAGCCGTGGTCTCGGTGCTCATGGCGGAGCCGAGGAAGACGCCATGCGTCCAGTCGAAGGCTTCGAACACGAGCGGGATCACACCCGAGCGCCGCGAGCCGAAGATGAGCCCGGAGATGGGCACGCCCTGTGGATCCTCCCAGTTGGGCGCGATGGAGGGGCACTGCTGGGCGAGCACGGTGAACCGCGAGTTGGGATGAGCGGCCGGTCCGCTGCCCGGCTGCCACGGCCGGCCCTGCCAGTCGATGAGCCCGCGCGGTGGCTCCGGGGTCAGCCCCTCCCACCATGGCTCGGCGTCCGGGGTGAGCGCCACGTTGGTGAAGATCGTATTCGCGCGCACCATCGCCGTCCCATTGGGGTTCGTCTTCGGGCTGGTGTTCGGGGCCACCCCGAAAAAGCCGCGCTCGGGGTTGACGGCCCGAAGCTGCCCGGTCTGGTCCACCCACATCCAGGCGATGTCGTCCCCCACTGTCCAGACCCGCCATCCCGGCAGATGCGAGACCACCATGGCAAGGTTGGTCTTGCCCGAGGCGCTCGGCATGGCCGCGGCGAGGTAGGTGACCCGGCCCTCGGGGTCTTCGACGCCGAGGATCAACATGTGCTCGGCCAGCCAGCCCTCCTGCTGGGCCTGCCACGAGGCGATGCGCAGGGCGTGGCACTTCTTGCCGAGGAGCGCGTTGCCGCCGTAGCCCGAGCCCACGCTCCAGATGAGCTTCTCCTCGGGAAAGTGCAGGATCAGCCGCCGCTCGGGGGACAGATCGCCCAGCGAATGCAGCCCGGCGACGAAGTCGTCGTCGCTGCGCATGCGCTGGATCGCCACCTGCCCCACGCGCGTCATCAGATACATGCTGACCACGACGTACGGGCTGTCGGTGACCATCACCCCCACGCGGCTCATGGGCGAGCCGGCCGGGCCCATGAGATAGGGGATCACGTACATGGTCCGACCCTGCATGGCTCCCCGGAGCCAGGTCCCGGCCTTGCTCTTGGCGTCGGCCGGAGCCATCCAGTTATTGGTGGGGCCCGCTCCATCACGGTCGCGCGTGCAGATGAAGGTCAGCTGCTCCGTGCGGGCGACGTCCTGGGGATGGCTCCGGTGCAGATAGCAGTTGGGATAGGTGCGGGCGTTGAGCGGCAGCAGGGTGGTGTCCTGGAGCATCGCCTCGATGAGCCCGTCGTACTCGGCCTTGGAGCCATCGCACCAGATGACCCGGGAGGGCTGGGTGAGCGCTGCGGCCTCCTCCACCCACGTTTCGACCACGCTGGTCACGCTCATGCGTATCCCTCGTCGTGCAGAAAGCGGTGAGTTGTCAGTGCGGCCCGCCAGCCGCCCCGATCAAACCTAGCGTGCGTGCTCCCGCGTCGGACGTCAAGCGGAACGTGCTAGCATCCGCGCCGTGAGGGGCCTCCTCCTGGCTGCGCGGCACTTGACCATCGTGCCGCTGGGCAGTGGGGCGGTCCACGACCCGGGCGCGCTCGGCCGCGCGGCGCCCTGGTTCCCGGTCGTCGGGCTCGGCATGGGTGGGGTGCTGGCCCTGACCGAAATGGTCACCGGCGCGCTATTTCCCGCCCTGCTCGCCGCGCTGCTCACCGTGACGGTGTGGAAGCTGCTCACCGGGGGGCTCCACCTCGACGGCCTCGCGGACTGCCTGGACGGTCTGTCGGGAGTCGACGCCGAGCAGCGTCTCCGCATCATGAGTGACAGCCGCATCGGCGTGTTCGGCGCCGTCGGGCTCATCCTGTTTCTTCTCCTCGAGATCGCCGCCGTGGCCGAGCTGGGGCCGGCGTGGCGCTGGCGCGCGCTCCTGGCGGTGCCGGCCATCGGGCGGGCTACCCCGGCCCTGCTTGCCTGGTGCTTCCCCTCCGCGCGGCCCGGCGGGCAGGGTGCCATCTTTGGGCGCTCGGTGCAGAAGTGGGCCCTGCCGGTGGCGCTGGGCACCGCCGGGGTCCTCGCCGGTCTGGCGCTGGGGCCCAGCGGACTGGTTGCTTTGGCCGTGGCCTGCTTGGTGGCCCTGGGGATCGGCCGGTTCTTCACCCTGCGGATCGGCGGAATCACCGGTGACGTACTGGGCGCGGGCGTGGAGGCGGCAGAGTTGGTGGCGCTCCTTGTGATCTCGGTGTGGATCCACACCGGACGGTAGTGTATCTGCTCCGCCACGGCGACGTGGCGCTGGGGGAGCGGCGTTTCATCGGACACCTCGACATGCCTCTCTCCCCGTTGGGCGAGCGACAGTCCGCGGCCCAGGCTTCACGGCTCCGGGCGACGCCGCTGGCTGCTGTGTTCACCAGCGATCTCGCACGCGCCCGGCGCACGGCCGAAATCGTCGCCGCCCCGCACGGGCTCAGACCTGGGGTCATCCGCGCGCTGCGCGAGATGGACATGGGGCGCTGGGACGGGCTGAGCGCCGCGGAGATCGCCGGCCGCGAGCCAACCGCCTTCGCCGAATGGATGGCCCGCATCGGGGAGTTCCCCTTCCCCGAGGGCGAGAGCGTCCGCGATCTCGCCGAACGAGCCTGGCCGGTATTCGAGGCGCTCGTCACCGCGCATGCCGGCCGCTCGGTTGCCGTCGTGGCGCACGGCGGAACCAACCGTGTGGTGCTCTGCCGTGCGCTCGGCCTGCCCCTCGGCCGGCTCCTGACCTTCGGCCAGGACTACGCGGCGCTCAGCGTGCTCGAGCGCGCGGAGGGACGGTGGCGGCTGCGTCGGCTGAACGAGAGCCCGATGCTCTAGTCCGGCCCCACTAGGCGCCGTGGTCGGCGCGGGCCCGATGGGCGCGGTAGGCGGCGAAGACACGGGCGTTCATCCCGCCACAGGCGGCCCGCGCCGCTTCCTGGTGAGCCGGCGTGTCGGCCAGCAGGTGCAGGGCGCGCCGGCCGATGGCGGCGTGGCGATACTCGTCGGGCAGGATCTCCACGGCATAGAGGTCGGCGGTCTCGGCGTCCACGTCGCGGGCCAGGCGCACCAGGGCCTCGAAGCCTGCGCAGGACTGCGTCTCGCCGGCGAACTGGAACATGGCCAACCGCTCGAGGGTGGGACGCGAACGGGCGGCGATCAGCCAGTCGAAGAGGGCTTCCCACTCGGGAAGCGGCCGGTAGGCATCAGGCTCCTCGCCGAGGGCGCGGAGCCTCCGGCGCAGGAGCTGCCAGTGCCGGTGCTCATCGTCGAGCTGGCCCACCAACAGCTCACGGATCTCGGGCTCGGGCGTGTAGGGGATCCAGGCAGCCAGCAGCTCCGCCGAGCGGAGCTCGTTATACACGCCCTGGCGCATGCGGTAGCGAATCTGGCTGAGCCGCACGGCGGGCGGCGCGCCGGGATCGAGCCGGACGTCGCGATCCGCCCAGAAGCGCGCGTTCTCCTCGGCCAGGATCCGGACGAATTCGCGGGGATCGCTCATGGCTTGCGGAACACGATCGGCCCGACGAACGCCTCGGCGGTGGCCCGCGTGTCGTTGGTGTCGATGGAGACGGAGATCGCGCCAGGGTCGTCGGGCTCCTCGCCGTAGACCTTCTTGAAGTCGGCGCGCACGTCCCGCTTCTCGGTGAGCCATTTGCCAAGGTCGTTCGGACCCGAGCGCACGACGATGTAGGTCACCATCCCGGTCTTCTCACTCTTGCACACAGTACCGACGGGGGCCGTAGTGTCCCACACGTAGCCGATGATGCGAGAGCGGACGGCCACGGGAAAGCGCGGCCAGGTGACGTAGACTTGCGCCGCCTGATCGTCGGCTTGCTTCTTACACGAGTTGCCGCCCGTGGGCAGTGAGACCGCTTTCCACCGCCACTCCAGGACCGGCGTCTCCTTCAGAGAGACTCCCTTGATCTCTTTGCTGATCGTGGATCCCTCGTTACGGCTCTTGAGGTGGAGCGCACGCTGGCTGTCGCTGTCCACCACGGTGAGATCGTAGGCCGGGCTCCCCCAGTTCTGGCCCTGCCAGCCCGGCGGGATGCCCTTCGTGCCGGCGGGGTATTCCGACCAATCCTCGATGACGACGCGGTCGGCCCCCCAGGCGGCTGCCGCGCTCAGGAGCATGGCCAGGGCCAGCGGACGGACGGTGCGGCGGGCAGCGGGGCTCATGGACGCCGTTGGAGCTCGTCGACTTCCGATTTCCAGGAGGGATCGTCGGCCATTGCACGCCCTATGATACCGTCGCGCCGTGACCGACGCTCGGGCATCGATGCGAATCGACAAGTGGCTGTGGGTCGCCAGGTTCTACAAGACGCGCGGCCTGGCCACGCAGGCGTGCGCAGGGGGCAAGGTGGACGTCAACAACGAGGGCGCGAGGCCGGCCAAGCCGGTGCGCCCTGGCGACCTCATCACGGTGACGCTGCTCCAGGGACGCCGCCGGATCGCCCGGGTGCTGGCCCTCGACGAGCGGCGCGGCTCGGGGACCGCGGCGCGCGGCCTCTGGGAAGACCTCACGCCGCCTGAGCCTCCACGCCTGCGCAAGCCGGCGCCCCCATATCGGCCACCCGGGGCCGGGCGACCGACCAAGCGCGAGCGCCGCCAGATCGAGCGTCTGCGCGGCTGGTGACCGGGGAGGTTTGGAGGGGGCGGCCGCTGCCCCCTCCAAACCTCATGGCGCCGTCGAGGCCCCCTCCGATTCCTAGAAGGTGAGCCGGTCCCCCGGGTTGATCGGGAACACCTGCGTCGTGGTCTGTCCCATGAACTGCTGATACTCCTGCGGCGTGCCGCGCAGCACCGGGAACGTCCCGTAGTGGAAGGGAATCGCGTACCGCGGCTTGAGCAGCTCGCGGGTGGCGTAGGCGGCATCGCGCGGATCCATCACGAAGTGACCGCCGATGGGGACCATGATGAGGTCGGGCTTGTAGTACTCGCCGATGAGCCGCATGTCGCCGAAGAGCCCCGTATCGCCCATATGGTAGAGCTTGAAGCCGTTCTCGAACTCGATGACGAACCCGGCGGGCTCGCCGCCCGGATAGGTGGTGCTCTTCTTGGTCGCCGGATCGATGACGGTGACCTCCGACGAGTGCTCGGCCCGAACCT
>JBOHPP010000258.1:0-9488 GCA_050731755.1 Candidatus Rokuibacteriota bacterium | reverse complement strand
AGGGTGACGTGATCGTGGTTCCCGCCGGCGTTCCCCACATGTTCACCGAAGTGCAAGGGCCGCTGAACTACTACGTCGTCAAGGTCCGATGAGACCCGGGAGGCGGGCGATGAGAACACGAGCTTTGCTGAGTGGCGCCGTGGTTGTCGCGGTGCTGACGGGCAGCCCGGTGGGGGCCACGGCGCAGATCACCCCGGATGCGCCCAGCGGCCGGCCCGCGGCGATCATCAACCTGGCGACCGACGAGGGAATCCGGCTGGTCAAGGGGCAGTGGCGGTACAGCGACGTCAAGATCGTCGAGGTGGAGCACCGGGCCCCCGGTCCCGATCTGAGGCCGTCGGGGCCGCCGAACCGGAGCTATGACATCACCCCCCACGCCGGAGCCGCCGACTTCGACGACGCGGCGTGGGTGGTGCTGCCGGCCTCCGAGCTGCAGGCGCGCAAGGGCAACGGCCGCCTGAGCTTCAACTGGTATCGCGCAAGGGTGACGATTCCCGACCGCATCGGCTCGTTCGATCCCACGGGCTCGACAGTCGTCTTCGAGATCGTCGTCGACGACTATGCCGAGGTGTGGGTCGACGGGAGGCTGCCGATCGTCCTCGGCCAGACCGGAGGACCGCTGGTCAAGGGCTTCAACGCCCCCAACCGGGTGGTCCTCGGGCGTGGCGTCCGACCGGGCCAGCAGTTCCAGCTTGCGGTGTTCGGCATGAACGGCCCGGTGTCCAACCCTCCGGGTAATTTCATCTGGGTGCGCTCGGCCACGCTCGACTTTTACAAGCCCGGCGAGGCGGGTCGCGTCCGGCCCGTTCCGACAGAGATCATCCGCCGGGATCCAGCGCTGGACGACATCGTCCCGGCCTCGGCCCGCATGGAGAAGCTGGCCGACGGCTTCCTGTTCACCGAGGGGCCCGTCTGGGTGCCGCGGACGGCGACCACCGACGGCTATCTCCTCTTCAGCGATCCCAACGCCAACACGATCTACCGGTGGTCGCCCGACGGCCAGGTGTCGGTCTTCCGGACCAAGAGCGGCTACGCCGGTGTCGACGTGAGCGAGTACGGCCAGCCGGGCTCGAACGGCCTGGCCCTGGACCGCGAGGGGCGGCTCACGATCAACGAGCACGGCAACCGCCGCGTCACCCGCCTCGAGAGGACCGGCGCGCTGACGGTCCTGGCCGACCGCTACCGGGGCAAGCGGCTCAACAGCCCGAACGACCTGGTCTATCGCTCCGACGGCGGCCTCTACTTCACCGATCCGCCGTTCGGGCTTCCGAAGTTCTTCGACGATCCACGGCAGGAGCTGCCCCTCAGCGGCGTCTTCTGCTTGATCAACGGCGAGCTGAAGCTCGTCGCCAACGATGTGTCCGGTCCCAACGGTCTCGCGTTCGTTCGCGGTGAGCGCCCCCGCCCAGGGCGGACCCGCGCCGATGCCGAAGTACGAGCACGAGAAGTGCTACGGCATCTCCAAGGCCGGCAAGAACGACTGCGAGACGAAGAATTCCTCGTGCGCCGGCACGTCGAAGCGGAACGCCCAGGGCGATGCCTGGGTCTACGTGCCCAAGGGCACCTGCGACAAGATCGTCAACAGCGCCAAGCAGCCCAAGGCCTAACTCCGCGTGGCGACGGAGGCGGGTGGCGTGGACACTGGCATCGGGCTTCGCACGCCGCACGTCGCCGAGGTCCTCGCCACCCGTCCTGCCATCGCCTGGCTCGAGGTCCACGCCGAGAACTATATGGGCGGCGGGTCGGCCCTGCGCGACCTCGAAGCCCTCCGGCGCGACTACCCCATGGCGGTCCACGGCGTCGGGCTCTCGCTGGGCAGCGCCGATGGCCTGGACCTGCGCCATTTGAACCGCTTGCGCACGCTGGTCGAGCGCCTCCAGCCACGCCTGGTGTCCGAGCACCTGTCGTGGAGCATCGCCGGCGGCGCCTACCTCAATCACCTGCTGCCGCTGCCCTACACCGCCGAGAGCCTGGCCCTCGTTGCCGACCACATCGATCTGACCCAGGCCGCGCTCAGGCGACGGATCCTGATCGAGAATCCGTCGAGCTACCTCCGCTTCCGCCACTCCACGATCTCCGAGGCGGAGTTCCTCGCCGAGCTGGCTCGCCGCACTGGCTGCGGCTTGCTTTGCGATGTCAACAACGTCTACGTGACGGCCCAGAACTTCGGGCTCGACGCCGACAGATACCTTGCGGACCTGCCGCCCGGCGCGATCGACGAGATTCACCTGGGCGGTCACAGCGTCAACGACGCCGACGGCCGGCCGATCCTGGTCGATGACCATGGCTCGCGTGTGACGGCGGACGTGTGGGGACTCTACGCCCGCGCGCTGGAGCGCTTCGGACCCGCGCCGACCCTGATCGAGTGGGACACCAATATCCCGGCGCTCGCTGTATTGCTCGAGGAGGCGGCGGCCGCCGAGCGGGTTGCCGACAAGGTCACCGGCGAGGGGCGCATGTCCATGCTGGGTGAGCTGCAAGCGGAGATGCGCGCGGTGCTGCTGGGCGACCCCCCCGGCGCGAGGGCCACGGCGGCCGTGCTCGAGGACGGGCTGGCCGCCGACGCCCGGCTGGCGATCTATGGCCACCACATCGTCGCCAGCCTGACCGATGTGCTGAAGGCCACGTATCCCGTGGTCTGCCGCCTCGTGGACGAGCGTTTCTTCGGCTACGCCGCCGACCGGTACATCCGGTGCCACCCACCGGTGAGCCCCTGCCTCTTCGAGTACGGAGCGAGCTTCGCCGACTTCCTGTCGACTTTCGCGCCGGGCCGGGACCTCGCCTACCTGCCGGATGTCGCGCGCTTGGAGTGGGCGATGAATGCCTCAGAGCATGCGAACGACGTCGTGCCGCTCGACAGCCGCGCGCTCCAGGGGTTGGACCCCGCCGACACGTCGCGCTTGAGGTTCGCGTTCGATCCGACGCTGACGCTGCTCGAGTCGCCGTGGCCCATCGACCGCATCTGGCGGGCGAATCAGCCGGACGCCGGCGACGCGACGGTGGACCTGGCGGCCGGCGGCGCCCGCCTGGAGGTGCGCCGCGCCGGCGATGATGTCGTATTCCGCCCCCTCGGGGCGGCGGCCTGGGCGTTCCACCGGGCGTTGGCTGCCGGGGGAACCCTCGAAGAGGCGGCTGCTGCCGCTCTCGCTCGGGAACCTGGGTTCGACCTGCCGGCGGCTCTGCGCTCGCTTCTGAACGAGGGCACCGTGACCGCATTCAGTCTTTTCCCGTCACCGAAGGAGACCACATCATGATCAAGACCGAGACCATGGCCTACAGCGCTCCCCGCCCCGGGCTCATGGGGCATCTCTTGGCCGCGCGCGCGTTGCTCGAGCGCGTGCCCTTCTCGATCGTGCAGCTCGTCTGCCGCCTGGCCATCGCCGGCGTGTTTCTCAGGGCCGGGCTGCAGAAGGTGGCCGGCTGGGAAACGACGCTCGCGCTCTTCAGCGAGGAGTACAAGCTGCCCCTGCTTCCGCCCGAGTTTGCGGCCACGATGGCGACTGCCACCGAGGTCGGCTGCTCGATCCTGCTCCTGTTCGGCCTGGCCACCCGTGTGGCGACGCTGCCATTTTTCGGGATGATCCTGACCATCCAGCTCTTTGTCTTTCCGCACGCGTGGCCCGAGCACCTGACCTGGACGGCGATCCTGCTCGTGCTCTTCACGCGGGGCGCCGGGGCCGTCTCCATCGATCGCGTCATCGGTCACTGGCTCGACCGTCGCCGTGACTAAGGAACACGCGCGACTCGAAGAGGCCCGTCAGCGTACTGCCCACTGGGCACGCTGGGGCCCGTATCTGTCGGAGCGGCAGTGGGGGACCGTGCGCGAGGACTACAGCCCCTACGGCACGGCCTGGGACTCCTTCCCCCACGACCACGCCCGCTCACGAGCCTATCGCTGGGGCGAGGACGGGCTCCTGGGGATCTCCGACAATCACGGCCGTCTCTGCCTCGCCCTCGCGCTCTGGAACGGCCGTGATGCCATCCTCAAGGAACGCCTGTTCGGGTTGACCGGCTCCGAGGGCAACCACGGCGAGGACGTCAAGGAGTATTACTTCTACCTCGACTCCACGCCGACCCACTCCTACCTGAAGGCCCTCTACAAGTACCCGCAGGGTGCCTTCCCCTACGCGCGGCTCGTCGAGGAGAACCGGCGGCGAGACCGGCGGGCGCCCGAGTTCGAGCTGATCGACAGCGGCGTCTTCGACGAGGACCGTTACTTCGATGTCGTCGCCGAGTACGCCAAGGCGGCGCCGGACGACGTTCTCGTGCGCATCACCATCACCAACCGGGGTCCGGAACGCGCGCTGTGCCACCTGCTGCCCACGCTCTGGTTCCGGAACACCTGGTCCTGGGAGCCGGACGCCGCCCGGCCGTCGCTGGGCGTGGGCCGGTCGGCAGGCGAATGGGTCGTGATCGAGGCCGACCACGAAGTGCTAGGGCGCCGCTGGCTCTACTGCGAGGGCCTGCCCGAGCTCCTGTTCACTGAGAACGAGACGAACGCGGCTCGGCTCTACGCCGCGCCCAACGCCGGCCCCTACGTGAAGGACGGCATCAACGACTACCTGGTCGAGGGACGAAAGGACGCCGTCAACCCGGAGCGGGTGGGAACGAAGGCCGCGGCCCAGTACCAGCTCGACGTGGCGCCGGGCGAGACGGTGAGTATCCGGCTGCGGCTGACCAACACGCCGCTGGTGGGCGCCCCCTTCGGCCGTGACTTCGAGGGCGCCTTCACCCGGCGGACCCTCGAGGCCGATGAGTTCTACGCCACGGTCATCCCGGCGACGCTGTCCGACGACGCCAAGCAGGTGATGCGCCAGGCGTTCGCCGGGCTGCTCTGGAGCAAGCAGTTCTACCACTATTATGTCCGGCGCTGGCTTGGGGGCGACCCGGCCGGTCCGCCGCCGCCGCTGGAGCGCGTCAGCGGGCGCAACCGCGAGTGGACGCACCTCTACAACGAAGACGTCATCTCGATGCCGGACAAGTGGGAGTATCCCTGGTATGCGGCCTGGGACCTGGCCTTCCATTGTATTCCCCTGGCCCTCGTCGATCCCGACTTCGCCAAGTCTCAGCTCCTCCTGTTCCTCCGGGAGTGGTACATGCATCCGAACGGCCAGATCCCCGCCTACGAGTGGGCGCTGGGCGACGTCAACCCCCCCGTTCACGCCTGGGCTGCCCTGCGGGTGTACCGGATCGAGCGGCGCCTGCGCGGCCACGCCGACCGCGCGTTCCTCGAGAAGGTCTTCCACAAGCTGCTCCTGAATTTCACCTGGTGGGTGAACCGCAAGGACGCCGAGGGCAAGAACGTCTTCCAGGGCGGGTTCCTCGGGCTCGACAACATCGGTGTCTTCGACCGCTCGGCGCCGCTGCCGGGGGGCGGCCACATCGAGCAGTCGGACGGCACGAGCTGGATGGGGATGTACTGCCTCAACATGCTGGCCATCGCGCTGGAGCTGGCCCGCGAGAACCGGGCCTACGAGGACGTGGCGTCGAAGTTCTTCGAGCACTTCGTCTACATCGCCCACGCCATGCACGACCTGGGTGGTGAGGGCATCAACCTGTGGGACGAGCGGGACGGCTTCTTCTACGACGTGCTCCACACCGACGGCGGCGACGTGCGGCGGCTCAAGGTCCGGTCGATGGTCGGGCTGATCCCGCTCTTCGCCGTCGAGACGCTCGAGCCGGAGATCCTCGACAAGCTCCCGGGGTTCCGCCGGCGGATGCAGTGGTTCATCGACAACCGTCCGGAGTTCCGGGAGCACGTGGTCGAGATGAAGGGCCGGAGCGGCGGGATGCGGCGGCTGCTCTCGATCGTGACCAGCGAGCAGCTCCCCCGCGTGCTGGGGTACATGCTGGACGAAGCGGAGTTCCTCTCGCCGTTCGGCGTCCGAGCGGTGTCGCGCGTCCACCGCGAGCAGCCCTATACCCTCCGCATCGGGGACATGGTGCACCGCGTGGACTACGAGCCGGCGGAGTCGTCCAGCGGCCTCTTCGGGGGCAACTCGAACTGGCGGGGTCCCATCTGGTTCCCCGTCAACTACCTGCTGATCGAATCGCTCCAGAAGTTCCACCACTTCTTCGGCGACACCGTGAAGGTGGCCTGCCCCACCGGCTCGGGGCCCCGCCTCAACCTGTGGGACGTGGCCGGCGACCTGTCGCGGCGGCTCGCCCGGATCTTCCTGCGGGACGAGGCCGGCCGCCGGCCCGTCTACGGCGGGACAGAGAAGTTCCAGCACGATCCGCACTGGCGGGACCTCCTCCTCTTCTACGAGTACTTCCACGGCGACAACGGCGCCGGCGTCGGGGCCAGCCACCAGA
Source organism: Candidatus Rokuibacteriota bacterium (assembly GCA_050731755.1). Classification (GTDB taxonomy): domain Bacteria; phylum Methylomirabilota; class Methylomirabilia; order Rokubacteriales; family CSP1-6; genus JBOHPP01. The sequence goes on along the minus strand of JBOHPP010000258.1, from coordinate 3,173 downwards.
CGGGGTGGACGGCGCTGGTGGCCAAGCTCCTGCAGCAGAGCGGCGAGTAATCATCGGAGGGGGCCTCGACGGCCCCCTCCGAGACTTCCCCCAGGACCGGCGAATCGTTCCGGTCGGACCACGTGTCACAACAGTGTGACGAACTGCTCGGCCCGGCTGAGGGACGCGGCGCCGGCGGCCATCATCCTGGCCGGCGGTGAGGGGAAGCGGCTGAGGGCGCTGACGCGCCGGATCGCCGGCGATGACCGTCCCAAGCAATTCTGTCGGATCCTGGGCGGTGAGACCCTCCTGGAGCAGACGCGCCGGCGGGCGGCGTGCCTGGTGCCCGCCGAGCGGACCGTGTTCTCGGTGACCCGCTGCCACGAGCGGTATTATGCCCCCGCCCTGGCCGATGTCGCTCCGACTGCCCTGGTCGTCCAGCCGGAGAATCGCGGGACAGCCCCGGCGATCCTCTATGCTCTCCTCCGCCTGCAGGCCCTGGCGCCGCCGGGTCCCGTGGTCCTTCTTCCCAGCGATCACTACGTGTCTGACGCCGACGCCTTCATGGCCCGCGTGGACTGTGCCGTGGAGGCGGTGGGCGTGCATCCGGACCTCGCCGTGCTGCTGGGGATAGCGCCCGACCGGCCGGAACCTGGCTATGGGTGGATCCAGCCCGATGAACTCATCCTGGGGCGCTCGCCGTGGCCGCTCTACCGCGTCCGGCGATTCTGGGAAAAGCCAGCGGCCGCCGTGGCGGCGCAACTCGCGCGACGTGGCGGTCTGTGGAACAGCTTCGTCATCGTGGCGCAGCCGGCCGCCCTGCTGCGGCTCATCGCCACCGCGGCCCCCGCGCTCCGGGAAGCATTCGAGCCGGTCCGGGCGCGGCTGGGGACCGCCTGGGAGGACATGGCCGTGCGCCGTGTTTATGCCACCATGGGACCGGTAGACTTCTCGAAGGATGTCCTCGAGCGCTGCCCCGCGATGCTCGCCGTCTTGCCGGTCAGCGGCGTGGCCTGGACGGACCTCGGCGAACCGGAACGCGTGGTGGCGACCCAACAGCACCTCCGCTGGCTGCCGGCGCCGGCATGAGTCGACGGCGATGACCTGCCAGGAAGCGATCATGCTGCTGGGTGAGTACCTCGAAGCCGCCCTCGGCGAGGACGTGCTCGGCCGGCTCGAGGACCACCTCCGCGACTGCGCGCCCTGCCTGGCCTACCTCAACACCTACCGGCGCACCCGCGACATGGCCGCCGAGGTGAACCGGGTGGAGATGCCGGAGGAAATGCGGCGGCGACTCCGCGAGTTCCTTGTCGCCCGCTTGACCGAGCGCCGGCCCTAGCTCACGCCCGCCAGATTTGACGCCGTTGTGACAATCGGAGCCGGCGTCGCGCTACGCTGGGGGGGCGGGAGGCGTGGATGGCGCGGATCCTCATCGTCGACGACGAGCCGGAGATCGTGCGGGGGCTGGAAGACAACCTGCGCTTCGAGGGCTACCAGACGTTCGCGGCGACGGACGGCGAGACGGCGCTGACGCTCGCGGCCCGCGAGGCGCCCGACCTGGTGATCCTCGATCTCATGATGCCCCGGATGAGCGGCTGGGACGTGTGCCGCAGCCTGCGCGCTCGGGGCATCGACGTCCCCATCATCATGCTCACGGCGCGCGGCGCCGAGCCCGACCGCGTGCGCGGGCTCGAGCTGGGCGCCGACGACTACATCACCAAGCCGTTCTCGCTGCGCGAGCTGCTGGCCCGGGTGCGGGCCGTCCTGCGCCGGCCGGGACCGCGGCACAAGGTGGAGGAATACGCGTTCGGCGCCGTGCGCGTACGGGTGCGGAGCCGTCAGGTCTTCACGGCCGGCCGGGAGGTCGCATTGACGCGCAAGGAGTTCGATCTCCTCGCGTACCTGCTCGCCCACCGCGGCGAGGTCATCACCCGCGAGCGGCTGCTCGACGAGGTGTGGGGCTACGAGCAGTTTCCCACCACGCGGACCGTGGACACCCACATCTTGAGGTTACGGCGGAAGTTCGAGCGTGATCCGGACCGACCCCAGTGGATCTTCACCGTGCACGGTCAGGGTTACAAGTTCGTGGCCTCGTGAGATAGTCGAGGCGGGAGGCCCCATGCTGATCCGAGGACCCGAGCGCTTCAAGGCGTCCGAGATCACCGACGAGCGGCTCTACCTCAACCGGCGCGCGTTCATCGCCGGGGCCGCCGCGCTGCTGGCCGGCTGCGACACTCAGGTGGCCGCGGCCTGCGCGCCGCCGACTCCGGGCGCTGCGCTGGAAGCCCGGCGCAACGATGTGGCGAGCCTCAAGGAGGCCCCCACCAAGTGGGAAGCGGCCACCACCTACAACAACTTCTACGAGTTCGGCGTCGACAAGGACGATCCCTGCCGGGAGGCCCACCGCCTGCGCACGCGGCCGTGGACGGTGCAGGTCGACGGCCTGGTGGCCAAGCCCAAGACCTACGACATCGACGAGCTGCTCCGCCTGGCCCCGCTGGAGGAGCGGGTGTACTCCCTGCGCTGCGTGGAAGCCTGGTCGATGGTGATTCCCTGGGTGGGCTTTCCGCTGGCCGCGCTGCTCAAACGGGTGGAGCCCACGAGCCAGGCCACGTACGTGGAGTTCGCCACGCTGCTCGATCCCGAGCAGTTTCCCGCCCAGCGCAAGGGCCTGTTCAGCTACTCGGGGCTCGACTGGCCGTATCTGGAAGGGCTCCGGCTGGACGAGGCGCTGCATCCCCTCACGCTGCTCACGGTGGGCATGTACGGCCGCGTGCTGCCCAACCAGAACGGCGCGCCGATCCGCGTGGTCATGCCTTGGAAGTATGGCTTCAAGAGCGCCAAGTCGATTGTGCGCATTCGCCTGGTGCGCGACCAGCCGACGACGGCGTGGAACAAGGCGGCGCCCCAGGAATACGGCTTCTATTCCAACGTCAATCCCGACGTCAGCCACCCCCGATGGAGCCAGGCAACGGAGCGGCGCATCGGTGAGTTCCGCCGCCGCCCCACCCTCATGTTCAACGGCTACGCCGACCAAGTCGCATCACTCTACACGGGCATGGACCTCCGCAAGCAGTACTAGCCTCGATCACTCATGAACGCACCGCGCGCGAGATCGGGCGGGTGGCGCCGGTGTGGTTCCCCGGTGGCCAGGCGTAGTGGGACCCCCTCGGCTCCTCGCAGTTCGAAGAACT
>JBOHPP010000257.1:0-15608 GCA_050731755.1 Candidatus Rokuibacteriota bacterium | reverse complement strand
CGACCACGCAGTCCGCGGCGACGCCGCGTACACGCGATCCCATCGATACGCCGAGCGCTGTACCCGTCGGAGGGAACGGGTCTCGTGCCGGGTGCCTCGCGTCGCCGGCCGGCCCGGGCGCCGTGGTAGCATCCGGGCACAATGGCTCGGGACCTGCCGTTGCTGCCCACCACGGTCGTCGGGTCGCATGCCCTACCGTCGTGGATCTACCTCGTGCGCGAGGCGCAGCAGGCGGGCCGGCTCGGGCCCGTGGACCTGCAGGAGGCCTACGACGACGCTGTCCGGATCGCCATCAGGGACCAGATCGAAGCCGGCCTGGACGTCGTCTCCGACGGCGAGATGCGGCGCGTCACCTTCATCCGCGGCTTCTACAGCCGGCTCACCGGCCTGGAGCCGCTGCCGGTGCCCCGCCAGCTGGGTCCGCCCAACTACGACTCGCACTGTCCCTATCAGGTGGTGGGGCGGATCGAGGCCCCGCAGGGGCTCGGCATCGTCGACGAGTTCCGGTTCGCGCGTCCCCACGCCGACCGCCCGCTGCGCGTGGCCGTCCCGGGCCCACTGACTCTGCTCATGCCCCTGCGCCGGGGCGGACCCTACGCCTCCGAGGAGACGCTGGTGGCGGATCTCGCTGCCATCGTGAACCGGGAGATCCGGAGCCTCGTCGAGGCCGGCTGCGACTTCATCCAGGTGGACGAGCCGAACTACGTCATGACCGCCGGCAAGCACCGCATTGTCCGCGCCGGGCCAGGGCCCATGCTGGAGGCGCTGCGGGCGGCCGTCGCCGGCGTTAACGTCAAGCTCGCGCTGCACGTCTGCTTTGGCAACGCCCACAACCACTCGTTCGCCACCCCCCGGCGCTACGCCCCGCTTTTCCCTCAGATCCTCGAGGCGCCAGTGAGCCAGCTCGTCCTCGAGTACGCCAACCGCGAGATGGCCGAGATCGAGCTGTGGAGCGTGCACCCGAGCGACAAGGAGCTGGCCGTCGGCGTCGTGGACGTCAAGGCTTTCCGCGTGGAATCGGCGGAGGAGGTCGCGGCGCGGACGCGAATGGCGCTCAAGCACGTGCCGGCCGAGCGCCTGTGGCTCGTCCCCGACTGCGGGCTGTGGGAGACTCCGCGTTGGGTGGCCGTCTCCAAGCTCCGCTCGATGGTGGAGGCGGCCCGCCTGCTGCGCCGGGAGCTTTCCGGCAAGCCCTAGTGGCGCGCCCACGGCCTTCCCGCGTCTCGAACGGCCGGGTTCTGCGTGAACTGAGAACCGCCGCCCGGAAGGGCGATCGCGCTGCCCTGACGCTGGCCGTCGAGCAGATGCGTGTCCTGGCCCTGTCGCCGCGCTACTGGGAGAAGTATCTGGCCCTGCTCGGCAACCCGTTGGCCCGGCTCGTCGACCTGTTGGTGATCAAGCAGGGCGAGCGCATCGCGCAACAAAAAGGGTGGAAGAAGCTCGCCGGTGGGCGTCGTGCGTTCATGAAGATGGAGGGGGCAGCGGCCGCCCCCTCCAAACCTCCCCGTTCGCCCGGGGTGCCACACCCGTCCCCCTCCAAACCTCCCCGTTCGCCCGGGGTGCCACACCCGTCCCCCTCCAAACCTCCCCGCCCGCGTGAGGGGCGACGACCGTCGCCGCGGCAGGGCCGGCGCTCGAACGGGCGGCCTCGGCCCCCGCGCCGGGCGGCCCCGAGCAGCGCCGAGCAGCAGCTGCTCTTCGAGCTGCCGCCGCGCGCTTGACAGGCCGGGGATCGGGCGGATAATACCCCCACGGGGTATAAGGGGCCCGGGCCATGATCGACGACGCGACCAAGGACAAGACCCTGGGACGGCTCCGCCGTATCGAGGGCCAGGTGCAGGGCCTGCAGCGCATGATCGCCAACGAAGCGTACTGCGTGGACATCCTGCTGCAGATCTCCGCCGTCCAGGGAGCCCTCGAACAGGTGCAAAAGCTGCTGCTGGGCCGGCACATCGAGTCGTGCGTGGCCGACGCCTTGCGCTCGGGGTCGAGGGGCGACCGTCAGCGGAAGATCGACGAGCTGCTCGAAGTGTTCGCGCGGTTCGGGGGGAAGTGATGGCAACGCCGGAGCGGCTGACGCTTCCGGTGCGCGGGATGCATTGCGCGGCGTGCGTGGGCAAGGTCGAGGGAGCCCTCCAGGGCGTCGCGGGCGTGAGCGAGGCGTCGGTGAACCTCGCCACCGAGCGGGCCACGGTGACGTTCGATCCCGCCCGCGCCGACGTGGGTTCACTCCGGCGGGCCGTGGCCGACGCCGGCTATGAGCTGGTGGATCCCGTGGCGGCATCCGCGGCCGGGGCCGACGGCGAGCGGTTGGCGCGCGAGCGCGAGCAGCGGGCGATGCGACGGCGGTTCGTCGTCGGGGCCGTGCTCTCGGCGCCCGTGCTGATCGGCGGCATGGCTGACCTCTTCCCGTGGACACCCGAGGTGCTGCGCGACCCCTGGGTGCTGCTCGCCCTGTCCACGCCTGTCCAGTTCTGGGTCGGTTGGCCCTTTCATCGGGGGTTCCTGCGCGATCTCCGCCACCGCACGGCCAGCATGTCGACGCTGGTCTCCATCGGGACGAACGCCGCCTACTTCTACAGCCTGGCTGTCACGCTCTGGCCGCGTGCGTTCGCGACGCATGGGGCCATGACGTACTACGAGACGGGCGCCGTGGTCATCACGCTGGTCGTGCTCGGCCGCTGGCTGGAGGCGCGGGCCCGCGGGCGGACCTCCGAGGCCATCCAGCGGCTGATGACCTTGGCCCCGCGCACCGCGCGCGTGCTCCGTGATGGCCACGAGCAGGACGTGCCGACGGAGGCGGTCCTGGTCGGCGACCATCTGCGCATCCGGCCGGGGGAGCGCATTCCGGTGGACGGCGTCGTCGTCGAGGGCGCTTCGGCCGTGGACGAATCGATGCTGACCGGGGAGAGCCTGCCGGTGGACAAGGCCGCTCAGGCCAGGGTCTCGGCCGGCACCGTGAATCGCACGGGCAGCTTCGTGTTCCGGGCCACCGCCGTGGGCAGCGCCACGACGCTGGCCCGGATCGTCCGGCTGGTCGAGGAGGCCCAGGCTTCGCGCGCGCCGATCCAGCGCCTGGCCGATCGCGTGGCCGCCGTGTTCGTCCCCATCGTGCTCGTCATCGCCGCATTGACGTTCCTGGGCTGGCTCGTCGTCGGCCCCGAGCCGCGTGCGCTGATGGCGCTGAACGCCGCCGTCGCCGTCCTCGTCATTGCCTGCCCCTGCGCGATGGGGCTGGCCACGCCGACCGCGATCATGGTCGGCACCGGGAAGGGCGCCGAACACGGCATCCTGATCCGGAGCGCGGCGGCGCTGGAGCTGCTTCACCGCGTCAATACCGTCGTCTTCGACAAAACGGGCACCCTGACCGTGGGCCGGCCGGAAGTCACCGACGTCGTCCCCGCCGCCGGGGTGAGCGAGGAAGAGGCGCTGGCCCTGGCCGCGGCCGCCGAGCAGGGGTCGGAGCATCCGCTCGGCGACGCCATCGTGCATCGGGCCAAGGAGCGCGGCGTGGCGCTGCCGCCCATCAGCGAGTTCTCCGCCGTTCCCGGCCAGGGCATCGACGCGCTGGCCGTGGACGGCCGCATCCTCCTCGGCAACCGCGTGCTGATGGACGCGCGAGGCGTCGACGTCGCGCCGCTCGCCGAGCGGGCGGCCGCGCTGCAGGGGGCCGGCAAGACCGTGGTGTACCTGGCCTTCGCCGGCCGGCTGGCGGCGCTGATCGCGGCCGCCGACGTGCTCAAGCCCGAGGCGGCCCGTGTGGTCGGTCGCCTGCGCGCCCTGGGCCTCGGCGCCGTGATGTTGACCGGCGACAACCGCCGCACGGCCGAGGCGATCGCCCGACAGGCCGGGATCGATGGCGTGCTGGCCGAGGTGCTGCCGGAGGCCAAGGCGGACGCGGTCCGGACGCTGCAGGCCGAGGGACGGCTGGTGGCCATGGTCGGCGACGGCATCAACGACGCTCCGGCCCTGGCCCAGGCCGACGTCGGCATCGCGATGGGCTCCGGCACCGACGTGGCTATCGAGGCGGCCGACGTGACGTTGATGCGGGGCGAGCTCACGGGTGTCGTATCAGCCATCGAGCTGTCGCGCCGGACGATCCGCATCATCAAGGAAAATCTGGGGTGGGCTTTTGGCTACAACATCCTGCTCATCCCGGTGGCGGCCGGCGCCCTCTACCCGCTGGGCGGCATCCTGCTCTCTCCCATTCTGGCCGGCGCCGCCATGGCATTTTCGTCGGTGTCGGTGGTCGCCAACAGCCTCAGACTCAAGCGCTGGCGCCCGGCCAGCTGAAGGAGACACCTATGGCCGTCGATCCCGTGTGCAACATGACCGTGGAGCCTGCCACGGCGGCGGCCCAGTCCACCCACAAGGGCCAGACGTATTACTTCTGCGCGGTCGGCTGCAAGCAGAAGTTCGATCGGGAGCCCGAGCGGTACCTGGGCCAGAAGAAGTGAGCCCGGCGCTCGCGCTCCGGGTTCTCCGCGGGCGCGACCGTTACGAACGCCGGATGGAGGGCTGGACCGACAACCTCCACGAGGACGCGCTCACCCATACCGTCGTGCTTCGCGACGATGAGCGGGCCCTGGAGCTCTGCGCCGTCGCGTTGCCCTCGCCCGCGTACGAGATCCGCGAGGCGCGCTGCCGCGTCCTGGCCGGCGCCGTCGCCCCGGCAGTGACCGAGGGTGTCGCGCGCCTGACGGGGGCCCGGATGGCGGCGGGGTTCACGCGGCGTGTGGCCGAGGCCGTCGGCGCCGGCGAGGGCGCCACGCTGCTCGTCGATGCCGCCGTCGAGATCGCGCGGCTGGCCCGGCAGACGGCCAAGCTTCCGCGCGCTCGCGCCGAGCACGCCGCCGGCGGCAACCCTCGGGCGTGCTGGCAGCTGGACACCACCGGCTGGATCGATCTCCCTGACTCCTGCTTCACCTACAGCGGCGCCGGCCTCGCCATGGTGGAGACGCGGGCCGAGACCACGCCGATGCAGCCGGACCTCTACAGCCCGCGTCCCGGTCAGCGGCGCGTCTTCGTGCGCAACAAGGTGGCTCGCCTGGAACGGCGGGACGGCCGCCTGCATCTGTTCCACGCCATGCACGACAACGTCCACGGCTTCGAGATCACCTACGAGATCGACCTGGCGACCGGGAGCATCGTGCACGCCGAGCACCTCACGCCCCGGCTGCCCTATCCGGGCGTCTGCTCCGAGCCTCAGACGAAGATCCGGGCGCTGCTGGGGGAGACGGCCGACGAAGGGTTGGGCAAGCGCATCGGCGCCCTTCTAGGCGGGCCCACCGGCTGTGCCCAGCTCTACGATCTCACCGCGGACCTGCTGAAGCTGCTCGCGGAGCGCTAGGCGGTCGCCGCCTCCAGGTGTGTATCCAGCAGCAGGTCGGGTGTGAAGTCGGAGAGGCCGACGCTGGTCGGTGCGCGCCCGGCAAAGGCTGCTCGCGGGGCGACGCCCACCAGCTCGCCGCGCTGCACGCGGATCCCCCGGCGGGCCGCCTCCTCCCGCACGCGGTCGAACGCCGCCGGGATGGGCGTGCGCCGACAGTCGAGCAGGTTCATCGAGACCTGGGTCACGCCGCGGCTGGCCAGCCGGATGCCCAGGGCCTGAACGCCGGGCAGGCCGCCGGCCGACTCGCGCACGGTTCGGGCGATGGCTTGGGCCGCGCCCAGATCGTCGCTCTCGAGCCACACGTTGAAGGCGACCAGGATCTGGCGCGCGCCCACCAGCGTCGCGCCGGCCCGGGCGTCAAAGCGCGCGGGACCATCATCGGGCGCGTCCCCGGCCGCGAGCCGCTCGGCCAGCGCATCGTAGCCACGCCCACGCACGTCGGGCAGGCGCCGGCGCGTCGCCCGCGTCGCGGCCTCTCCGTAGTAATAGACGGGCACGCCATGCCGCTCGGCGATGCCTCGTCCCACCCGGCGGGCCAGGGCCACCACGTCGCTCATGGCCACCGCGGCGAGCGGCACGAAGGGCACGACGTCCAGCGCGCCGACGCGAGGATGGGTGCCGCGGTGGCGGCGAAGATCCACGGCCGCCAGCGCCGTCTCGGCCAGGGCCAGGGCGGCGGCCTCCACCGCCGCCGGCGCGCCCAGGAATGAGAAGACGGAGCGGTGGTGATCGGGGTCGGCGTGGACGTTCATCAGGGTCACGCCGGAGGCCGCGCTGACGGCGGCGGCCATTCGATCGATCAGCGCGCGATCGCGCCCTTCGCTCACGTTGGGGATGCACTCGACGAGGGGCTCGCGCACGTCGGGTATACTACGGGGCACCGCGATGAATGTCCTGCCCGTCGGCAAGCTGCGGGCCCAGACGCTGAAATCCTTCTTCGATCGCCATCCGGTGAAAGACGAGCGCGTGGTCGTCGGCCCCCGGGTGGGCGAGGACGCCGCGGTGATCGATCTCGGCGAGCGATATCTGGTCGCCACCAGTGATCCCATCACCTTCGCGGCGGACGACGTGGCGTGGTACGCGCTCCAGGTGAACGCCAACGACGTGGCCGTGCGGGGAGCGCGCCCCCGCTGGTTCCTGGCCACGGTGCTGCTGCCCCCGGGGCGGACGACCGACGAGTCGGTGACGGCGCTCCTCGACTCGCTTGCCGCCGCCTGTGCCGAGCTGGACGTCGCGCTGGTGGGCGGCCACACCGAGATCACCCACGGCCTCGACCGCCCGATCGTGGCCGGCACCATGCTGGGCGAGGTGGCCAGAGACAAGCTGGTGACGACGAGCGGCGCTCGGCCGGGCGACGCCGTGGTGCTGACCAAGGGCGTGCCTCTGGAGGGTGCCGCGATCATCGCGCGAGAGCGGGAAGCCGAGCTGCTGGCCCGCGGCGTGCGGTCGTCGGTCATCAAGCGGGCCCGTGAGTTCCTGCGTGCCCCAGGGCTCAGCGTGCTTCCCGAGGCGGAGCTCGCCTGCGAGCTGGCCGAGGTGCACGCCATGCACGATGCCACCGAAGGCGGCATCGCCACCGCGCTCTGGGAGCTGGCCGAGGCGGCCGGCGTGGGACTCCGCATCGATCGCGAGCGCATTGTGACGCTGCCCGAGGGGGCCGAGGTGTGCCGGGCCTTCGGGCTCGATCCGCTCGGCACAATTGCCTCCGGCGCCCTCCTCGTGACGCTGTCGCCGGCCGATGCCGGGATCGTCATTCACGCGCTAGCCCGCGAGGGGATCGACAGCCACTATATCGGTCAGGTCGTCCCCCGTGAGCGGGGGCTCGTCCTGGTCGAAGGCAACCGGGAGCGGCCCCTGCCCATCTTCCCCCAGGACGAGATCACCAGGCTCTTCCCCGGAACCTAGCCCGTGCCCCGGATCGGCGCCGCGTTTCGTCCCGTTGCGCTCGGCCGCGAGGGCATGGTGGCTTCCGCGCACCCTCTGGCCACCCTCGCCGGCCTCGACGTTCTGAGAGCCGGCGGCACCGCCGCCGACGCCGCCGTCGCCACCAACGCCGTCCTGGCGGTGACCCAGCCCCAGGACTGCGGGCTCGGCGGCGACCTCTTCTGCCTTTACTGGGAGGCGGCCACGCGGCGCCTGCACTTTCTCAACGGCGCGGGCCGCTCCGGCTCGCGGGCGGGGCTCGACGAGTTGCGTCGCCGGAGCATGACCACCCTGCCCACGCGGGGCCCGGCGACCGTCAGCGTTCCCGGGTGTGTGCGAGCCTGGGCGATGCTCTTCCAGCGCTTCGGCACCCGCCCGCTCGGCGAGCTGCTCGCCCCGGCCATCCGGTACGCCGAGCGGGGCTTTCCCATGACCTCGATCGTGAGCCAGGCCATCGACGAGGTGGCCCCGGAGAACCCCGACCCCGAGTGGCGGCGGGTGTTCATGCCGGGGGGGTGCGCACCCGCCCTGGGGGAGCTGTTCGTGCAGACCGATCTCGCCCGCACGCTGCGCGATCTGGCCGCGCATGGTCCCGACCTCTTCTACACGGGCCGCATCGCCCGGGTCATCACGGAGCGCCTCGAGCGCGACGGCTTTCTCACGCCGGACGACCTGGCCGGGCACACCGGAGAATGGGGCGAGCCGATCGCCACGACCTACCGCGGCGTCACCATCCACCAGACTCCGCCGCCAACCCAGGGGCTGGCCGCCCTCCTCGCCTTCAACATGCTCGAGGGCTTCCCGCTGGGGCGCCGGCGCCTGCACTCGGTGGAGCACCTGCATCTCCTCATCGAGATGGTCAAGCTCGCCTACGCCGACCGCGACCGCTGGATCGGGGACCCGGCGTTCGCGACCGTCCCGGTGGCCTCGCTCCTCGACAAGGCCTACGCGGCGCGGCGGCGCCAGGAGTTCGAGTCACGAAAGGCGGGAGTCTACGCGGCCGGGCAGCCGGACGGCGACACGACGGGGTTCGTGGTGGCCGACGGGCACGGAAATCTGATCACCGTCATCCAGAGCCTGTTCAACCCTTTCGGCTCGGGCGTCGTTCCGCCGGGCACGGGCGTCGTGCTGCAGAACCGCGGCCGCCACTTCAGCACGGAGCCGGAGCACCCGAGCGTCCTGGCCCCGCGCAAGCGGCCGTTCCACACCCTCACGGCCTCCGTGGTCACCCGCGAGGGGCGGCCTCTGGTCGGCCTGGCCTCCATGGGCGGCAACGGACAGGCGATGTTCCACGTCCAGATCCTCACCAACCTGCTCGACTACGGTCTCGACATCCAGGACGCGATCGAGCGGCCCCGCTTCATCATCGGGGCGTTCCTGCCCGGAGACCCCGCCGACGCCATCCACATCGAGGAGCGCGTGGGCCGGCGCGTGCTCGCCGCGCTGGCCCGCAAGGGTCATCCGATCAAGGCGGCCTCAGCGCTCTTCTACAGGGCCGGACACGCCCACGGCATCGTGGTGCGCGACGGCACACTCATGGGCGGGGCCGATCCCCGTGGCGACGGTGTGGCGCTGGGTGTTTAGCCCGAAGAGGGTCGCGACGGGGGGGCTGGCGTGGCTGCTGCTGGCCGGCTCGGGGCACGCCGCCGAATGGGCGACGATCGTCCCGGGCCAGAGCTCGATGGAGGCGGTGCGCGCGCGCTTTGGCTCCGCCACGCGGACGCTCACCGAGAAGGTCGAGGGCTACGCCGCCGCCCGGTGGGTCTACGAGGGAGCCGGCTCGCCGGCCGGCATCAAGCGGATGGTGATCGAGTTCGGTCTCGTCACGCCGGCCGGCTACCGTGCCGAGATGGTTCGTTCGCTGCGTCTGGAGCCGAACCCTGGCATCTTCACGCGGGCGATGGTCCTCCATGGCTGGGGCCAGCCGACGCGCTTCACGCCCGAAGGTCAACTCCCCCCATCGCTGTTCTACGACATCGGGCTCGTGGTGACCTTCGACAAGGAGGGCGAGCAGGCGGAGTCGCTGCTCTTCATCCCTCCGCAGCCGCCGACGGCGACCCCAGCCGAGCGGCGGCCCTGAGCAGGCCCCGGGCCGGCACGGCCATCCACTGCGGGCGGTGGTTGGCCTCGTACACCACCTCGTAGGCGGCCTTCTCGAGCTCGAAGACGGCCACCGCCCATCGGAACTCGTCTTCGGACGCCGGCAGGAAGTCAGCGGGTCCCGAACCTTCGCGATAGCCGGCCAGGAACTGCCGCGATGCCTCGGCCGCCCACACGTCGGCCCACGGCTCCAGGTCCGCACTCCGCCCGGGCGCGAAGGTCGCCGCGTAGTCGATCGAGCGCAGCATCCCGGCGACGTCGCGCAGCGGCGTGTGCTTGCGGCGGCGCTCGGCCAGAGGCCGGAGCGGCTCGCCTTCGAAGTCGAGGATCACGAAGTCCCCCAGGCGATCCCGGTAGAGCGTCTGTCCGAGGTGGAAGTCGCCGTGGTGGCGGATCTTCTGCCATCCGACGAGGGCGGCCAGCCGCGCGGCGACGCCCGGGACCTCGGCGAGGCGGGCGTCGTCGCCCAGCAGGTGCCGCGCCTGCTCGACCTGCCCGCGGACGGCAGCGGCCCAGGCGGCGACGTCGTCCGCGGTGATTGTCTCCGGAGCGAACGCCGGGTCGTCGGAACGGGAGCCGAGCGCGCGGTGGAGCGCCGCGGTCAGCTCCCCGAGGCGGCGCAGGGCCGCCAGCGATGTCCGGGCCCACGCTCGCGCCCGGTCCACGTCGGCGCCCGGGCCGCTGCCACGGGCGCGGTCATACAGCTCGCCGACCTGCTCGAGCGTCCACCGCCAACCGTCCCGACCGCCGGCCACGAACTCCTGCAGGACGGCGAGGGTGCTTTCCCCGCCATCGGGTCCGCGGTACTCGAGCGCGCCGAGGAGCCGGGGGCTGTGGGCGAACGGCGTCCGCTCGGTGAGGAACTGGGTGATCTCGCGCTCCGGATTGATCCCGGTGGTGAGGCGGCGGAAGAATTTTAAGATATTGTGCTCGCCGAAGACGACCGAGGTGTTGCTCTGCTCGCCGGCGAGAACCCTGACCTCGGAAGGCGCCGGGGGGCGGCCGGCGAACTCGGTCGTCGTGTCGCCCTGAAGGGTGCCTCCGCCCTCGGATCGAAGCCGCACCCGCCGGACCACGCTCTCCAGCAGGACGCGACAGAACCCGGCGTCGGCGAAGGCATCGGTCACTTCGCCCGCCGGCGGGCCGGCCAGGGGGATGGCGTAGCGGTGCACGCCGCCGTCGTCCAGGCGGACGGACACGAGTGCAATGCCGGCGCCGGCCAGCGGGATCCAATCGTCCCAGCCGACCGCCTCGATGCGCCTCGTCTTGGCGGCGAACCAGCGCTGGCCCCGGATCCAGGCCGCCAGCGCGTCGGGCCGCGGCCGCCTCAGTGCGCTCATGGTCAGATGGCGGTGTCCTCGATCCCGTAGCGGAGCGGGCGTCCCTCGCGGCGCTCCAGCCGGAACCAGTAGAAGCCGTGAGGGCCCAGGGACAGGAAGTAGGGCTGCTCGCCGATCGGCGGAAAGCGAGTGTCGCCCAGCAGCTCCACGGGCACCGCGCCCCGATGCCGGGCCAGATCCAGGGTGACGGGCTGCGAGCGCTCGGAGAGGTTGGCGACGACGAGGATCGTGTCGTCGGCGTGGGTGCGGAGAAAGGCCAGCACGCTGTGGTTGAGCGGGCGCAGGAACTCGATGCTGCCCCGGCCGAATGCCCGGCAGCGCTGGCGGGCCGCGATGAGCCGCTTCATGGTGTTGAACAGCGACGACGGCGTCCTGAGCTGGGCGGCCACGTTCACGGCCTCGTAGCCGTAGACGGGATCGGTGATGACGGGCAGGTAGAGACGGTCCTCGTCGGCGGTCGAGAAGCCGGCGTTGCGGTCGCGCGACCACTGCATGGGCGTGCGCACGCCGTTGCGGTCGCCCAGATAGATGTTGTCGCCCATCCCGATCTCGTCGCCGTAATAGACGATGGGGCTGCCCGGCAGCGTCAGGAGCAGGCAGTTGAGCAGCTCGATGCGCCGGCGGTCGTTGTCCATCAACGGGGTCAGCCGCCGCCGGATGCCCAGGTTCAGCTTGGCCTGCGGGTCCTGGGCGTAGGCGTAGTACATGTAGTCCCGCTCCTCGCTCGTCACCATCTCGAGCGTGAGCTCGTCGTGGTTGCGGAGGAACAGCCCCCACTGGCAGCTCGGTGGGATGGGCGGCGTGTGGGTGAAAATGTCGAGGATGGGCAGCCGCTCCTCGCGCCGGAGGGCCATGTAGAGCCGCGGCATCAGGGGAAAGTGGAAGGCCATGTGGAACTCGTCGCCGTCGCCGAAGTAGGGGCGGACGTCCTCCGGCCACTGGTTGGCCTCGGCCAGCAGCACCCGGCTGCCGCCGTAGTCGCGGTCGATGACCCTCCGGAACTCTTTGAGGATGACGTGGGTCTCGGGCAGGTTCTCGCAGGTGGTGCCCTCGCGTTCGACCAGGTAGGGCACGGCGTCGCAGCGGAAGCCGTCCAGCCCGCGGTCGAGCCAGAAGCGCATGACCTCGAGCATCGCCCGGCGGACCTCGGGGTTGTCGTAGTTGAGGTCGGGCTGATGGCTGAAGAACCGGTGCCAGTAATACGCCTGGCGCGTCGGATCCCACGTCCAGTTCGACTTCTCGGTGTCGATGAAGATGATGCGGGCGTCGCGATAGCGCTGGTCGGTCGGGCTCCAGACGTAGTAATCGCCGAACGGCCCGGTGGGCTCGGCCCGCGAGGCCTGAAACCACGGGTGCTGGTCGGAGGTGTGGTTCATCACCAGGTCGGCGATGACCCGCAAGCCCCGGGCGTGGGCGGCGTCCAGGAACGTCTGAAAATCCTCCACGGTGCCATAGGTGGGATGGACTCCGTAGAAGTCGGCGATGTCGTAGCCGTCGTCGCGCAGCGGCGAGGGATACATGGGCAGGATCCACAGGCAGTCGACGCCCAGGTCCTTGACGTAGTCGAGGCTCTCGGTGAGCCCGGCGAAGTCGCCGACGCCGTCGCCGTTGGCGTCGCGGAAGGCCTTCACGTGGACTTCGTAGAAGATCGCGTCCTTGTACCAGTCCGTGCTCATGACCTCAGCATCGAATTCTACAGCCCTCCGACGAGCCTTCCTAACCCGCGACCTCCGGGTCGCGGCCACCCGTGCTTGACAGGATTCGGTCGATGCGGCAGAGTCGCTGTCACCTTCGGACCCGTCCGACTCCGGGGACTCCGACACCGTGTCGAACCTCACCTACCGTTCCCCGAAGACCGTGGTCAGGCCGAGCCCCATCCAGGGCCGGGGGCTCTTCGCGCGGGCGCCCATTGCCAGGGGCGAGATCGTCGCCATCAAGGGCGGCTACATCTTCGACGCCGCCACGCGATCTGAGGTCGAGCCCCGCCTGGGGCCGGCCGAGATCCCCGTGGCCGAGGGGTTCTTTATCGGCCCGCTGGCCGAGCCCGAGAAGGACGGCGGAATGATCTGGAGCAACCACTCGTGTGATCCCAACATCGGCGTGCAGGGACAGATCGTGTTTGTCGCCATGCGCGCCATCCAGCCGGGCGAGGAGCTCACCCACGATTGGGCCACGACCGACGACGATACGTACGAGATGAAATGCCACTGCGGAGCCGACAGCTGCCGCGGGGTCATCACCGGCCAGGACTGGCGGCGCCGGGACCTGCAGCAGAAGTACCGGGGGTACATGAGCTGGTATCTCCAGAGGAAGATCGAGCGCGGAGTCGATGATGACCGGTGAGGAACCCGTCACCGTCGAGCGGGCGGTGCGGGTCGACGACGAGCTCGTGGCGGTGTTTCGGCGTCTGGTGCCTCAGCTCTCGACCTCGGCGATCCCGCCGACCGTCGATCAGCTCCGGGAGATGGTGGAATCACCGTGCACGGCGGTGCTGCTGGCTCGGGATCGGGCCGCCGGGCGCGTCCTCGGCATCCTCACCCTGATTGTGTTTCGCATTCCGACCGGAGTGCGGGCCTGGATCGAGGACGTGGTGGTCGAAGCCTCGGCGCGCGGCAAGGGTGTCGGCGAAAGCCTCAGCCGCGAAGCGCTCCGGATCGCCATCGCCCGAGGAGCTCGCACCGTCGAGCTCACCTCCCGACCGTCCCGCCAGGCGGCCAACCGGCTCTATCAGCGGCTCGGATTCGTGCCGCGGGACACGAACGTCTATCGGTTCACCGTCGAGCGGTGACCCCCCGAAGCGCTCATCGGGGGACGTGCGCGATCTCGATCTTGAGGCGGTCAGGATCCTCGAAGAAAACCGCGTAGTAGCCGGGCGCATACTCGGGGTATGCTCGGGGGCCGCCGTAGAGCGGCGCGATCCGGCGGGCCACGAGAAATTCGCGCTGGAACGTGTCGACAGCCTGGCGATTGTCGACGCGGAAGGCCACATGGTTCATGCCGATGTTCTTGCGGTGGAAGCCGCGGCCTCGCCGCTCCGCCGGCGTGGCGATGATCCAGAAGTCGGTGCCCCCGTTGGTCATGCCCAGGAAGTCGTGGGTCTCCAGGATGGCAATGAAGCCATACGCACCTCGCTCAGGCCACCCACGGTTCAGGCCGGCCTCGCGTCACCCGCTACGAGGTACTCGAGGTAGCCGAGGAGGTCACGCCAGAAGGGGATCGCCAGGGCCGGATCGCCGACGTTGATCTGCAGGTGGTACACGGTCGCTGGCATGGTCAGCGCCGAATGGCCTCGACACGCTCGCGCCGGCCCCCGCCAGCGTCGTTCATGGCCCCACCGCTCACCGGTGCAGCGAGTAGATCGCGGCTGGTTCCACCCGCGGGTCGAGACTGATCCGGAGGCGGCGGCCCCGCAGCTCCAGCCAGGTGTCCCGCAAGCGCTCGTGCAGCTTGTAGGGTTGGTTCTCGCCGACGCCCAGCGCCTCCAGGGGGATCTCCACCGTCGCCGCGTGGGTGGCGAAGGGATCGAGATTGACGGCCACCAACACCACGTCGCGACCGTCCGGCGTCGCCTTGCCGTAGAACAGGATGTGGGGATCATCGGCCGGGTAGAAGTTCAAGTTCGTGGAGAACTGCAGGGCGGGGTGCTCGCGGCGGAGCCGGTTCAGCGTCACCACCAGGTCGACGATGTTACCCGGCGCGTCCCAATCCCGCGCCTTCAGCTCGTACTTCTCGGAGTTGAGGTACTCCTCGGAGCCCTCGGCGTAGGGCACGTTCTCGCACAGCTCGTAGCCCGAGTAGATGCCGTAGAGCGACGACAGCGTCGCGGCCAGGACCAGCCGCAGGCGGAACGCGGCGCGCCCTCCCCGTTGCAGGATCGCATGCAGAATGTCCGGCGTGTTGGGCCAGAGGTTGCCACGGAAGTAGTCGCTGACCGGCGGCCGGGTGATCTCCGTGAAGTAGTCGATGAGCTCCTGCTTCTCGGTGCGCCAGGTGAAGTACGTGTAGGACTGGGTGAACCCGGCCTTGGCCAGGATCTTCATCATCTTGGGCCGGGTGAAGGCCTCAGAGAGGAAGATCGCCTCGGGATGGCGACCCTGGACCTCGCGGATCAGCCACTCCCAGAACTTCGCCGGCTTGGTGTGCGGGTTGTCCACCCGGAACGTTGTGACGCCGTGAGTGATCCAGAACTCGACGACGCGCCGCATCTCCTCCCAGAGGGGGCGGGGATCGTCGCCGTTGAAGTTCAGGGGGTACACGTCCTGGTACTTCTTGGGCGGGTTCTCAGCGTACTTGATGGAACCGTCGGGATGGTGGAAGAACCACCCGGGATGCTCGGGGACCCAGGGGTGATCCGGCGAGCACTGAATGGCGAAGTCCAGCGCCACTTCGAGCCCGAGCTGGTGCGCCCGCTCGACGAAGCGGGCGAAGTCCTCCAGCGTGCCCAACTCCGGATGGACCGCGGTGTGGCCGCCCTCCCCGCTGCCGATGGCCCAGGGGCTTCCGGGGTCATCGGGTCCGGCCGACAGGGTGTTGTTGCGACCCTTGCGGTGCGTCCGCCCGATGGGGTGGATGGGAGGCAGATAGACGACGTCGAAGCCCAGGGCGGCAGCGCGCTCCAGCTGCATCTCCGCATCCTTGAAGGTGCCGTGGCGCCCGGGGGCACTCGAGCGCGGGAAGAACTCGTACCACGCCGCGAAGCGAGCGCGCTCGCGGTCGGAGACGATCTCGAACTCGCGCTCGGCCGGGGTCGCGGCGCGGCGGTCCCGGTAGCGGTCCATGAGGCTGGCCAGGGCCGTCTCGCGAGCGGCGGCCCCGGCCGGCGACTGGCCGCCGGCCAGGCGCCCGGCGTACGC
>JBOHPP010000256.1:0-14032 GCA_050731755.1 Candidatus Rokuibacteriota bacterium | reverse complement strand
CCCTCTATTCGGATCGGGACCGCATCCAGGTCGAGGCGCAGGTGACCTACGAGGACGGCCGCACCGGCACCGTGCGCGCCGACGTCCGCATCCGGCCGGTCGAGGCCGCGGCTCCGGGAGGCCCATGAGCCAGGCCTCAGGGCCTCTGCTGGCGGTGGACGGCGTCAGCGTCCGCTTCGGGGCCCTGATGGCGCTGAACCGGGTGAGCCTGGAGATCCGGCGGGGAGAGGTCCTGGCCATCATCGGCCCCAACGGCGCGGGCAAGACCACGCTGCTCAACGTCGTCAGCGGCTTCTACCACCCGTACGAAGGCCGCATTCTCTACGAGGGCAAGGACCGCACCTGGCTCAGGCCGTACGACGTCGCCGCCCTGGGCATCGCCCGCACCTTTCAGAACGTGGCGCTGTTCAAGGGAATGACCGTGCTGGACAACGTCATGACCGGCCGGGTGCTGAAGATGGGGGGCAGCTTCCTCCAGGACGCCCTCTATTGGGGACCGGCCAAGCGGCAGGAGATCGAGCACCGGGCCTTCGTCGAGCGGATCATCGACTTCCTGGAGATCCAGGCCATCCGCAAGACGCCGGCAGGCCGGCTGCCGTACGGCCTGCAGAAGCGGGTGGAGTTGGCGCGGGCGCTGGCCGCCGAGCCCACGCTCCTGTTGCTCGACGAGCCGATGGCCGGCATGAACGTCGAGGAAAAAGAGGACATGTGCCGCTTCGTCCTGGACGTGAACGCCGAGTTCGGCACCACCATCGCCCTCATCGAGCACGACATGAGCGTGGTGATGGACATCTCGGACCGGGTGGTGGCCCTGGACTACGGGCGCAAGATCGCTGACGGCCCGCCGGCCGCGGTGCGCAAGGACCAGGCCGTCATCGACGCCTACCTCGGAGTCGCCCATGATTGAGATACTGCACGCGATCCTGGTCGCCCCGTTCAAGGACATGGTGGGAGCGCCGGGATTCCTGGCCGAGGTGCTGATCGGCGGGGTGGCCTCCGGGCTCATGTACTCCCTGGTGGCCCTCGGCTTCGTGCTGATCTTCAAGGCCTCGGGGGTGTTCAACTTCGCCCAGGGCGCCCTGGTACTCTTCGCGGCGCTGACGCTGGTGGGGCTGATGGAGCGCGGCGTGCCGACGATCGTCGCCCTCGGGCTGACGGCCGGGGTGATGGTCGTCCTCGCGCTGGCCATCGAGCGGGTGGTGCTGCGCCCGCTGGTCAACCAGGAGCACATCATCCTGTTCATGGCCACCATCGGGCTCAACTTCTTCCTGGAAGGCTTCGGTGAGATGCTGTGGGGCGCCAACGTCAAGAAGCTCGACGTCGGCATCCCCCAGGGCTCGTTCAAGCTGGGCGAGATCCTGGTCAACCAACTCGAGCTGACGGCCGCCCTGACGGCGGCCGTGCTGGTGACGGTGCTGGCCGTCTTCTTCCACGGCACCCGCATCGGGCGGGCGCTGCGCGCCGTGGCCGACGATCACGAGGCGGCCCTGTCCATCGGCATCCCGTTGAAGACGATCTGGGTGATCGTGTGGGCCGTCTCCGGCATCGTGGCCCTGGTGGCCGGCATCATGTGGGGCGCCAAGAGCGGCGTGCAGTTCAGCCTCTCCCTCATCGCGCTCAAGGCCCTGCCGGTGCTCATCCTGGGTGGCTTCGAATCCGTCCCCGGCGCCATCGTGGGCGGCCTCATCATCGGCGTCGGCGAGAAGATGGGCGAGGTGTACTGGGGGCCCCTGGTGGGCGGGGCCATCGAGAACTGGTTCGCCTACGTGCTGGCTCTGGTATTCCTCCTGTTCCGGCCGCAGGGGCTGTTCGGGGAGAAGATCATTGAGCGGGTCTGAAGCGTCGCCTCGTCGCTCGACGCGCCTCGGCTCCTACTGCCACGAGCGGGTGTGAGCGGTGATCTACCGCGAGGCCGGACAGTTCAAGACGACCTACGCCGCCGACCAGGCCATCTTCCCGGTCGTCCAGGACCGCTGGGTGGTGGTGGCGGCGGTCGTGGCCGCGGCGGTGGCCGTGCCGCTGGTGGCCACTGAGTACTGGTTGCAGGCCGTCCTCATCCCGTTGCTGATCTACTCGTTGGCCGCCATCGGGCTCAATCTCCTGACCGGCTACGCCGGCCAGCTTTCCCTGGGCACCGGCGGGTTCATGGCGGTGGGGGCGTACGCCGCGTTCAAGATCACCACGGCGTTCCCCGCGGTGAACATCCTCGTCGTCTTCCTGCTGGCCGGGATCGTGGCCGCCGCGGTGGGGCTCGTCTTCGGCATCCCCAGCCTGCGCATCAAGGGGTTCTACCTGGCCGTGGCCACGCTGGCCGCCCAGTTCTTCCTGATCTGGCTGTTCAACCGGGTGGCGTGGTTCTCCAACTACGCGCCCTCCGGCACCATCACCGCGCCGCCGCGGACCGTGTTCGGCGTGATGGTGACCGGGCCCGATGCCTCGGCCGGGGCCCGCTACCTGATGGCCCTGGGGTTCGTCGTCCTCTTCGCCGTGCTGGCCAAGAACCTGGTGCGGGGCCGCATCGGCCGCTCGTGGATGGCCATTCGCGACCGCGACATCGCCGCCGAGATCATCGGCATCCGGCCGCTCCGCACCAAGCTGCTGGCCTTCGGGATCAGCTCGTTCTACTGTGGGGTGGCCGGGGCCGAGCTGGTGTTCCTCTACTACGGAAGCGCCGAGACCTTCGCGTTCGACATCGCGCTCTCGTTCCTCGTGCTGTTCATGGTCATCATCGGCGGCCTGGGCTCGATCCTCGGCTCGTTCCTGGGGGCCGCCTTCATCATGGTGGTGCCGATCTTCCTGGCCAACGCGCCCCACATGCTGGGAGTCGCGATGTCCACGGCGCTGCAGAAGCAGATCGAGCTGATGATCTTCGGCGGGCTCATCATCTTCTTTCTCATCGTGGAGCCGCACGGGCTGGCGCGGCTGTGGCAGATCACCAAGGAGAAGCTCCGGTTGTGGCCGTTCCCTCACTAAGCGATAAGGAGGCCATCATGCTGCTCAGGACTCTCGTCATCGGGCTCGCGACGGCGGCCATGCTCACCTGGCCGATGGCCGGCGCGGTGCTCGCGCAGGACAAGACGATGTTCATCCCGCTCCTGGTCTACCGGACCGGGCCCTTCGCCCCCAACGGCATTCCGTCGGCCAACGGCTTCAACGACTTCTTCAACCTCATCAACGAGCGCGACGGCGGCATCAACGGCGTCAAGCTCGCGTGGGAGGAGTGCGAGACCCAGTACAAGACGGATCTCGGCGTGGAATGCTACGAGCGGCTCAAGACCCGGCAGGGCGGCGCCGTGCTGGTGAATCCGTTCTCCACCGGCATCACCTACCAGCTCATTCCCAAGGCCCCCGGCGACAAGGTCGTGATCCACTCCGCCGGGTACGGCATGACGGCCTCCGCCGACGGGCGGTGGTTTCCCTGGGTCTTCAATTTCCCGATGACCTACTGGAGCCAGGCCTCGGCCTTCATCAAGTACGTGGGCCAGCAGGAAGGCGGGCTGGACAAGCTCAAAGGCAAGAAGATCGTCCACATCTTCCACAACAGCCCCTACGGCAAGGAGGCCAACCCCACCCTGGAAGAGCTGGCCAAGCGCCACGGCTTCGAGCTGACGCTGCTGGCGGTGGACAGCCCGGGCCAGGAGCAGAAGGCCACCTGGCTGCAGGTGCGGCGCATCAACCCCGACTGGATCTACATCTCGGGCTGGGGCGTCATGAATCAGGTCGCGGTCAAGGAAGCCGCCGCCCACGGCATGAAGATGGACCACGTCGTCGGGAACTGGTGGACGGGGACGGAGACCGACGTCGTTCCCGCCGGGGATGCGGCCAGGGGCTACAAGTCCATGACCTTCCACGCCCCTGGTCACGACTTCAAGGTCCACCAGGACATCTTCAAGCACGTCTACGACAAAGGGAAAGGCGCCTACGGCGGCGATCGGGCCAAAGTGGGCGAGGTGCTCTACAACCGGACCATCATCAACGCGATGCTCAACGTCGAGGCCATCCGCACGGCCATGAAGAAGCACGGCAACAAGCCGCTGACCGGCGAGCAGGTCCGGTGGGGCATGGAGAACCTCGACATCACCGAGAAGCGCCTGGAGGAGCTGGGCATGAAGGGCCTCATGCGCCCGCTCAAAGTGACCTGCGAGAACCACGAGGGCAACGGCCTGGCCCTGGTCCAGCAGTGGGACGGCAAGAACTGGAAGATCGTCTCCGACTGGATGGAGCCCATGCGCGACGTCGTGCGGCCGAAGCTGGAGGCCGCCGCCGTCGAGGAGGCCAAGAAGCTCGGCTACACCATGCGTGACTGCAGCAAGGAGAAGTAGGGACGGTGAGCGCCGGGAGCGGGGCGGCCCGCCCGTTGCTGTCGGTCAACAACATCGAGGTGATCTACGATCACGTGATCCTCGTGTTGAAGGGCGTGTCGCTCCGGGTCCCCGAGAGGGGCGTCGTCGCCCTCCTCGGGGCCAACGGCGCCGGCAAGAGCACCACGCTCAAGGCCATCTCGGGCCTGCTCCGGACGGAGCGGGGGGAGGTGACCAAGGGCGCCGTCGAGTTCCAGGGCCAGCCCATCCAGCGCAAGGACCCGGCCGAGGTGGTACGGCGTGGCATCGTCCAGGTCATGGAGGGTCGGCACGTCTTCGAGCACCTCACGGTGGAGGAGAACCTCCTGACCGGCGCCTACAGTCGCCGCAACGGGCACTCTATTCGCGACGACCTGGACCGGGTCTACCGGTACTTCCCCCGCCTGACCCAGCGGCGCCAGGTCCGGGCCGGCTACATCTCGGGCGGCGAGCAGCAGATGCTGGCCATCGGACGGGCCCTCATGGCCCGGCCCACGCTCATGCTCCTCGACGAGCCCTCCATGGGTCTGGCCCCCATGCTCGTCCAGGAGATCTTCGAGATCGTGAGCCGCCTGAACCGGGAGGAGCGCCTGGCCGTCCTGCTCGCCGAGCAGAACGTGGCCATGGCCCTGCGTTTCGCCCAATACGCCTACGTCATGGAGAACGGGCGGATCGTGCTGGACGGCGACACCCGGACGATCAGCGAGAACGAGGACATCAAGGAGTTCTACCTGGGTCTGACCGTGGTGGGCCAGCGCAAGAGCTACCGCGACGTCAAGCACTACCACCGGCGGAAACGCTGGCTCTCGTGAGCTCACAGCTCGAGATCCGCGAGGTTTCCAAGTCCTTCGGTGGCGTCCGCGCGGTGGACCGGGTCAGCGTGGAGGTCCGGGCGGGCGAGGTCCTGTCCATCATCGGCCCCAACGGCGCCGGCAAGACCACCCTCCTCAACTGCATCAGCGGCGTCTTCCACCCCGACGAAGGGCGCATTGTGCTGGAGGGGACCGAGATTACGCGCTTCCCCCCCCAGCGGATCGCGGCCCGGGGGGTGGCCCGGACCTTCCAGAACATCGCGCTGTTCCGAGGCATGACCGTGGTGGACAACCTCATGCTGGGCCGGCACGTCCACATGAAGAACGGCGTGCTGCGCTCCGTGCTCTACTGGGGGCCCGGCCAGCGCGAGGAGGTTGCCCACCGGCAGGTGGTGGAAGACATCATCGACTTCCTCGAGATCGAGGCCATCCGCAAGCGGCCGGCCGGCTCGCTCCCCTACGGACTGCAGAAGCGGGTGGAACTGGGCCGGGCCCTGGCGCTGCGCCCCAAGATCCTGCTCCTCGACGAGCCGATGACCGGGATGAACGTCGAGGAGAAGGAGGACATGGCCCGCTTCATCCTCGACGTCAACGACGAGTGGGGGACCACCATCATCCTGATCGAGCACGACATGGGGGTGGTGATGGACATCTCCCGGCGGGTGGTGGTGCTCGACCTCGGTCACAAGATCGCCGAAGGCACCCCGGCCGAGGTGCGGGTCAACCCGCTCGTGGTCAAGGCCTATCTGGGTGTGAAGGCCACCGCCTGAAGGGAGACGGAGCATGTCGGAGGCGACGCTTCCCCAGTTCTTGCTCCGCAACGCCCGCGAGCATCCTCGCGCGCCGGCGCTCCGCGAGAAGGACAAGGGTATCTGGCAGGAGTGGACATGGGCCGAGTACGCGGCCCAGGTGCGGACCATCACGCTGGGGTTGGTGAGTCTGGGGTTCGGGCGGGGCGACACGCTGGCGCTGCTCAGCGACAACCGTCCCCAGCTCTACGCGACCATGGTGGCCGCCCAGGCCGCCGGCGGCATCCCGGTGCCGCTCTACCAGGACTCCATCGCCCGTGAGCTGCAGTTCATCATCGATCACGCCGACGCCACGATCGTCTACGCCGAGGACCAGGAGCAGGTCGACAAGGTCCTCGACCTCAAGGCGAGCCTGGCCAAGGTCCGGGCGGTGGTGTACGACGACCCGAAGGGGATGCGCCACTATGGTGACCCGCTGCTCCTGAGCCTGGAGGGCCTGCAGGAACGGGGACGCGCGCTGGACGCTGAGCGCCCGGGGCTCTTCGAGGAGCTGGTGGGGGCGGGGACCGGGCGCGACGTGGCGCTGATCTCGTACACCTCGGGCACGACGGGACAGCCGAAGGGCGCCATGATGTCCCATGACAACCTGGTGCAGGCCATTCGGGGAATCCTCGAGCTCGAGCGTTACGGGCGGCGCGACGAAGTCCTGGCCTACCTCCCGGCGGCCTGGATCGGCGACACGTTCTGGTCGCTGGCCGCCTCACTCGTCGTCGGTTTCGCCGTCAACTGCCCGGAGCGGCCGGAGACCGTCCTGGAGAACCTGAAGGAAGTCGGCCCCCACGTCCTGGTAGCCCCGCCCCGCATCTGGGAGAACCTGGTCTCGATGGTCCAGGTCCGGCTGGAGGACGCCTCCTGGCTCAAGCGCCGCCTCTACCGGTGGCTGATGCCGGCGGGTGAGGACGCCGCCCGCCGGGAGATGGACAAGCAGCCCGTTCCGTTCCGACTGCGACTGCTGCGGGCACTGGGCGAGGCGGTGGTGTTCGCCCCGCTCCGCGACCATCTGGGATTCCGGCGCACGCGCTACGCCTACACCGGCGGTGCCCCGCTGGGTCCGGAGGTGTTCCTGTTCTTCCGCGCCATCGGGATCAACCTCAAGCAGGTGTACGGCCAGACGGAGATCACGGGGGTGTCCTGCGTCCAGCGCGATGGCGACATCAAGTTGGGCACGGTGGGCAAGCCGTTTCCCGGTACCGAGGTCCGGCTCACCGAGGCCGGCGAGGTGATCTCGCGGAGCCCCAGCGTGTTCCTCGGTTACTACAAGAACCCCGAGGCCACCGCGCAGAGCGTCCGTGACGGCTGGCTCTACTCGGGTGACGCGGCCATCCTCGACCAGGATGGCCACCTGATCGTCATCGACCGGGCCAAGGACGTGACGGCCCTGGCCGACGGCACCAAGTTCGCCCCGCAGTACATCGAGAACAAACTCAAGTTCAGCCCGTACATCAAGGAGGCGGTGGCGGTGGGACAGGACCGCCCCTGGGTGGCGGCCATGATCAACATCGACATGGAGAACGTGGGCAAGTGGGCCGAGCGCCGGCAGATCGCCTACACCACGTACATGGACCTCGCCCAGAAGCCCCAGGTCTACGACGTGATCGGCCAGGAGGTCGAACGGGTGAACCGGGACCTGCCCGAGACCACCCGGATCCGGAAGTACGTGCTGCTGCACAAGGAGCTGGACCCCGACGACGAGGAGGTCACCAGGACCCGGAAGGTGCGCCGGGGCTTCGTGGCCAAGAAGTACGCGGATATCATCGAGGCGCTCTTCGCCGAGTGCCCCTCGGTGCCGGTCACCACGGTCATCACCTATCAGGACGGGCGGCAGGCGACGCTCCAGGCCGAGCTGTCGATCCGGACCGTGGGCGGCGTCCGAGCGCCGGTCGCCGTCTGAGCGGAGGCAGCGATGGCCTTCTTCTTCGACCTGCTGGTCAACGGCCTGATGATCGGGTCCATGTACGCGCTGGTGGCCATGGGGTTCGTGCTGATCTACAAGGCCACCAGCGTCATCAACTTCGCCCAGGGCGAGCTGGTGATGTTCGGCGGCTACATCGCCGCCGCCATGGTGAGCCTGTACCATCTGCCCCTCGCGATCGCCGTACCTGTCCTCCTGGGGAGCATGGTCGTGCTGGGCTTCGCCCTCGAGCGCGGGGTGCTGCGGCCGCTCGTGGGCCGCAACGTCATCGCGGTGGTGATGGTCACCATCGGTCTGGCCCAGGTCTTCCAGGGGCTGGCCGCGATGATCTGGGGCGCGGCCACCATCAACATGCCGCTACCCATCCGGCTCGAGCCCTACATCGTGTGGGAGGTCTACATCTCGCCCATCAACCTCGTGGCCGCCGTGGCCTCGGGGGGCTTCCTCGTCGCCTTCGCCTGGTTCTTCCGGAAGAGCCGCATGGGGATCGCCATGCGCGCGGTAGCCAACGACCAGCAGGCCGCCATGGCGGTGGGCATCAACGTGCGCCTCATCTTCGCGCTGTCCTGGGCCATCGCCGGTCTGGCCGCCGGCATCGGGGGCATCGTGTGGGGCAACATGCTCGGCGTGGACACCCACCTGGCCCTGGTCGGGCTCAAGGTGTTCCCGGCCGTGATCCTGGGCGGGCTCGACAGCGTGCCCGGCGCCGTGCTCGGTGGCCTCATCATCGGGGCGGTGGAAAGCGTGGCGGCCGGCTACATCGACCCTTATGTCGGCGGGGGTACCAAGGACTTCGTGCCCTACGTGCTTATGATCGTGGCCCTGATGATCCGGCCCTATGGCTTCCTCGGCCGCGAAATCATCGAGCGCGTGTGAGCCCGTGATCAATCGCGAGTGCGGAGTCTACAAGACGACGTACCAGGCCGACATGGCGCTGTACCCGCTGCCGCTGGCCCGGTTCTCGGCAGTGGCGGTGCTCGGCGTACTTCTGCTCCTGCCGCTCGCGGCCGACAGCCACTTCATGGCGCTGCTCAACCTCATGGCGCTGGCTGCCATCGGCGCCATCGGGCTCAACATCCTGGTCGGCTACACCGGGCAGGTCTCGCTCGGCCACGGGGCCTTCATGATGGTGGGCTCCTACACCGCGGCCATCCTGACTACACGCTACGGCGTTCCGTTCTGGCTCGGACTGCCGGCCGGCGGCGCGGTGGCGGCTGCGGTCGGCACCTTCTTCGGGATCCCGTCGCTCCGGATCAAGGGCCTGTACCTGGCCATCGCGACGCTGGCCGCCCAGTTCATCATCGAGTGGACCATCAACCACTCCACCTGGATCAGCGGGGGCGCCCAGTCGACCATCTATACCCCGACGCCCACCTTCCTCGGCTGGCCGATCAACACCGAGTACCGTCGCTACTACATGATCCTGCCCGTCGGCGTGATCGCTTACGTCGCGGCCCTCAACCTGGTCCGGAGCCGGATCGGCCGCGCCTTCATCGCCGTCCGGGACCGCGACGTGGCCGCCCAGATCATCGGCGTGGACATCTTCCGCTACAAGCTGTTGGCCTTCGCGGTTTCCTCCTTCTACGCCGGGGTGGCCGGCGCGCTGTGGACGTACTACCTCAAGATCGCCAATTACGAGCACTTCACGCTGGTCACTTCCGTCCAGTATCTGGCGATGATCATCATCGGCGGGCTGGGGAGCGTGCTCGGCTCGGTGCTGGGGGCCGTCTTCATCACCATGCTCCCCATCGTGCTCGTGTACGTGGTGGAAGGCGTGGCTGCGCTCTTCGGCTTCGCCTACGCGTCGATCGCCGACTTCCTGGCCAATCTCCGGCTCATCATCTTCGGCGGCCTGATCATCCTGTTCCTGACGATCGAGCCGGAAGGGCTCTACCGGATGTGGGGCAACGTCAAGCGGTACTTCCGTCTGTGGCCGTTCTCTTACTAACTCGTCCAAGGCGTCTGATGAGGAGGAAGCCATGAGAACGAAACGATGGCTCGCGACGATCCTAACCGGGGCCGTGCTGAGCGTGACGGCGGTGGCCGCCGAAGCCGACCACGCCATCAAGGTCGGTGGCCAGTGCGACCGCACGGGGGCCACCAAGCTGATCGGGGTCGAAATCTGCCCGGGGGTCACCGACTACATCGCGCTCGTCAACAAGAAGGGTGGGGTACTCGGGCACAAGTTGGAGTACACCGAGATCGAGCACGGCTACACCGTGGACCGCGGCGTGGAGGCCTACGAGCGGCTCAAGCGTGATGGGGCTGTGGCCGTGCTGGACTACGGCACCCCCATCGTCTACGCGCTGACCCCACGGCACATGGACGACAAGATTCCGGCCATCACGCCGGGCTTCGGCCGTGCCGACTCCATCGACGGCACGGTGTGGCCGTACATCTTCCCCATGGCCGCTTCCTACTGGTCGCAGACCGGGGCCGCCCTCAAATACATCAAAGACAACGGCGCCAAGCGGGGCGCGAAGGTGGCCTACCTCTATTTCGACAACCCCGCCGGCCGGGAAGGCATCCCGATGATGGAGGTGGTGGCGAAGAAGGAGGGGTACGAGCTGAGGCTGTTCGCCGTCCCCTCGCCCGGCCTCGAGATGGGGCCGCAGGTCATCGACATTACTCGGCGCATGAGGGCCGACTGGGTCGTGGCGCACCTGTTCGGGCGGTCGCCGTCGGTCTCGATCAAGGAGTTCAAGAAGGCCGGGTTCCCCCTCAACCGCGTCGTCAGCCTGGTGTGGGGCGCCGGGGAGGCCGATGCCGAGGCGGCGGGCTGGGACGTGAGCCAGGGCTACCTCGGATTGCAGTACACGTCGGTTGGGCGAAATCTGCCCGTGATCCAGGAGATCATCCAGAAGATCTACCGGGACGACGGTAAGGAGGTCCCCAAATACGTGGGCGGCGTGTACCACGCCCGCGGAGTCTTCATCGGGGCCGTCCTCGCCGAGGGCGTCCGGCTGGCCATTCAGAACCACGGCCTGCCGGTGACCGGAGACAAGGTCCGCCAGGGCTACGAGGCGATCAAGAACTTCGACCTCGCCGGGTTCCTGCCGCCGATGACCGTGACGCCGCAGGACCACGAGGGCGGCGGCTGGGTCCGCGTCTACCAGGTCAAGGGAACGGAATGGGTGCCCGTGAGCGACTGGATCCGGGGGTACCGCGAGGAGGTCATGGCCCTGGTGAAGCAGGCCAACAAGAAATAGGCGCGTGCTGAAGCTCAGCAACGTCGAGGTGGTCTACGACCGCACCATCCTGGTGCTCAAGGGGATCTCCCTGGAGGTGCCGGAGCGGCGGATCGTCACCCTGCTCGGGTCGAACGGTGCGGGCAAGAGCACCACGCTCAAGGCCATTTCTGGTCTGTTGCGACCCGAGCGGGGTGAGATCACTACCGGCATGGTGGAGTTTCGAGGCGAGCGCATCGATCATCTCCAGCCGGAGAGCATTGTCCGGCTAGGCATCACCCAGGTGATGGAAGGCCGCCGCGTGTTCGACGACCTGACCACCGAGGAGAACCTGCTGTCGGGGGCCCATACCCGGGCGGGCGGGTCCGGGATCAAGCGGGACCTGGAAGCGGTCTATGAGTACTTCCCCCGGCTCGCCGAGCGCCGGGCGCTCAAGGCCGGCTATCTCTCGGGTGGCGAGCAGCAGATGCTGGCGATCGGCCGGGCCCTCATGGCCCGGCCCAAGCTCATGCTCCTGGACGAGCCGTCGCTCGGCCTGGCCCCGCTCCTGGTGGACGAGATCTTCCAGATCATCCAGCGGCTCAACCGTGAGGAGAAGCTCACCGTGCTGCTCGTGGAGCAGAACGCCGCGATGGCGCTGACCATCGCCGAGCACGGCTACGTGGTGGAGAACGGGCGCATCGTACTGGAAGGATCGGCCGAGTCTCTGCGCGAGAACGCGGACATCAAGGAGTTCTACCTGGGGCTGACCGAGGTCGGCGCCCGGAAGTCCTACCGGGATGTTAAGCATTACAAGCGCCGGAAGCGCTGGCTCAGCTGATCACACACGGAGGAGGGGATGAAGCCACGAGTGCTGCAGGGACTGGCAGTGATGCTTCTGGCGGTGGTCCTGGGGGCCTGCGCCGCGATGACGGCCCGGGAGCGGTCGCTCTACGAGCGGCTCGGCGGGCGGCATCCGATCGCGCTGGTGGTCGACGACTTCGTCGCCAACATGGTCGCCGACAACCGGGTGAACGCCCGGTTCCAGGGCGCGCCGCCGGCGGCCGTCGCCCGGCTCAGGTCGAACCTGTCCGATCAGATCTGCGAGGCCGCGGGTGGACCCTGCTCGTACCTCGGGAAGGACATGAAGACGACGCACAAGGGCATGAACATCACCGAGGCCGAGTGGAACGCCACCGTGGAGAACCTCGTCAAGGCGCTCGACAAGCACAAAGTGCCCGAGAAGGAGAAGCAGGAGCTATTGGCGAAGCTCGGGCCGCTCAAGAAGGACATCGTCGGGCAATAGCGCCTACGCCGTCGGGCCCCACTTGGCCTTGACGGCCTCCCGGTCCACCGCGCCTTCGGCGGTGCGCGGAAGCGTGTCCGTGAACGCCACCGCGTGGGGCTTCTTGAAGCGGGCGATCTTCGAGGCGACGAAGTCGCTCACCTGCTGGGCGGTGTAGCGGCCGGAGGCCTTCACCTCCACCACGGCCTTGACGGCTTCGCCCCACCGGGCGTCCGGGATGCCGTACACGCAGACCCCGCTCACGCCGTCCATCTGCATGATGACCGTCTCCACCTCGGCCGGGTACACGTTCTCGCCGCCCGGCTTGATCAGCTCCTTCTCCGGCTTGCGCTTGACGTAGTAGAGGTAGCCGTCGGCGTCGAAGCGCCCCACGTCCCCGGTGTGGTGCCAGCCGTTGCGGAGCGTGTAAGCCGTCACATCCGGCTGGCCGAAGTAGCCCTGGAACACCAGCGGGCCGCGCACGACGATCTCTCCCGGAGTTCCTACCGGCACCTCCCGATCGTAGTCGTCGACCAGCCGCACCTGGCACACGGGCACCGGCTTGCCAGCGGCACCGGGCTTGTCGGCCACGCGCTGCAGGGTGACGAACCCGCTCGTCTCCGACTGTCCGAAGCCGGTCCAGAACTTCGCCCCCGTCCGCTCGTGCAGGCGCTCGATGGTCTGGGGCGAATCGAGGCCGGAGACGTGCTTCAGGCTGGGCAGCCGGCTGCCCAGCTTGTCCGCCGCGTCCAAGAGCGTGGTGAGTACGGGGGGAAAGTTTGAGACGTGGGTGACGCGATGGTGGTCGATCAGCCGCACCGCTTCCTCGGCGTCGAAGCGTGATACCACGATGCTGGCGCCCCCGGCGTGCATGTGGGCCAGGGCGCCGCCCAGCGCCGTGATGTGGAACAGGGGCAGGGCCAGGAGGTAGCGGTCGGTTGCGTCGTAGCCGATACCGCCGATGGCCGTGAGATTGGCGGTGATCACGTTGGCGTGGGTGAGGGTGGCGCCACGCGGGATGACGTCCACCGCCGCGGTGGAGATCACGGCGAAGGGATCGTCAGGCGAGATGTCGGCCGGAGCCGCGGCGCTCTGGCCGTAGAGCGTGGCCAGGGCCTTGAAGCCGGGGCCAGGCTCGCCGATCTGATACCAGTGCCGCACCGACGTCTTACGCTCCGGCCAGCCGGCGACCACGCTGAGCGTGGACGCGTCGACCACCATCATCGTGGGAGCGGCACGCTCCACCACCCGCTCGACCTCCTGCGCGGTCAGCCGCCAGTTGATGGGGTAGGCGATGATGCCCTGGCGGGCGCAGGCACCGTAGAGCTCGAGGTAGGCGGCGTCGTTCTGGGCCAGGATGCAGATGCGATCGCTCTTGCCGATGCCCAGGGCGGCCAGCCCCCCGGCGAGCGCGTCCACCTGGCGCTGGAACTCCCGGAATGACGACTGCCGCTCGCCCTGGATGATGGCTGGCGCGTCGCCGTACACGAACGCGCCGCGCGCGATCATGTCGTAGAGCGTGAAGCCGTGGGCTCCCATGCCGCGTCACCTTAGCAGGTCCCCGTGCGGAATGCCACGTCGTGGCATGAAGTTGGAGGGGGCAGCGACCGGCCCCTTCAGATCTTTGAAGTTGGAGGGGTAGCGGCCACCCCCTCCAGATCTTTGAAGTTGGAGGGGGCAGCGACCGCCCCCTCCAAACCTCCCCAT
>JBOHPP010000255.1:0-17456 GCA_050731755.1 Candidatus Rokuibacteriota bacterium | reverse complement strand
GCGGCTGGTCGCCGCGCGGCTCGGCGTGGACCCGGGGGCCGTGCGGCTGATTGAGGGCGACAGCGACGAGGTGCCGGTGGGCACGCCCAGCGTCGCCTCGCGCTCGCTCATGATGGCGGGCAGCGCCACTGCGTTGGCGTGCGACGCCGCCATCGACAAGGGCCGCCGGCTGGCCGCGCACCTCTTCGAAGCCTCGCCCGTCGACGTCGAGTACGGCGCCGGCCGCTTCCGGGTGAAGGGTACCGACCGCGTGATCGGCATCCTCGACCTCGCGCGGCGCGCGCGCTCCCTGCCGGGCGTTCCCGACGACCTCGCCGGCGGCCTTGACAGCACGGTGAAGTTCGTTTCGCCGCAGATGACCTTCCCCAACGGCTGCCACGTCACCGAGGTGGAGATCGAGCCGGAGACGGGCGCCGTCCGGGTGGTCGGTTACGCGGCGGTGGACGACGTGGGGCGGCTGGCGCACCCCGTCATCGTGGAGGGCCAGATCCACGGCGGGGTGGCCCAGGGGCTCGGCCAGGTGCTCGGCGAGCAGGTGGTCTACGGCGAGACAGGCCAGCTCCTGACCGCGTCGTTCATGGACTACATGCTCCCGCGCGCGGACGACCTGCCCGACCTGCGCGTCGGCCATCACGTCGTGCCCTGCACGACGAACCCCCTCGGCGTGAAGGGCGCCGGCGAGTCGGGGGTGGCGGGCGCGTTGCCCTCGGCGGTCAACGCCGTCCTCGACGCGCTGGCCTCGCGCGGCGTCCGCCACCTCGACCTGCCGCTGACGCCGGCGCGCGTCTGGGCGGCGCTCCGCGGGCGCCGGCCGGGGGACGCCGCCGCCGGTTAGCGAAAGAGTCGCCTGAACGTCGCGTGTGATCCGGCCTTCTCCTGATATGCGGCAATCCGCGGGGTATCTATTCCGAGTCAGTCGGGCACCGGGAACGCCGTGCTACGATCGGCGCTGAACGATGGCCCTGACACATGTTCGCGGCAAGGTCGGCCGCTCCGCTGGGCGGCATCGTCCGATCGCAGTCAGGTTTCTGGTGGACACCGGCGCGGTCTACACGGTGCTTCCAGGAAGGGTCTGGCAGGCCCTCAGACTGAAACCCGAACGCGTGGCCGAGTTCACTCTCGCCGACGGCACGACCATCACGCGCGGAGTGTCCGAGTGTCGCTTCACGGTTGAGGGACAGAGTGCCACCTCACCGGTCGTGCTCGGCGAAATGGACGACGCTCCACTCCTGGGCTCGGTGACTCTCGAGACCCTCGGCCTGATGGTCAACCCTCTCACGCGAGAGTTGCTACCGATGCGGCTGATGCTCGCCGGCGCGAAGTAGAGCCGCGGTGTCTCCGGCCCAGGACATTGACGGATCCCTCCAGGACCGCTACGGTCGAAGCATGGCTCGGGTGGAGGTCACGACCCGCCGCTGGACGCGTCTGGAATACGAGCGGCTGATCGAGAGTGGCTTCCTCCAGCAGCGGAGGACGTCCGAGCCGGAGCCTGGCGTGGCCGTGGTGCCGGGCAGCTTTCGGGATTACGCCGTCGCGCACCCTTCGCGACCGGTTCTCGTCGTCGAGGTCAGCGAGTCGAACCTCGCTCTGGACCGCGAACACAAGGGCAGCCTCTACGCTCGCGCCGGCCTCGCTGACTACTCGATCGTGAATGCGAGGCCTCCATCTTCCCGCTGGCGCTGTCCGGCGCCCGCACCCGCGTCGTCGACCTCCTCCCGTGAGCCTGTGGGTACAGGTCCTCGCTCGGTCTCAGGACGGCTGGGGGAGCCGAGGGCGGTAGATCGCGCGTGGACGAGCCGCGGCCCGTCCCCGCCGCCGGCCGTTCGCCGCCGGCGCCTGGCGCAGCGCCGACTCGATCAGCGCTTCGAGCATCCAGCGCGCGACCGCCTCCACGTCGCGGTAGTGCGGCTCGTATTCCTTGAACAGGGGAAAAGTCTTGTCGAACAGCTCGCGCACCCGGCCGAGGCCATCGGCGGCCTTGGGCTCGAAGCGCCGCACGGGCGCCAGCCCTTCGGCCACGACCACGCTGACCAGTTTGCTGCGGCTGGGAAAGTACCGATAGGCGGTCGCGCGCGACACGCGCGCGTCTACCGCCAGCTCGGCGATCGACGGGAGGCCTCGCAAGCGTCGTTCACGAATGGTCCGGGGTAGCTCCGCGTGATCAGAGTGTCTCGGTCGGCGATCATCGACGCGCCGATCGAGCGCGTGTGGGCGGTGCTGCGCGACTTCAACAGTCACGCCGCCTGGCATCCGGCCGTCGCCGAGTCGGAGATCGAAGGCGGCGAGCCCTCGGACCAGGTGGGCTGCGTGCGCCGCTTCACGCTCCGCGACGGCCACCGGATCCGGGAGCAGTTGCTGGCGCTCTCCGACTGGGAGCACGTGTCGACCTACTGCATTCTGGACGCGACCCTGCCGGTGCAGCGTTACGTGGCCACCCTGCAGCTCAAGCGCGTGACCGACGGCGAGCGCACCTTCTGGCACTGGCAGAGCACGTTCGAGGCGCCGCCGGCCCCGGGAACGAGAGCTCGCCGAGCTGGTCGGCACGGGCGTGTATCAGACGGGATTCGACGGGTTGCGCACGCACTTACGCCGGCCGCGACGGGCCCTCGACCGTTGGCGTCGGTGCGGGCGCGGCGGTGCCAGCGCACGGTGTCGTGGTCACCGGGTTCGGCGGCCCCGACCAGCTGCGCTACCAGTCATGCCCGGCGCCGCTCGGCATGGAGGCGGCCGGCGTGGTGCTCGATGTCGGTGACGGCGTCGCCCACCTGCTGCCCGGCGATCGGGTCGTCTACGCCTGCGCGCCTCCGGGCGCCTACGTCGGGGTGCGCACGATGCCGGCCCATCAGGTCGTCGTGCTGCCCGACGACGTCGACGACGAGACCGCCGCCGCCGTGATGTTGAAGGGGATGACCGCCGAGTACCTGTTGCACCGCACGCATCGCGTGGGCCCCGGCCAGACGGTGCTGGTGCATGCCGCGGCGGGTGGCGTCGGCCTCTTTCTCTGCCAGTGGGCCAAGGCGCTCGGCGCCCGGGTGATCGGCACGGTGTCCAGCGAGGACAAGGCGCGACTCGCGAGGGCGAATGGCTGCGATCTCCCCATCGTCACCCGCGACTACGCGTTCGCCCACGCGGTGAAGGAGGCGACGGGCGGCCGAGGCGTGGATGTGATCTACGATGGCCTGGGCCGCGACGCCGTCGCCGAGAACCTCGATGCACTCGCGCTTTGCGGCCACTGGGTGAGCTATGGACAGGCCAGCGGGCCGCTCGAGCCCGTGGACGCGAATGTGCTGGGCAGCAAGTCACTGACGCTCAGCCGGCCGGTACTCTTCCACTGCACCGCGGAGCGTACAGCGCTGACCGAGATCGCCCAGCGTGTCTTCGCGGCGTTGCGCGATCGCGTGATCCGCGTCGAGCTGCGCCACCGCTATCCGCTGGCCGCCGCCGCCGACGCGCATCGCGATCTCGAGGCCCGCCGCACCACCGGGCCGCTGGTGCTCCTGCCCTAACGAGCGCGGGTGCCGATGGGCCCGGGTCGGCATGCTCGACTCGGGTCGACGTGGCCAGGCGACTCCTGCAGGATCTCGACGAGCTGAAGCGACGCCTCGCGCCGCACGTCGGGCGAGCTCGAAAAGTCATCGCCTTCGGCTCCGTCGCGCGGGGCGACCCGGACGAGTGGAGCGACCTCGATCGCATCATCGTCGCCGAGACGTCCCGGCCATTTCTCGAGCGCTTCAAGGACTTTTCGGGCCTCTATGACGTCTGGCCCCGTCTCGACCTGCTCATCTACACTCCGGTCGAGTTCGAGCGGATGATCGCCGAAGAGAATCCGCTCGTCCTCGACGCGATCCGCGAAGGCGTGGTGCTCCATTCGGCAGAGTAGGGCGGAGGCCGAGCGCTGGCTCGCCCAGGCTGAGAGCGACCTGGCCTTCGACGAGCTTGGCCTGCGCGGAGGGTTCTTCGCGCAGGCCTGCTTCATGTGCCAGCAGGCGGCCGACAAGGCGCTCAAGGGGCTCCACTACCTGGGTGGAGCGCGCGTCGTGCTCGGGCACTCCGTGGTGGAGCTGCTCGATGGACTCACCGCCGGTCATCCAGCGCTGCGCGGAGTCCGGGAGGTGGCCCAGCAACTCGACCAGTACTACATTCCGCCGCGCTATCCGAACGGCCTGCCCGCGGGGGCGGTGCCCTCAGCCGTCTTCACGAAACGCCAGGCGGACGACGCCCTCGCCGGCGCCCAGGCAATCAGCGACATCGCGGGCGTCGCGATCCGCCAGCATCGCCCGTAGATCAGGCGATAGAGGGCGTGTTTTCGTCCGCTGCGCTGACCCTCAGTCGCGGCGGCCCGTCGCGCTTCGCCAGGTGAGCGGAACGCCGGTCGGGGTCTCGCCCTCCTTTTCCAGTTGAGCGAGACGACTCAGCGCCTCGTCGCGAACCATCGCGACGTGCAGCCGCCAATGGTAGAGGTCTCGGTGCCGGTGGGGAGCCATCTTGCGGGCTTGCGATTCGGCGGTGGCGCCAAGCGCCGCCAGCGCGGCCAGGTGCTCGTGCAGTTGTGACGGCGTCGTGGCCCGGGCGATCTCGGCCTCCTGGCGGCGCAGCGCGCCGTAGAGGCGGCTCAGGCGCCGGTCCGCCCGTCAGTTGGAGATTTCGGGCAGGATACGAACGAGGGGAAGCCAGACGAGCAGCGGCAACACCAGGAGCTTCAGGAGCCCCCACCAGCGGATACCGAGTACGGCACGGTGCGGGACAGGAACGACTCGCCCTGGGTGAGGTAGACCTCGGCCGCCTCGTGCACAGGAAGGTCGACGCCTTCGAGCGTGGGAAAGCGTCGCGGCGACACCTTCGGGCAGCTTGACGGTCTGCAGCCCCGGCACCTTGCGCGCGTAGGCGGCCTCCCGGCGAAAGCTCAGGAGCGCGATGTCGGGGCGGCGCAGCAGGGCATGCACGGATGGGTCGCGGTACGACGTGACGAAGAACGCCGCGTCCAGGCGCCCCGCCTCGAGCTCCCGGCGCGCCTCGGCCGGCGACAGGTTGACGGCGGTGTCGATCCCGTGCTCGCGCAACAGGGCCCGCGCCACCGCTTCGGTCCCGCTGCCCGGTGCCCCGACAGCCATGCGTCGTCCGGAGAAGGCCGACAGCGAGTCGATGCTTGGCCCGAGCCGATGGAAGACCCACAGAGGATCGAGGTAAAGCGCGGCCAGCGCGCGCAGCCGTTCCTGGGCATTCGGCACCAGCGGGCCGACGCCGGACTGGACGAAGGCGACGTCGACCTCCCGGCGAAGGAGTCGCTCGAGGTTGTCCCGCGAGCCATTCGTGGACAGTGTCCGAGCCTGCAGGCCCAGCCGGTCGAGGCGGTGGTGGTACTCCTGGCCGAAGCTGTCATACATGCCGCCCGACGGGCCCGTGGCCAGCCTGATGCGTCGGGGCGGCGACGGACTGGTCGCGAAGGCGACGGCCACGGCCGCCACCGTGGCCAGCACCAGGGCGAGGACGACGGGCCGTCGGCCCAAACGACGCCCGCGCCATCGCCACGCTCGGGTCACGCCCGCCGCCCTCGGTAGTGGCGGAGAATCTCGATCCCGATCACGGGATCTTGCCGGTCAGCTCAAGCAGGCGCCCGGCCCGCAGCACCGTCGTTTTGAACGGCTGCCCGGGCCGCAGACGGTTCAGCGTTTCCCGGATCTTGATCATGTCCGAGGGGCCGCGAATCTGGATACCCTCCACGCTGAGAAGGATATCGCCGCCCACGATCAGATCCTCGCCACCGATGTTCCTTCGTGGTTCCGCCCCGCAGTCCGAGCGCCTCGCCAGGCGATCCTTTGGCCACGACCCTGACGATGTAGCCGAGCGTCCCCGGAGGCAGGTTGAGAATGTCCCCCAAGCGCTCCGTCAGCATCTGGCCTTCCAGCCCACTCCAGAACGACCGCTTCTCGAGCAAGAGCTGCTTGGCCGTGTTCCCGGTGACGACGAAGCCCAATCCCTCGCTCCCCCCGCTTCGGGAGATGTTGTGGCTGACGATGCCGATGACCTCGCCCACCATGTTGAACATCGGGCCGCCCGAGTTCCCCGTATTGATCACGGCGTCGGTCTGGAAGAACTCGGCCAGGGGCATCGCCCGGTAGACGGTATTGGGCGCCCAGCGCGCGCTGATGACGCCCACGCTGAGCGAGTGGCTCAACCCGTACGGCGCTCCCACCACGATCACCTGGTCGCCGACTTTGACCTTGTCGGAATCGGCCAGCCGGGCAAACTGCGCGCCCGAGGGCAGCCGATCCAGCTTGAGCAACGAGAGATCGGCCGCCGGCTCCGAGGCGACCACCTTCGCCGAGACTTTCTCGCCGCCCAGCAGCTCGACGGTGACCTCGTCCATCGCGTGGACCACGTGGGCCGCGGTCATGACCTGGCCGTCGGCCGAGATCAGAACGCCAGCGCCGGTCTCGGTAAAGCCCGTCGGCCCCGCGCCCGCGACCTCGCGTCCCTTGGCCC
The DNA here is from genome assembly GCA_050731755.1 of Candidatus Rokuibacteriota bacterium. Lineage (GTDB taxonomy): Bacteria > Methylomirabilota > Methylomirabilia > Rokubacteriales > CSP1-6 > JBOHPP01. The sequence continues at coordinate 10,973 of JBOHPP010000255.1, read as the reverse complement.
TGATCACCACCACCGAGGGGCTGACCTTCCGAAAGACCTCGCCGACGTTCTGAGCGAGGGCCGGGGCGGGGACACACAGCAAGGCGATCGCCGCCAGGAGAGCTCCCGCTGTTGCGCGCATCCTCGTCGCCCGGGAGTATAGCCTCAAAAAAAGAACCCGAACCGGAGCTCGACCTTGACGTCGTACTGCTGGTAGTCGTGGATCAGCGGGACACCGACTTCAATGGATCCCACCACCTTGCGGGCCCAGACCCAGCCCACCATGACCTGGAAGGGGATGAACCAGCGCCCTCGATCGCGCGGGCGCTCCTCGTCGAGGTTGTATTTGATCTCGGGCATGACGTTGAGGAACAAGGAGTGCGGGAGCGGGACGTTGAGCACGGGTTGGACGATAAGGTCCTTGCGCCCCTGCCGGTCGCTTTCCCCCGCGAAGTCCGTGTCGTAGCGCACGATGACGAGAGCCCAGACTCCCTTGCCCAGGTCCGGCAACGACGCGCGGACGGCCACGGCCGGGACGATGCGGTACTTCCCCCCACCGGTCTCGTCCTCGGGGGCGGTGGGGAAGACGAGCTGCGTGCCAGCCGCAACACCCCACCGCTCGCCCAGAGTGTGGATCAGCAATGCCTGGACGAGGAGGTCCCCCTCCCCGAGGGTGAGATCGCCCTCCGGCGCGTCGGTGAGAATCCGTGGCAGCTCGATTCGTGTCCCCAGCGCCCAGCCCGGAGCCAGCGCGAAGGGAAGGTCACCTCCAATGGTGTACGAATGCTCATTGTCGTTCTCGTGGGGTGGCAGGTTCTGGTACTGGTAGCGAAGGTCCACGCGGCGGAGCGGCCGGGTGATGTCCTGGCCGTTGTTGACCTCCTCCTCCTCGGCGGCCGGCCACGCCGGTGTCACAAGCACCAGCACGGCCATGAAGGCTGCCGCGATTGGCTTCATGAGCGTCAGGGGGTCGCCGGGATGGGCGAGGTGTGGGCCTGCAACCCATCGCATGGCCCGATTTTAGGGCATCGGAAACGGGATGGGCACGCCGTGGGTGCGCGGCCACGCCCCGCGCGCGCCCGGCGCTGCATGGAGCCGGATCGCGACGTCCAGGGCGCGCAGCAGGGCGAGGGCGTGCGCGTCCTCCTGCAGCGCGGCGAAGATGTGATCGGAGCCGAGAGCGACAAGGTTGGTTCCCCCTGGCCAGACGGCGTCTGCCAGCAGCACCACGCCGTCGTTGGGGCCATGGCGACGGAGAGCCTTGTAGCCCCAGTACACCTTGAGACTCACGGTTCCCGACAGGGGCACGGCGACCAAGTTGACCACCGCGATGGAATCCGGCAGCTGGGCGCCCTCCAGGCGCTGGCGGCTCGGCCTTGTCGCCATGGAGGTCACGCCGGCCCGGTTCCAGCCGGTGAGCCAAAACACGCTCCGGGTGAGCCACGAGGTGGGTGGGCGCAAGGCGGAGTCGGCGTGGGGCGTGCCGCCGAGCGCGCCCCCCGCGTTGAGCCATCCGGCGACGCGGGCCGTCTCTTCGGGCGCGAGCACGCGGGAGAGCGCCAGAGCGACCTCCGCTCCGGACTTGCTGGTGCTGACCAGAATCAAATCCCTCATGTCGCGGGCCGCCTCGCGTACCGCCGCGGCGATGGTCGAGGCGTTGTCCTCGACCGAGCCGCTCTCGGGGGTCGCAATCAGCCGATTGGGGATTCCCAGCCGGTCGAGGAGCCGCCGCTGGCGTACGAAATCGGCGCCGGTCTCGGGATGGCTGCGGTAGAGCCAGGCCGGGGCGAAGAGCACGGTGTAGGGGAAGGCGTTGGGCCGCCGCAGGACTTCCTCGGAGCGCCCGGCGCCCTCGCGCAGCGCGTAGTCGAAGGCCGCTTGCACCGCGCGACTCCGCTCATCGGCGCCGAGTGCCCGGGCGAAGGCGAGCGCGGCGAAGTCGAGCGAAACCTGCTGCGCCAGTTCCCGAAGCCGCGCCTGGTCGGGGAGCGGCCGCAGACCTGCAGCGGGGCCTGCGCTGCCGACGAAATCCGCGCCGAGGAGGCTCGGCGCCAGGGCGACGAGACGCTGATCGAGTGATCGGCGCGCCAGCATATCGGCCAGCAAGCGCCGCGCCGGCTTGGAGTCTACCAGCGACGCGATGTCATTCCCGGCCAGGTCGCCGGAGACAAGGTCGAGCCGGCTGCGGCCGGCGCAGCCGAGCGCCAGGAGCGTCGCCGCCGCGAGCACGACGGCCGCGCGTCGCGCCGTGCCCGCCCCAGCTCGACGGCTCATGACGTCAGCTTAACGTGGTTGACGACGTGCTACGGCATCGAAAACGGAATCGGCAGGCCGTCGGCGCCGGCGACACGCTTGGCACGCTCGGCGCGTCCGGCCAGCCACGCCGCCAACCGTCGCTCCGCCTCGGCCTCGCGCAGGCGCGCCCGCGCCGCGGCCTCTGCTTCAGGCGTGTGGGGTCCCGGACCCAGCGCGCCCGCCACCTCATCCGGCGTGACGAACGCAAAGTCGCGAAACCGTAGCTCGATGAAGCGCCGCCAGCGCTGATGGTCAGCCACCAGTGCCCGCGCGCGCGCCGGCTCGAGGGCGACGCGGGCAAGCCAGGCTTCGAGCTCGGCGGCTCCGCCGGCGCGCTCAGCCGCCGCCCGCCACGCGGCCTCCACGTCGGCCGGGGTGGGGGCGATGCCCAGGCGCAGGGCCTCGGCGATCACGAGCCACGCGTTGAGCATCCGGTCGACCTCGCCCGTGGTGATGGCCGCCTCGCTCGGCGAGAGACCGAAGAGACCGAGCGCGCGGGCCAGCGCGACGTCGCCGGCGGTGACGATGCGCCCGTCGGCCTCGCCGAGCACGGCGTCGACGAGGTCGGCGCTGCGCGTCGCGGCGGGGCCGAGGGCCAGAAGGAGCAGGGCGGCGAGCGAGAGACGGCGCATCAGAACGGGTACCCCACGGTCACGTAGAAGCGCAGGTACTCGCCCTGTCGCGGGATGTCGTCGAGCGGGTAGCCCGCGTCGAGCCGGACCGGACCGACCGGCGTGCTGACGCGGAGCCCCACGCCCAAGCCGGACTTCAGCTGATCAACCGCGAGATCCTCCACCTCGGGCACCACCATGCCGGTGTCGAAGAATACGGCGCCGCCGAGCCATCGCCAGATCGGAAACCGCCACTCGACGTTGAAGACGGCAGCGGCGTTCCCTCCGGTGGGGTTGCCGGCGGCGTCGAGCGGCCCGATCCGCCGCTCACGGTACCCGCGGACGGTGGTGGCGCCTCCGGTGAAGAAGCGCTCCTCGATGGGCAGGCTGTCGTCGTCGAACAGGGGGGTGCCGAGCCCCAGGCGCCCGGAGACGGCCAGCACCGTGCCAGGAATCCAGTCCCAAAACCAATGGGTCTCGAAGCGCGACTTCACGAAGTCACGGTCGCCGCCGAGGAAGATACCGCCAGTGCGGACCGCGACGAGGTGGAAGCTGCCGTGGCGGGGGTCGAAGGGATTGTCGCGCCGGTCCAGCGTGAGGTCGGGCGTGATCGTCGAGATGCGCTCGGCCCCCGGCTGCACGTCCGCCGCCGCCAGCGTGGGCTCGATATCGAAGCGGTCGATGTGGGTGAGTTCGTAGCGCAGGCCGGCGCGCAGACCGCGGACGGGAATGTCGGGCCAGAGATCGCGGAGGATCCCGAGGGCCAGCCCGTAGCGCTCGAACGCGAAGCCGATCTCGTCGCGGCGCTCCCGGAAGAGGTTGACGTCGCCGCGCCAGGGCGTGTCGAACACCCACGGCTCCACGTAGATGAGATCCTCGCGGTCGCCGCGCTCGCTGAGACGGCCGCGCAGGGCCAGGGAGCGGGCCGTGCCGAAGAGGTTGTCGTGCCCGAGCTCCAGCGAGCCCCGGACCCCCTCGTAGGTGCTGTAGCCGGCGCCGAAGTCGACATGCCAGGGCTTCCGTTCTCGCACCGTGATGGTGACGTCGGCGAACGGGCCCGGCGGCGGGCGCAGCGGCGAGACGTCGACACGGTCGAACAACCCGAGCGCGGCGAGTTTACGCTGCACCTCCAGGAGGTCGTCGGTATTCAGGGGATCGCCGGCCTCGAAGGTGAGCTGGCGCCGCACGACGGCCGCACGCGTCTGGACGAGGCCGCCGATCAGGATGCGGCCGATGCGGGTCTGCGGGCCCTCGACGATCTCATAGGTGACGTCGGTCACGCCGTCGCGCGGCCGGGAGGTGACCGTCACCTCGGTGCCGTGAAAGCCACGGCGAGCGTAGCGGCGCTCCAGCACACGCCGGCCGTCGTCGGCCTGAGCCTGGCTCCAGGGGTCGCCCGGCCGGAGCGGCAAGGCCTCGAGCAGGGTTTGCTCGGGGAACACGTGGGAGCCCTTCACGCTGACACTGCCGACGGTGACCCGCGGCCCGGCCACGATGGGGAAGCGGACGCGCGCGCGACGCCGGTCGTCGCTGAAGTCGATCTCGGGGGCTTCCACCCGGGCCTCCGGATAGCCCTCGGCGCGGAGGACCGCCGCCACCGTCCGGGCATCACGGGCCACGACCTCCCGGCTCAGCCATCCGCGGCGAAAGGTCCCGGCCGGCCGCGTCTCGATACGCTCGCTCAACCGTTCCGCGGCCACCGGGTTGCCGGGGAACTCCACCGCCTCCACCTGCACCCGCGGCCCTTCTTCGACGACGAAGCGCACCACCCGATCGCGATCCTCGGCGGTGAGCGAGCCCGTGACCCGCGCGAAGGCATGGCCGCGCTCGTTGTACAGGCTCTCCAGCTGGCGCGCGCTGGCCTGCACCTCCGTCTCGTCGACGATGCGCGCGTCGGCGAAGGTGAGCCGCTCGCGCAGCGTGCGCTCGCCCACGGCATCGATGCCCGTGAAGTGGACCCGCGTGTGCGTGCCCTCCTCCACGGTCAGCTCGAGGTCGAGGCGGTCGCGCTCGGGCTCGACCCGGGTTTGGTCCACGCGCACGGCGCCCTCGTAGAAGCCGCGCTCGCGATACGCGCGCTCGACGGCCTCCACCCCGTCGCGCACCGCCGCCTGGCGGTAGCGGTCACTCTCGTCGAGGCCGAATGTTTTTCGCACGAAGTCGGCGCCGAGGCGGTCGGCACCGCGTACGCGGATGCGGCCGATACGAGCGCGCCGGCCCGCGTCGACGACGAACGTCACGTCGCGCCCGTTGGTCGGCGGGTCGGAGGCAACCTCGATCCGCACCTGGGCGCCGATGAAGCCCTCGCGCTCGTACAGCGTCAGGACTTGGCGGTGGGCCCGCTCCAGCCGTTCCGGCGTGGCGACGTCGCCCCGGGCCAGGCCGGCCACCGCCGTCAGCTCGGCCACGTCGAGGCCGAGGTCGCCGCGAAACTCGAGGGCGCGGATGTTGGGGCGCCGGCTCACCAGGTACCGCAGGCGGACGCCGCCGGGCTCGATCACCTCCTCCACCCGTACGCTCTCGAAGAGGCCGAGAGCCCAGAGTCGCTCGAGGCTGTCGCGCACCAGGCCGCGGTAGCGCGGTTGCCCGGTCAGCGGCCCGATGACGGCCTGCAGCCGGGCGTCAGGCAGCCGGTGGGCCGACACGATCTCCACGTCGGTGACCAGGGGAGGCGCGGGCTGCGCGGCCGTGGCCGCCCCGGCGAGAGCGGCGAGCCACGCGCCGGCGCCCACCAGGGCGCGCCCGATCATCGAAAGCGCAGACGCAGGAGGACGTCGGCGCCGTAGCCGCCCCGGAAGTTCTGCTCGCCCGCCACCACGAGCGGCCCGACGACCTCGTACTCCAGGCGAAGACGGCGCTCGTCGGTGTTCTCGATACCTTGCGAGTACAGGACCGTCGCCCGCGAGGTGATCCGCTTGCCAACCCGCACCCGGCGGCCCTCGGCCTCCGTAGTCTGCATTTCGAAGATGTCGACGGGGCCCATGCCGTCGCCGGTCCTGACGCCGAAGAGGTCCTGGACGATGAGAGCGGCGACCTCGCCGGCCACGCCCTCGGCCCCGCCCTTGGTGAGCTGCTCGCGCGTCGATCCGAAGGCGATGAGGCTCAGGATGTCCTCTTCGGGGAGCGGCGGGTTGGAGGCCAGGCGGATCTGCAGATCGTCGCTGCGCCCGCTGACGGTCATGGTGACGTCGTAGATCTGGATGCGGGCCCGGGCCTGGACGTCCAGGATTGGATCGACGCGGCGTGGGTCGGTGAAGTGGGCGGCGGCGGCCGTGATGGTGAAGCGCTGCTTGCGGAAGATGAGCTGCCCGTCGGTGGTCTCCAGCGTGCCGAACAGGATCGGCTCGGCCGTCGTGCCCTGCAGCGTGAGGGCGCCGCCGGCCCGGAACCGAGCGAGAGTCGTGCGGACCGCGAGGTTGTCGTCGAGGCGCACTCGCACGTCGAGCGGTAGCCCGGGACCTGTCACCCCGGCACTGCCCGCGCGGCGCGGCTCGAGCAGCAGGCGGAGGAGGGGCAGCTCGCTGACGTAGGTGCCCCGGAGCAGTCGCGCCTCCCCGCGCAGCTGCGACCGGTCCTCGAAGCCGACAAGCTCCAGCGTCGCGTCCCACGTCGTCTGTAGGCCCTCCACCGGCGCGAGCCCGACCCGGCGCGCCTCGATGTCGAAGCGGTACGCGCCGACTTGCCGCCCCTTCAGGGCGAGGTCGCCGGTGACGGCGAGCTGGCCTCCGGCGAACGAGGCGGAGGCGCGGGCCAGCCGCACGCCCGCCGGCGAGACGGTGAAGCGCGCCTGGACGTCGCGGAGCGCTTCCGGGTAATCGCGCAGCGCCAGCCGCGCATCGCGGATGGTGCCCTCGCCGGCGGCTTGCGGATCGGCCACGGTCCCGGCCACCGTCACGTTGACGTCGGCGAAGCCCGCCGCCTCGCGGATCTCGGGGCGCAACGCGGCGAGGGCGGCCAGCGGCAGCCGCCCGGCGATCCTGAGATCGAGGCGGGCCGGCGGCGTGAGTCCCACCGTCCCGCTGGCCCGAAGCTCGCCGCCCGCCAGCGTGCCGGTGGCGTCGGCGATGCGCACGCGGTCGCGTGTCGCCGTGAACCGCGCGCGGACGTCGGTGAGCGGTTCCGGAAAGCCCGCGAACACCACGCGCGTGGCCTGCAGGCTTCCGTCGCCGGTGACGATGGGGGTGGTCACCGTCCCGTTCACGTTCGCATCGACGTCGAGCGTGCCGGTCGCCTCCTGGATCTCGGACCGGAAGGCCGCCAGCGCGGCGAGCGGAAACCGGCCTCGGGTGGACACCTCGAGCCGTCCGCCGTCGCCGATGCTGCCCGTGGTCGTCAGCGCGCCGAGCGGGCTCGTCAGCTCGATGCGCTCGAGCCGCGTGACCTCGGCTTCCCGCCGGATCAGCACCGGGCCACGGTTTCGCCACTCCTCACCGGCCACGACGAGCCGGAGCGGGTCGACCGTCAGCGTTCCCCGGGCTGCGGCAGGACGCGAGTAGGGCACGCTCAGCTCCGCCGTCCCCGAAGCCTGGCCGCCCAGCGGCGCGGTCTCAGCGATGCCGGGAATGCGGCGGGCCACCGGGGCGAGGTCGAGGTCGTTGAACGCCACGCGGACCGCCAGCTCCTGCCCGGCGGCCAGGCGCCCGCTCGCGCGCCCCGAAATCCTGGCGTCGGGAAATGCGAACGTCGCGGTCAGGGCGTCGTTGGCCAGCGCCATCTCGGCCTCGCCCCGGTGGAGCGCGAGGCCGGCGATGGTGATCTCGGCCCCGCGTGCCGTCGCCGTGCCGGACCAGGCTCCGGCGCGCCGAATCAGATCGGCGCTCGCCCGCGCAGTGCCGTCCAACGACATCGCGTCAGGGATTCCGGGCACACGCGCCAGCGGTGCGGGCCCGATGTCGGCCCGGACTCGACCCTCGCCGTCCCATCGCCAGGCGCCGCGTGCCTCCACCGGGATGCCGCGCACGCTGCCGCTGACCTCCGGGACCACGACGCCGGCCCCGTTCACGTTGAAGCGCGCGCTCACGCGCTCGATCGGCTCGCCGCGGAGCGTGAGGTCGCGGCCGGTGACTATGCCGTTCGCGCGCCAGGCCGCGAGCGTGCCTTCCACGCGTGCCGTGAGATCGAAGCCGCCGGTAGCCGGCCAATCGGGCGGCACCCAGGCGGCGAAATCTTCGAGGCGGGCTGAGCGTGCTGCCACGTCGACGTGGACCGCGAGCCGCTTGCGGAGGGCGGAGGCCTCGAGGCTTCCCTCGCCGGTCCAGCCAAGCGTGCCCGATCCTTCCACGCGGCTCTGCCCGAGCGTCGCCGCCGCCGTCTTGAACGTCAGCGTTCGATCCGAAAGGCGGAATGGAAGGTCGACGGCGGTGAGCGACACGCCGGCCACGTCGAGCCGCGGCGAGCGCGCGCGCCCGCTGGCCGTGAGATTGTCCCAGCGGCCACCGAGCTCCACCGCCACGGTGGCCTCGCCGGCCACGCGGTTGTCGCCCCACGCTCGCGCGACGCGGCTCGTGTCGCCACTCACGGTCGCGCGGAGCCCGACGGGACCGTCCGGACGAACCGTTCCGCGGACGTCGGTCACGCGCAGGCCAGGCCAGCGGCCCTCGGCCCGGAGAACCTCCGCGCCGCCGGCAGCGAGCCGGCCCTGGGCCTCGACCGCGCCGGCGCCGAGGCGGGCCAGCTCGGTCGGCAGCGTCAGATCGGCGGACCTCACCTGAAACGGGCCCTCGGCCTCGAGTGGGTGACGGAGATCGCCGCGGAGCTCGGCCGTTCCGCTCACGTGCCCGCGCGCGCCGAGCGAGCGCTCGAGAAGAGGCTCGAGCGCCGCCAGTGAGATGTGCTCGGCCTGCACGTCGAGGCGGCCTTCCCTCGGCCGGGCCGGCACGAGCAGGAGGCCGCCACGCAGCTCACCCTCGAAGACGCGGGCCCGGACGTTCGAGAGCGTCAGCCTCCGGTCGCGCCACGCGAGCTCGGCGCTGACCCGGCGCGCCGTCACGCCGCGCGCCGTCATCTCGGGCATGCTCGCGCGTCCGCTCGCCTCCGGCTCTCGCAGGGGGCCCTTCACGCGGCCTTCGAAGGCGGCGACGCCGGTCACCGCCAGATCGGCGCGGGCCAGCTCAGCGACGGCGGCCAGCGACGCTTTGCCGCGCACGTCGAGCGCCACCGTGGGCGCCGTCGCCAGGTCGCGGGCTTCCCCGGAAGCCCTGATCTCCTCGCCGCGCCAGGTGAACCGCAGTCGCGCCAGCGCGAGGCGATCGCCGCGGAGCCGTCCCGACGCGCTCACGCCGGTGATGGTCGCGTCGACGTCGGCTCCGCGGGCGCGGACCTCGACGGCGCTCGCGCTCGCGTCGAGCCCGCCCTCCACGGGCGCGGCGGTCGCCGAGAGGCCTTCCACCGTCACCGCGTGCCCCGCGCGCGGGTCGCGGTACTCGATTCGGGCGCGCTCGAGCGCGACCTCGCCGATCCGCACGGTGAGGGGGCCGAGGTCGACGCGGTCGGGAATCCAGGCGGGAAGCGCGACCGGTCCGTCGCCTCCCTCCGCCGTGGCCCGAACGTCGACGTCCTCGAAGGACATCCGGGACAGCACCAGCTCGCGCCGCCAGAGGCTGCTGATCCCGACGCCGATCGTGATCCGCCCCACGCGCGCCAGCGTGCCCGCCTGCCAGGTCGGGCCGGCGGCGATCTCCACGCCCCGGATGCTGAGCCGGCCGAGCCACGGTTGCAGGCTGACGCGCTCGACCCGCGCCGGCCGGTCGAGGGCGTCGGCCAGCGCGCGCTCCAGGCGATCGCGCGTGAGCGTGGGGCCGTACGTCCGGATGACGTACCACGAGCCGGCGCTGAGTACCGCGAGCAGCAGCAACGCCGCGCCGAGCGCCCACATCCACCATCGAGTTCGCCGGAACACGACCTCATGCTAGAGGCCAAAGGCCCCGCTGACAACGGGGCGCCCCGGCGATCTATGCCGGTGTTTCACGACCACCTGGGGGCGGTGTTCCAATACCAGCGCGAGGGGGCCCAAACTGTTCTTCGGGTGGAAGGTCGTCGTCGTCGCCCTTCGTGGTCGCGTTCTTCGGGTGGGGGCTCGGGTTCTACGGCGTGAGCGTCTACCTCGTGGTCTTGCACCAGCGCCACGGATGGCCGATCTCCTCCATTTCTCTCGCCATCACCGCCTACTACGTTCTCGGGGCGAGCCTCGTGGTGCTGATCGGCGACGCATTCGATCGCTTCGGCCTCCGAAAGGTCGTGCGCGCTGGGGATCGGCGTGGGGTCTCATCCTGGTCCCGTTGGCGATTCGCTACCTCTATCGTGAGCCTGCGGAGATCGGTCTGGGGCCGGACGGCATCACGGGCGCCGACCTCGCCACCCGCAGCGCGCTGGAGTACCGGCAACCGTTGGCGACTTTGCGCCGACGCGATCTGATCCGATCCCCCCGGTTCTGGACCATCTCGGCGGCGTTCGCCCTGGGACTATTCGCCCAGGTGGGATTCCTGACCCATCAGGTAGCGTACCTGAGCCCCCGGCTCGGAGCCGATGGCGCCGCGCTCGCCGTCAGCCTCACCACCCTGGCGGCGATCGTCGGCTCGGGTTATGGCCGGGCTCTTCGTCGATCGGGTGGATCGACGGCTCGCCTCGGCCTGTAACTTCGCCCTTCAGGCAGCGGCGGTGACCCTGATGACGGGGTCATCGTCGGTTCCCACGCTATACGTAGCCTCGGTGGCGTTCGGGCTGGGCGTCGGAAACGTCGTGACGTTCCCCGCGCTCATCGTCCAGACAGAGTACCCCCGGGAGCACTTCAACCGGATCGTGAGCCTGATCGTCGCGATCAACCAGTTCACGTTCGCCTTCGGCCCCGGGGCGTTGGGCTGGGCGCGGGACTGGTGGGGATCGTACTCCGCCGCGCTGGTCCTGTGCGCCGCCTGCGAGATCGTGGCTCTGGTGGTCGTCTCGTCTACTTCTTCACTGCTTGGTCGATATCTTTCCCGGCCTTCTCGACCGGCCCCTTGCCGATGACCTTGTCCTGATCCGTCGCCTTGTCGATCCGCTCGCCCAGCTTCTGGGCGGGTCCCTTCTCACACCCGAGCAATGTCAGTGCGG
>JBOHPP010000254.1:0-4005 GCA_050731755.1 Candidatus Rokuibacteriota bacterium | reverse complement strand
GCCGCCGACCGCCGCGCGATGGTGGCGCTCATGCGCGCCAAGGGCCGGGGGAGCGAGCGCGACTACGCGCGGCGGCTCGACGCTCACCGGCGCTTTCGCCGGAGTCTCGCGGCGCTTGCGCGCGCGTAGTCGCGCTCGCTCCGCCGAAGGTCAGCCGGCGCTGTTCCAGCCCTACGCGTAAGTTTTAGCTTGACAGGCACTTTCAATAGTCCTTAAGGTTTCAGCGGATGCTGAAAGACGTGGAGCTAGCGAAACATGCTGCAATCCGCGGAGATTCGGCGACAGGTGGCCCAGCGGCTCCGGGAGCTGCTCCCGAAGGCGAAGGGATGGGAGGAGAACGCCGACGCGAGAATTGGTGGACAGACCGCGGACTTAGTGGCGAAGTTCCAGCTCGTCGGCCAGGAGCACACCCTGGTCGTTGAAGTCAGCTCGCTCGGCCAGCCCCGCCAGATTCGCGCCGCGGTCAGGCGGCTGGGCGAGATCCGGCGCGAGCTCCCCGAAGCCTACCCGGTCGCGGCGTCCGTCTACATCGGCCCGCAGAGCGCCCGCATCCTCAGGAGCAACAACCTCGGCTTCGTCGACCTCTCGGGCAACTGTTACCTCGCCTTCGAGAACGTCCTGATCGAGAAAGAAGGCAAGCACAACGTCCGGCTGTCCACGCGGCCGCTCCGATCGCTGTTCGCCCCACGCGCGACGCGCGTCGTGCGGGTGCTCCTCGTCGAGCCGGGGCGCGTCTGGCGGCTCGAGGAGTGCGCGAAGGCGGCGGGGGTGAGCCTCGGCCACTCGCACAACGTCGTCAAATGGCTCGAGGAGCTGGCCTGGGTCGAGCGCGACGACCACCGACTGATCCGCCTGTCGAAGCCGGCCGACCTGCTCGAGGCGTGGTGCGAGTCGTACAGCTACCGGGCCCACGAGATCGTCTCGTACTTCGCGCCCGAGCGCGTCACGCGGACATTCATGATCGAGGTCGCGCGCGTCGCGGCGGCGCAGAGGCGGCGCTACGCCTTCACGCTGAACGCGGGCGCCGCGCTCGTGGCGCCGCACCTCAGGCTGCCGGCCGTGCACTGCTACCTCGAGGGCGATCCCGCGCCCGTGGCCCAGGCGCTTGGGCTCCGGCCGGCCGCCGAGCCAGACGGCGCGCTCCACTTCCTGGCGCCCAACGACCCCGGCGTGTTCGAGGGCGCCCTGGAGAAGGGCGGCCTCAAGGTGGTGTGCCTGCCGCAGCTCTACGCGGACCTACTGCACTACGAGCGACGCGGGCCGGAGCAGGCCGAGCACCTCCGGCGCGAAGCGATGGGCTACTGAGCGGTTTGCGGGAAGGGGGTGAGCGCGTCCATGAAGAAGAAGGCCACGAAGAAGAAGAAGAGGAAGTAGGGCGGATCGGCTCTCGCAGTGACTCCGTCGACGAGAGGGGGTGAAGGGCTCAATGGCGAAGAAGAAGGCGACCAAGAAGAAGAAGAAGTAGTGAAGCGGTCTCACGGTGGGGGGTGGGCGGCCTCCCACCAGTTACCATTCGGGAGGGGGAAACGCCCCCTCCCGTATGTCCTGATTGAACTTGTGCGCGTGGCTGACCGAGGATCACCGCCGTCCGTCGGAACTGAAGTATCTACTCTGGAGCCGCCAGAAATTAGCCGGCGTTTCTCCCTGGCCCTCCAAGGCCGAACGCTGGCCGAGACGCTAGCAGCCCTTTTGCCCTCTCCAGCAACGACCTAATCCACCGTGTTCTGGGCGCTCGAACGGAACCGCACGGCGGAGGTCAATCTCTTGACGAGACCCAACACCGCGGCCCAGCGCCGCGCGGCGGCGATCCTGGACACGCGCGCGTCCTTCGGGGACAATGCCTTCACACGCGCCGGAGGAGGATCGTTCGCATGGCTCCGACCCTGAAGCTGCCGCGCACCGATGGGACGCTGGCGCCGTACACGCTGACCGGGACGACGGCGATCACGCCACCGTCCGGCCCCATCCGAAGCCGCGTCGCGTTCGCCGCTGTGCACGTGGTGGCCGACCCGCGGGCCGACATCAACCCCACGCTGGAGGCGGCGCTCGATTGGGAGGCGACACTCGCCTACCGGCGCCACATCTGGTCGCTGGGGCTCTGCGTGGCCGAGGCCATGGACACCGCCCAGCGCGGCATGGGCCTGCCCTGGGATCTGGCCAAGCAATTGATCCGGCGAACAGTGGCCGAGGCCCGGACGATGCCCGGCGCGGTCGTGTTCTCAGGCGCGGGGACCGACGACCTCGCGCCCTCGCGGCAGGTGACGATCGCCGACGTGGCGGCGGCCTACGAGGAGTCGTGCGGGTTCATCGAGTCGCTGGGCGGGCGCGTCATCCTCATGGCGAGCCGGGCGCTGGCCGCCTGCGCCAAGGGCCCGGACGACTACGTCAAGGTGTACGGGCGCGTCCTGGGCCAGGTGCGGGAACCCGTCATCATCCACTGGCTCGGCGATATGTTCGACCCCGCCCTGGCCGGCTACTGGGGCTCGACCGACCTCGACCAAGCGGCCGAGACGCTCATCGGCATCGTCCACGAGCACGCCCGGAAGATCGACGGCGTCAAGATCTCCCTCCTCGATCAGCAGCGGGAGATCGCCATGCGCCGGCGGTTCCCCGCTGGGGTGCGCATGTACACGGGCGACGACTTCGACTACCCGACGACCATCGGCGGGGACACCCACGGCGCCAGCGACGGGCTGCTGGGGATTCTCGACGTCATCGCGCCCATCGCGTCGGCCGCCTTGCATGCGCTGGACGCCGGCGACCGCGCTCGCTTCGACGCGCTCCTGGCCCCCACGCTACCGCTCTCCCGCCACGTCTTCGGCGACCCCACGCGCTTCTACAAGACGGGCGTCGTCTTCGCCGCGTACCTCAACGGTCACCAGTCGCACTTCCGCATGGTCGGCGGGCTGGAGAGCGCCCGTTCGGTCGTGCACCTGAGCCGGCAGTTCGTCCTCATGGACCAGGCGGGGCTCCTGCGCGACCCCGAGATGGCCGCCGAGCGCATGGGCCGCATCCTCGCGGTGGCCGGCGTCGCCTAGCCGGCTGCAGAAGAGTTTCGACGAAACAGGGCACGCCCTCCCGTAACTTTGTTCCCGGGCGATTTTCAGGGGGTCACGCTCTTCTCCGAGACTCGGACGTTTTTCCGAGAGTGATCGAGACTGCTATGCGGAAGATCTTCGTCGTCCTGATCCTTGGCATCTTTGTGCAGGGTTGCGGAACGATCATCCACGGGACTCGGCAGAACGTCAAAATCACGTCCGAGCCGTCCGACGCGGAGGCCACGATCGGACAACTCAAGGTCAAGACCCCGGCCACCGTTTCTCTTTCCCGGGATAAGGATCATGTCGTCACTGTCGAGAAGGAGGGCTATGAGAAGGCCACGGCCCCGATCAACCGCAGCTTCAACGGAGTGGCGACAATCCTCGGCAACATTCTGTGGCTGCTCCCGGGCGTCGTTGTCGATGTGTTCGCGGGTGGGGCGTGGACCCTGGAACCTGAGACTGTGGACATGGAACTCTCACAGAAGAAGTAGGACGCTTGCCTATCAAGGGCGGACGTTGGCGGCGACCGCGGGCGTCTTCACGTGCTCGGGGCGAATGCCCAGGCCGATCAACCGGCCGGGGAGGCGCCGCAGGATCGGGAAGCGGGCGAAGAGTCGGAGCGCGAGCGGAGGTTTCAGCTGCCCCCCGCCACGAAGCACCCGGGAGATCACCCGTCGCTGCATCAGCACCTGAAGCCACTGGGTGACGCGCGTGGGGAGCTCACGGCGCCGCTGCACCAGGCGTAGGTGGTCCGGAGTGACCCGCCCCTCGCGCAGCGGTTCGGCCAGCAGGTTGGCGGCGGCGACGGCGTCCTGAATCGCCAGATTGATGCCGACGCCGCCGACCGGGGACATCGCGTGAGCAGCGTCGCCGATGCAGAGCAGGCCCGGGCGGTACCATTGGCGCAGGCGGTCGACGCGGACGGTGAGCAGCTTCACGTCGTCCCAGTCGCGGATCTCTTCCC
>JBOHPP010000253.1:0-16989 GCA_050731755.1 Candidatus Rokuibacteriota bacterium | reverse complement strand
GACGGGCCAGCCGTAGCCATAGACCCAGATGACGTCGATGTCGCTGGCCCGGATGGCGCGCCTCTCTTCCAGGATCTTCGCGCCCTCGTTCACCATCGGGTAGAGCAAGCGCTGGAGGATCTCCTCGTCGGAGATCGGCCGGCGCGGGATCCCCTGCTCGGTCGACACGTCGACGATGATCTTCTCGACGTCCGGATCGGGGCGCGCCGTCCGGTCACCCTCGTAGCGGTAGAAGCCGGCGCCCGTCTTCTGGCCGAACCGCCCCAGCTCGCACAGCCGGTCGGCGATCAGCGCCCGCTCGCCCCGGCCCTTGCGGATCCGCCAGCCGACGTCGAGGCCGGCCAGGTCGCCCATGGCGAACGGGCCCATCGGGAAGCCGAACTCGCAGAGCACCCGGTCGACCTGCTGCGGCAGGGCCCCTTCCAGGATGAGGCGCTCCGCCTGCTTGCCGCGCTGGTGGAGCATCCGGTTGCCGACGAACCCGTAGCACACCCCGACCAGCACGGGCACCTTGCCGATCCGGCGACCCACCGCCATGGCCGTCGCGATCGTGGTCTTGGACGACTTCGCCCCCCGGACGTTCTCGAGCAGGCGCATCACGTTGGCCGGACTGAAGAAGTGCATCCCGATCACGCGCTCCGGCCGGGTCGTGGCGGCGGCAATCTCGTCGACGTCGAGGGTCGACGTGTTGGTCGCCAGGACCGCGTCCGGCGTCGCGATGCGGTCGAGCGTGGCGAAGACCTCCTTCTTGATCGGCATCTCCTCGAAGACGGCCTCGATCACGATGTCGGCGTCCGCCACCGCGCCGAAGTCGGTGGCGGGCGTGATGAGCCCCATCCGCGTCTGGACGTCGGCCGCCGTCAGCCGGCCCTTGGCCGCCGTCGCCTCGTAGTTCCGGCGCACGACGCCGAGGCCGCGGTCGAGCGCCTCCCGGCTGACCTCGACCACGGTGACCGGAATGCCCGCATTGGCGAAGTTCATGGCGATGCCGCCGCCCATGGTGCCGGCCCCGATGACGGCCGCTTTCTTGACGTCCCTCGTCGGGGTATCGGCGGGCACGTCGGGGATCTTGGCCGCTTCGCGCTCGGCGAAGAAGAAGTAGCGTTGAGCCTTGGACTCCGGCGACTGGAGCAGCTCCACGAACAGCTCGCGCTCGCGGGCGATTCCCTGGTCGAACGGCAGGTGCACGGCCGCCTCCACCGCTCGGATGCACGCCTCGGGCGCCCGGAACCCGCGCGTCTGGCGGGCCACCGACTTCCGGAAGTCGGCGAAGATCTCGAGCTTGTCGCGCGCCGCCGCCACCTTGGCATCCAGGTCACGCACGCGGCGGAGCGGCCGGCCCTCGGCCACCACACGCTCGGCGAACGCCACGGCGCCGGCCGTCAGATCGCCCTCGATGATCTCGTCGAGCAAGCCGAGGCGATGCGCCTCCTCGGCGCCGATGGGATCGCCGCCCACGATCATCTGAAGCGCCTTCTCGACACCCACCAGCCGGGGCAGACGCTGGGTGCCGCCGGCGCCCGGCAACAGCCCGAGCTTCACCTCGGGCTGACCCAGACGCGCCCCGCGGACGCCCACCCGCCAGTGGCAGGTCATGGCCACTTCCAGGCCGCCTCCCAGAGCGGTGCCGTGGATGGCAGCGACGACCGGCTTCGGGCTCCGCTCGATGGCGTCGAGGATCTCCCAGAGGACCGGCGGCTGCGGCGGCTTGCCGAACTCGGTGATGTCGGCGCCGGCGATGAAGGTCCGCCCGGCGCAGGCCAGCACGACGGCGGCCGCCCCCGGGTCAGCGACAGCCTGGGCCAGGCCGTCGCGCAGCCCCTGGCGCACATGCTGGCTCAGCGCGTTGACGGGCGGGTTGTCGACGGTGAGGACGGCCACGCGGCCACGGCGATCCAAGCTCACGGACTGAGTGATGGCTGTCATGGGGGCTCCTCGTGTCGGCGGCGAAGTGGCCCAATCATACTCGACGCGGGGACGGCGGGGGAGCCGGATTGGGGCGGGGGGCGGGCCGCCGCTAGCGCTTCAGGAGGAAGGGCACGTCGGCGACGACGGTGTTCTTCCGGAACAGCAGAGCTCCCTTGACGAGGAGCGCGGTCTGGTTATGGAGAACGTGCTGCCACCACTTCCGCGGCAGGAACTCGGGCAGGATGATGGTGACCATCTGATCATCGCCCCGGCTCTGAATCTGGTCGAGATAGTCGAGCAGCGGGCGCAGCAGCGAGCGGTAGGGCGAGGTGAGCACGACCAGGGGGACGCCGAGCCCCCACCTGGCCCATTTCTCCTCGAGCTTGGAGGTGCGGGCGGGGTCGGTCTCGATGAAGACGGCACGGACGGCGGCGGTGGGCGCTAGCGTCTTCGCGTATTGCACGGCGCGGACGACGCCGCGGTGGACGTCGCCGATCAGCACGAGCACCGTGTGCCGGAACTGCGGCGGACCCTCGTAGCCTTCCAGGGACAGCTCCTCGGCCACGCCCTCGTAGTGCCGGTGCATGGTGAGGAACGCCACGACCAGGATGGGGATGACCAGCACGACGATCCAGGCGCCTTCGCTGAACTTGGTCACGGTCAGGGTCACCAGGACGATCCCGGTCACGGCCGAGCCGATCGCGCTGATCCACAGGCGCCAGTGCCAGCCGGCCTCCCGGAGCCGCAGCCAGCGCCGGACCATGCTGCCTTGCGAGAGCGTGAAGGAGATGAAGACTCCGATGGCATAGAGGGGCAGCAGCGCGTGAGTGTCACCTTCGAAGGCGACGATCAGCAGGATGGCGAAGCCGCTGAGGATCAGGATCCCGTTGGAGAACACGAGCCGATCGCCCTGGTTGCCGAACTGCCGGGGCATGAAGCGGTCGCGGGCCAGGAAGAACGACAGCCGCGGGAAGTCGGCGAACGCGGTGTTGGCGGCGAGCAGGAGGATCAGCATGGTGACGGCCTGGATCTCGTAGTAGAGGAGGCCGCCCCCGAACGTCCGCCGCGCGATTTTGGACACGACCGTCTCGTTCCCCCCGGGCAGCACGCCGAAGTCGTAGGCCAGATAGGTGATGCCGAGGAACATCGTGACGGAGATGGCGCCCAGCCACGCCATCACGATGCGGGCGTTGTGGGCCTCCGGCGGCTTGAACGCCGGGATGCCGTCGGAGACAGCCTCGATGCCGGTGAGGGCCGTGCAGCCCGCGGAGAACGCGCGCAGGAGCAGAAACAGCCCGATCGCCTCCAGGCCGGGTGGGTGCGGCTCGTAAGGCGCCTCGGCCAGCAGGCCCAACGAGGTGCCAACGACGCCGTAGCCGATCATGGCGAGGATGCTGAAGACGAAGAGGTAGGTCGGGGCGGCGAAGAGCTTGCCCGACTCGCGAACCCCGCGCAGGTTGGCGATGGCGATGACCGCGATCGTGGCAACGCAGAGCCAGGTCCGGTACGGCAGCAGCGCCGGCACGGCCGAGGTGACGGCGGCGATGCCAGCGGCGACCGACACGGCGACCGTCAGCACGTAATCGATGAGGAGTGCGCCGGCGGCGGACAGGGACGGCAGCACTCCCAAGTTGTCCTTGGTGACGATGTAGGCGCCGCCTCCGTGGGGGTAGGCCCGAATCGTTTGACGGTAGGAGGCGACGACGATGAGGATCAGGGCGGCAATGCCGACGCTGATCGGTAGCGAGTAACTGAGGGCGAGCGGGCCGGCCAGCACGAGGACGTAAAGGATCTCTTCGGTGGCGTAGGCGACGGACGACAGCGGGTCGGAGGCGAACACGGCCAGCGCCACCGCCTTGCCGAGTCTCTCGTGGCGGGCCTGCGCGAGAGGCATCGGCCGGCCCACCAGCAGCCGCTTCAGCAGCGCCAGTCGCATGCGTCACATCACTCTACTCCGGGCATCCCCCGGTGGCCTTGCGTCCCCCGATTTTTACGGATTTTTTACACGGGGAAGAGCCTTCTTGACACGAACTTGAGACCTCATCGGCCACTCTACTCTCACGGAGGGTGTCCGGGGCCATGTGCGATGACCGAGCGCGCTCGAGAAGGCCGCGAACGATGCCGCGACCGCGTTGGGGTGTGCTCTATGGGATGGGGGCTGTCACGCTGGCGGCGCTCACCGCCATCGAGGTCCGTGGCGTCCCCGGAGTCCTGCAGACCTTGCTACGGTGTACCCTCGCGCTCGCGACGTTCGCCGCCATGGCCCTCTGGGTGAGATTCAACCGCGCGGCCCTCGATCTGCAGAATTGGTGCGAGTGCGCCGCCTCGAAGATCACGGTGCGCGTGATTCAGGCCCGCCGGCCGGTGCCGGAGCCTGCCGAAGAAGAGGACGAGGAGGCGGAAGCGCTCACCGTCGCCCGGCGCTGAGCTCGCCGTCGAGCGCCAGGTTCAGCTCGAGCACGTTCACTCGTCGCTCGCCGAGCAAGCCGAGTTGTCGGCCTTCCGTGTGCCGCTCGACCAGCCGCCGCACCATGCCAGGGTCGAGGTTGCGCGCTCGCGCGACGCGAGGCACCTGATAGAGCGCTGCCGCGGGGGAGATGTTGCCCGGATGCCGCCGACGATATAGAGCAGTGGCATGAACGCCTCCTACACGCGCTCACACAGCCGGACGAGGGCCCAGGAGAGACCGAAGAAGACTACGACCAGTCCGAGGTAGAGCACGTCCATCAGAAGCGCCATTGGTGTTCCTCCTCCACACACCGTCGCCCAGCTTCACGGTAACCCCCTCCTCGTCAAGAAGCCGTTAAGATCGATCCCGGGCTCGTTAAGATCGCGTCAAAGACGCGTAGCCCCGCCGGGAAGAGGAATGAGGCGCCGGGCGCTACACTATGGGCCGTGAGCGAGGCCCGGCCCGACCCTGACGCCCTCCTGGCCCGAGTCACCGAAGAGGAAGCGCGCAAGCGCCGCGGCCAGTTGAAGCTGTTCTTCGGCGCGGCCGCCGGCGTCGGCAAGACGTACGCCATGCTGGAGGCCGCGCGCGAGCAGCGGAAGGTTGGCGTCGACGTGGTCGTCGGCTGGGTCGAGACCCACGGACGAGTCGAGACCGAGGCCCTGCTCGCCGGCCTGGAGATCCTCCCGCCCCGCGTGGTCGAGTATCGCGGAACGACACTGCGAGAGTTCGACCTGGACGCCGCGCTGGCCCGCCACCCCACAGTGATCCTGGTCGATGAGCTGGCCCATACGAACGCGCCCGGCTCCCGGCACGCCAAACGGTGGCAGGACGTACTCGAGCTGCTCGACGCCGGCATCAGCGTCTTCACGACGGTGAATGTCCAGCACGTGGAGAGCCTCAACGACGTCGTGGCCAAGATCACCGGCGTGGTGGTCCGGGAGACGGTGCCCGACGCGGTCCTCGAGCAGGCCGATGAGGTCGAGCTGATCGACCTGCCGCCCGACGATCTCCTCCAGCGGCTCAGGGAGGGCAAGGTCTACGTGCCCGACCAGGCCGCGGAGGCCGTCCAGAATTTCTTCCGCAAGGGCAATCTGATCGCCCTGCGGGAGCTCGCGCTCCGGGCCACCGCCGAGCGGGTGGACGCCCAGATGCGCCACTACATGCGCGAGCACGCGATCGGCAAGGTCTGGCCGGCGGCCGACCGGCTGCTCGTCTGCGTCGGTCCCACTGCCGATTCGGCGCGGCTGGTGCGGAGCGCCAAGCGGATGGCGGACGGGCTCGAGGCGGAGTGGATCGCCGCCTACGTCGAGACACCGGCCCACGCGCGGCTGCCGGCGGAAGCGCGCGATCGAATGATCCAGACCATGCGGCTGGCCGAGCAGCTCGGAGCCAAGACGGCGACGCTCACCGGGCCGAAGATGAGCGAGGCGATCCTGGGCTTCGCCCGCGACCGCAACGTCACCAAGATCATCGTGGGCAAGCCACGCCGCTCGGTCTGGAAGCGGATCCTGATCGGTTCCATCGTCGACGCGCTGGTGCAGGGGAGCGGCGACATCGACATCTATGTGATCAGCGGCGAGCCGGTGGAGGTCGTGCCGGTGCCCGCGCGCCCGTCCGTGGTATCTCCCGACTGGCGGGCCTACGGCGAGGCGGCCGCCATCGTCGCACTGGCCACGGCAGCCGCCTGGGCGATGTTCGGGGTCCTGGAGCTGTCCAACCTCGTGATGGTGTACCTCCTCGGCGTGATCCTGCTCGCGACCCGGCGCGGGCGGGGGCCGTCGCTGCTGGCCTCGGTGCTGAGCGTCGCTGCCTTCGACTTCTTCTTCGTGCCGCCGTATCTCACGTTCGCGGTCTCGGACACCCAATACGTGGTGACGTTCGCCGTCATGCTGCTGGTGGCCCTCGTCGTCAGCGGCCTCACCATCCGCATCAGAGACCAGGCCGAGTCCGCGCGCCAGCGCGAGGAGCGCACGGCGGCCCTCTACGCCATGAGCCGCGAGCTCGCCGGCACCCGCGGCGTCGACGAGCTGCTGGCGATTGCCGCCCGGCATGTCGGCGAGGTGTTCCGCACCGAAGTGGTGGTGTTGTTGCCGGACGATAGTGGACGTCTCGTTCCCCGCGGGGGCGGGCCGAGCCCGTTGGCCGTCGACGCCAATGAGCTGGCGGTCGGGCGGTGGGTCTTCGAGCATCGCCAACCGGCCGGACTCGGCACGGCGACGTTGCCCGGGGCGTCGGCCCTCTATGTGCCCCTGGTCGGTTCCCGGGGACCAGTAGGGGCTCTCGGGGTTCGACCCGCCGACCGCCATTCTCTCGACGCCCCCGAGCAGCGGCACCAGCTGGAGACCTTCGCCAACCAGACCGCCCTGGCCATCGAGCGCGCGCAGCTCGCCGACGAGGCCCAGGCGGCTCAGGTCCGGATCGAATCCGAGCGCCTCCGCAGCTCTTTGCTGAGCTCGGTTTCGCACGACCTGCGCACGCCGCTCACGGCGATCACGGGGTCGATCAGCGCCATCCTGGAGAATCGAACGGGCATGGACGCCCGGACGCGCCAGGACCTCCTGGAGTCTGCCCGTGAGGAGGCGGATCGCCTGAACCGACTCGTCCAGAATCTTCTCGAGATGACGCGACTGGAGTCCGGGGCCGTTCAACTGCGCAAGGAGTGGCACTCCCTGGAAGAGGTGATCGGTGCCGCGCTCGGCCGCCTCGGCAAGTCGCTGGCCGACCGACGCATCACCACCCGGGTGCCTCCGGATCTGCCGCTGGTGGCCATGGACGACGTCCTGATCGAGCAGGTCCTGTTCAATCTCCTCGAAAACGCCGTCAAATACACCCCGCCGGGCAGCCCGATCACCATCCTGGCCACCGCGACGGACCGCGCCGTCACCGTGGAAGTCGCCGACCACGGCCCTGGTTTGCCTCCCGGGGACGCCGACAAGGTCTTCGAAAAGTTCTATCGGAGCCGGCCCGCCGGGAGCCGCGGCTCCGGGCTCGGCCTGGCCATCTGCCGGGCCATCGTGCAAGCCCATGACGGACACATCTGGGCCCAGAACCTTCCCGAGGGCGGCGTGGCCTTCCTGTTCACGCTGCCGCTCACGGAGGCACCGCCGGCGTCGGTCCCCGTCGATGCCTGACCCCGCCGTCGTCCTGATCGAGGACGAGCCGCAGATCCGCCGCTTCCTACGGGCCTCGCTGACCAGCCAGGGCTATCGGCTGTTCGAGGCCACGACCGGCGCCGATGGGTTGGTGGAGGTCGGCTCGCGCGTGCCGGACGTCGTCATCGTGGATCTCGGCTTGCCGGACATGGACGGCGTCGAGGTCATCCGGCGCCTGCGCGAGTGGACCGCCGTGCCGATCATCGTGCTCTCGGCCCGGGGCCAGGAGCGCGACAAGGTGGCGGCGCTCGACGCCGGTGCCGACGATTACATGGGCAAGCCATTCGGGGCCGGCGAACTGCTGGCGCGGATCCGGGTGGCGCTCCGTCACACCGCGGGCGCTTCCCACGAGGCCGGTGCGACCACGTTCAAGGTCGGCGACCTGCACGTGCACCTGCTGCGACGCCAGGTAATCCTCGGTGGCCGAGAAATTCGGCTGACTCCGATCGAGTACAAGCTGCTGACGACGCTCGTTCGGCACGCGGGCAAGGTGGTCACGCACCAGCAGCTCCTTCGTGAGGTCTGGGGCCCCACCCACACCGACCAGCCCCACTACGTCCGGGTCTACATGGCCCACCTGCGCCACAAGCTCGAGGCTGAACCGGCCCGCCCCCGCTATCTGCTCACCGAGGCGGGGGTCGGCTACCGGCTGGCCTTCGAGTGAAATCTGCTATCCTCCTTCTCCGTGACCTCGGGATCGCTCGCCCTCGACGGGGACCGCCCAGGGGGCCGAGCATCCGGCGTCCGGATCATCACGCTGGTCAGCAGCGCCCACCTCCTGAGCCATTTCTACCAGCTCGCGCTGCCGCCCCTGTTCCCGCTGCTCCGCCTCGAGCTCGACGTGAGTTTCGTCGCCCTGGGCGCCCTCATGACGGTCTTCTACAGCGCCTCGGCCTTCGGCCAGACGATTTCCGGTTTCCTGGTCGATCGCTTCGGGGCGCGGCGCATCCTGCTGGGCGGCCTCAGCCTCTTCGCCGGCGCGATCGCGCTCGCCGGGCTGAGCGCCTCGTACGTGATGCTGACTGGCGCCATGCTCCTGGCCGGGCTCGGCAACAGCGTCTTCCATCCCGCCGACTACTCGCTCCTCAACGCCGCCGTGTCGCCGCGCCGGCTCGGCCGGGCCTACAGCACCCACAGCATCTGCGGCAACATCGGCTGGGCGCTGTCGCCCGTCGTGGTGGGCGGGCTCGCCGCGACTCTGGGCTGGCGGGCGGCGCTGGTGAGCGTCGGCGGGCTTGGGCTGGTCGCCGCCTTCGTGCTCGCGCAGCAGCGGGCCCTCGAGGAGAGTCAGCCGGCACCGCGCGGGGCCGGCGGATCGGCAGGCCTGCTGGCCGACGTGCGCTTCCTGCTGGCCACGCCGATCCTCATGGCCTTCGCCTACTTCACGCTGCTGGCTTCCTCGCTGAGCGGCGTGCAGACCTTCTCGGTGACGGTCCTGGTCGCGCTCTACCAGACGCCGCTGGCCCTGGCCACTGGCGCGCTCACCGCCTACCTGACCGGCAGCGCCGCCGGCATTCTCACGGGCGGCATCCTCGCCGACCGGACCAGCCGCCACGCCCTGGTGGCGGGCGCGGGCATGCTGCTGGCCGCGGCGCTGACGCTCGTGCTGGCCAGCGGCGCTCCAGCGCCGATGCTGCTGACTCCGCTGATGGCGCTGGTCGGCTTCGCCAAGGGGGTGACGGCGCCCTCGCGCGACCTGCTCGTGCGAGCGGCGACTCCGGCCGGCTCGTCAGGTAAAGTCTTCGGCTTCGTCTACTCGGGCCTCGATCTCGGCTCGCTGGCCATGCCGCCGGTCTACGGCTGGCTGGTGGACCGCGGGGAGCCGCGCGCCGTCTTCGTGGTCGCCGCCGCGCTCATGGTGCTCACGATCTTGACAGTGCTCGAGGTGCGGCGCCACGGCGCGCCGGCCCGTGCGCGCGCCTGATGTCGTGCACTAGGGGAGGATCATCATGGCTGACCCCGCGTCCGTGCTCGCCACCACTCGGCAGGAGCTGGCGCGCTTGCCCGCGCTGCTCGATGGCCTGCTCGGCGATCTCGACGCGACCGGGTGGCAGACTCGACCCGCGCCGGCCGAGTGGTCTCCCATCGAGATCGTCTGCCACCTGCGGGACGAGGAGACCGAGGACTTCGGCGCTCGCGTGCGCGTGGTCGTCGAGGGCGGCAGCCGCTTCGTGCCGATCGACCCCGAGCGGTGGGCGGAGGAGCGACGTTACCGGGGCGCCGACCCGCACCAGGCGATGACCGCGCTCCGCGAGCGGCGGGCGGCGAGCCTCGCGTTCCTCGAAAAGATCGCCCCCGAGCGCCTGGCCGCGGTCGTGGAGCACACGCAGGCCGGGCCACTCTCCGGTCTCGACCTCCTGGTGGCCTGGGTCACGCACGACCGGCTGCACCTGGCCCAGCTCGCCGGCACGCTGGCGCGGCTCTGGGCCGAGCGCTGGTCGCCGCTCCGCGCCGAGTACGCGGGGCCGATCCCCTACGGTCCCTCCGCGGGGTGACGACCGTCAGTCGTCAGAGGCCGTAAAGCTCGCGGGCGTTGTCGCAGAGGACGCGCCGGCGGGCCCGCGGCGAGACGTCCCGGAAGTTCTCCTCAATCTCCTGTTGCGACTCGGGCCACGTACTGTCGGCGTGCGGGTAGTCGGAAGCCCACATCACCCGATCCTCCCCGAGGGCGTCGAGGAGGCGGAGCCCGGCGTGGTCGGTCTGGAACGTGGCCCAGACCTGCCGGCGGAAGTAGGCGCTGGGCGGCATCGTGATGGCGAGGCCGCCGTGCATGCGCCAGTACTCGGGGGCGTCGACGAACTTCTGGTAGGTGTCGTCCATGCGCTCCAGCATGTAGGGCAACCACCCGATGCCGGTCTCGGCCAGTACGATCTTGAGCCCGCGATGGCGCTCGAGCGCGCCCGAGAAGATCACCGCGGCCAGCGGCTCGTCCATCTGGATCGTCGAACACGCGACGCGCACGCCCATGTTGCCGGGGTGGTGGGCGTGGGCGCCTTTGAAGGTGACCGTCCGGAGGCCCCCGCTCAGGTGGAACCCGATGGGGATCCCGGTGCCGGCCGCCGATTCCCACAAGGGCTCCCAGGAGTCGTCCCACATGGGTGTGTCCACGCGGGCGGCCAGCAGCATGCAGGTCCGCAAGCCGATCTTGCTCAGGTGGCGCACCTCGTCGGCCGCGCTTTTGGCATCGTCGATCGGGACCAGGCCCGCTCCCACCAGGCGTTCGGGCGCGGTGGCGCAAAATTCGGCGAGCCAGTCGTTGTAGGCGCGATAGCACACGCGGCGCAGTTCGGGGTCCTCGATCAGCAGCGGCACGATGGGCCCGTACATGACGGTTGCGTCGACACCGTCGCGGTCCATGTCAGCCAGCCGGAGCTCCGTTGTCGTGGGTCGCAGGACGCCGGGCTCGAGCACGCCGCCGCGCTCGAGCGCCAGGCGGCGGCCACCCATCGCGCCGGCGGCGCCCTTGCGCCCGCCCCAGGCATCCCAGCGCTCGTCGCCGCAGACCCAGTAGGGGCCATCGGGCGTGTCCACGACTTTGGGCGCGCGATCCCGCCAGGGCGCCGGCACCCGCTTCTGCCAGAGGTCCTTCGGCAGCCAGGGCAGATCGATGTGGTCGTCGGCCGAGATGATGCGGTACTCCATGGCGCCCTCCTCGCCGGGGTCCCATCCAGACGGCTTCCGGCTCGCGCGGGAATTCTACTCCGGGAGGCCCAGGTCAGGCAGGGCCATGCCCCCCGGCGATTGCCCGCAGCCAACGACGACGAATCAGTTTCGAGAACGGCCCCACCAGCAGCCAATAGAGACGGAAACCAATCAGGGCAAGCGTGTCCGCGGCCGACACACGCGTCTCCGTGATCACCCGCGAGCCGCCGGGGGCGGGCTCGGCGCGGAAATCAGCGGCGATCTTCACCGAGCGTGGCAGCGCGGCCTCCCGCCAGGCGGCGGGATCGGCGAGAGGCAGCCGCCGGCCGCGTGCGACCAGCCCCACCACATAGGTCGTCGCGGTGTGCTCGAGCACCGTGAAGCCGTTCGTGGCCATGAACTGCTGAATCGAGCCTTCGGGCGGCAGGCCGCGCAACCGAAAGAGGAGTCGCACGAAGCGGTCGGGCGCGGCCGGGGCCGCGAGCGCCTGCCCAAGCGCCTGCTCGGCAGGCAAAGCCACGTCGATCTCGTGGCGCTCGCCCACGTCGAACGTTGGGAGCCAGTCCTTGATCCCGGCCATGGGGGCAGCCGCCTAACCACGATCAGCCGCGCGCGATAGCGCGTCGGCTGGCTCGGTCCTGGGGCCAAAGCAACGTGACGCTCTCACCGATGGCCATATTGAGCCAACGTCGCTCAGCCCCGGAGAGCGCCTGACATACCCGAATGACCTCCGCCTCCGTAGGTAGGTCCCGCGATGGGTGCGATGGCCTCCACGTCCCGACGAGGAGAGCCTGAGCTGCCGGCCAGTCGCGAACGAGACCGCGACGGTAGATGTCTACCATCGTGCCCACGAGGGCCTCCGCTTCGGTGATGTGCTGACCAGCGTGCTTCATCACCCCACGGGACCGCTCGACTGCGCGAGCATTTCGGCGCCGCCGGGCAACCTCCATTCCGCCGAAGACAGCGCCGGCGGCAATGCAGCCCCAGAACCCCCCCGTGAGCCCCAGCGCCTGCTCGATCACGAAATGCGCCAGGTCGTGGGGAAGCCGGTGGAGAGGAGCGTGGCTCGGTAACTGAAGAGTCGCACCATCCCCCCGCCGCACGAGCGTCGTGGACGTGCGCTCGGCACTTCGTGTCATGATGATTTCCAATGTCCACCTCGGACGTTAGCCTAACAGCTGACGCATCAGCCGAGGGCGGCTGCCTACCGAGCGCGGAGCCGGCTGAGGACCCACAGCACGACGGCCACGCCGGTGCCGAACGCGAAGGCCGCCTGAGGCCCGAAGAGCACCCGGTTGCCCTCGCCACTGACGTTACGCGCGACGAGGAGGCCGATCAGGCTCTCCCGGATCTGCGCGGACTCGGCCACGACGACCCCGGCAGCCGTCTGGTCCATCTCGGTCTGCCGGCTGGCCACGAACGACGCCACGCTCTGCTCCAGCTCGGCCTCGTTGGCGAGCACGCCGCCCACCGTGCCGGCGGTCACCGCGACCTCACCGGCCCTGGCCAGGCCGATTCCGCCTTGTTTGATTTCGATCTTGTCGGCCTCGACCTTGAGAGCGCCGCCCTGGCGGATCGTCACCTCATGGGCCGACACCGCCCGGGCGCCGCCTTGCCGGATGGTGACGGACCGGGCCATCGCCTCGTTCGACGGCTTGCGCTCCGTGTCCTCGCTCGATTCGCCTTCCTTCGACATGCTCTCCTCCACCGTTCTTGGCGCATCCTTTAGTATGCATGATAGCCTTCGGCCATGGCGCTTCGGTTTTCGTGGGATCCACGAAAATCCGAAGCGAATGCTGAGCGCCACGGAGTTACATTCATGGAGGCGGCGACGGTGTTTTGTGAATCCTCTTTCGGTAATTCGCTTGATCAGTGCTCGACGGGCGACGGCCGACGAGCGGAGAGCATATGAGGAAGGCGACAAGTAGGCGCGTGTCGGAAGAAATGAGGCCCGAATACGAATTCCGGGGTGGCGTCCGAGGAAAATATGCGGCCCGGATGCGCGAAGGAAGCAACGTCGTCATCCTCGACCCCGATGTGGCGGCCGCGTTCCCAAGTTCGGAAGCGGTGAACCGGGCCCTGCGTAGGCTTCTAAAAACCGCCTCGACCCGACGCGCAAAGCCGCGCGCTGGCCGCTCCTGACCCGCGGGCTCCGAGCGCCCGCAGAGGCGCCCGGCGTCGGCTTCCGGTATGCTCGCGCCCATGGACCTCGATGAATTCCGCCGCCACGCCCACGCCTTCGTCGACTGGATGGCCGATTACCTGGCCGGGATCGAGCGCTACCCGGTGCGCGCCCAGGTCAAGCCGGGAGAGATCGCCGCCCGACTGCCGCTCTCACCGCCCGCCGAGGGCGAGCCGATGGAGCGGATCTTCGCCGACTTCACCTCGGTCATCTTGCCCGGGATCACCCACTGGCAGCACCCGTCCTTCTTCGCGTACTTCCCGGCCAACTCGAGCCCGCCCTCCGTGCTCGCTGAGATGTTGACGGCCACGCTGGGCGCTCAGTGCATGCTGTGGCAGACCTCGCCGGCGGCCACCGAGCTGGAGACGCGCGTGCTCGACTGGCTGCGCCAGATGGTCGGCCTGCCCGAGGGCTTCACCGGCGTCATTCAGGACTCCGCCTCCAGCGCGATCCTGTGCGCGATCCTCACCGCGCGCGAGCGCGCGACCGGCTGGCGCGTCAACGAGGACGGCCTCGGCGCCGGCGGGCCGCTGCGCCTCTACTGCTCGACGGAGACCCACTCGGCGACCGAGAAGGGCGCGAAGGTCGCCGGCCTGGGCCGGCGCAACGTGCGCAAGGTTCCGGTGGACGCGCGCTTCGCCATGCGCCCAGACGCGCTCGACGCCGCCATCCGCGAGGACCGGGCGGCCGGCGCCATGCCGATCGCCGTCGTGGCCTCGCTGGGCACGACGGGGGTGGGGGCGATGGACCCGCTACGTCCGATCGGCGAGGTGTGTCGGCGCCACGGCCTCTGGCTCCACGTGGACGCTGCCTGGGCGGGAAGCGCCCTGATCCTGCCCGAGCACCGCGCGATGCTCGACGGCATCGAGCACGTGGACAGCTTCGTCTTCAACCCCCACAAGTGGCTTCTCACCAACTTCGACTGCTCGGCCCACTACGTGCGCGACCCCGACGCCCTCGTGCGCACGCTGGAGATCCTGCCGGCCTTTCTCAAGACGCGCGAGCGCGGCCACGTCACCGACTACCGGGACTGGAGCGTGCCCCTGGGCCGCCGCTTCCGCGCCCTCAAGCTCTGGTTCGTGATCCGCTCCTACGGCGTGACCGGGCTCCAGCAGGTGATCGCCGAGCACATCGCGTGGGCTGGCGAGGCCGCCGAGTGGATCGAGGCGGCGCCCGACTTCGAGCTCATGGCCCCGCGCAGCCTGGCGCTGGTGAACTTCCGCTACCACCCTCGGAGCGTGGACGACCCGTCGGCGCTGGACCGGCTCAACGAGCGCCTGCTGGAGGCGCTCAACGATAGCGGTGAGCTCTATCTCACGCAGAACCGCGTGAACGGCGCCTACGCAATCCGGATCTCCATCGGGCAGACGTGGACCCGCCGGCGGCACGTGGAGGCCGCCTGGAAGAAGATCCAGGAGGTGGCGCGGGCGTTACCGGTGGACTGAGGCGAGGCTGGTCGGAGCCGGGGCGCGGTCGGTCTGAAGCACTGAGAGGATTGACCGGGCCAGGGAGGGCAGCTCGGGGTCGCGCGCGCCCATGATGAGGACGGTGTCGCCCCGTTGCGCCTCGTGCTGGACCCAGCGGATGGCGGCGGCGTGGTCGGGCGCGTACCCGCAGGCGAGGTGCGGCGGCAGGTCCTCGGCCAGCATACGGCTCGAGGTGTCCTTGGCGACGGTCCCGCCGGCGTAGAAGATCTCGACGTAGCAGAAGCGGTCCTGCGATCGCAGGAGCTGCGGCAACAGCTCCTTCAGCTCGCAACGAAGGAATCGCGCCGGCCCGTAGCCGTGGGGCTGGAAGACCACGATGACGCGGCGGGCGCCGGCCTGCGCGGTGGTGATGGCGGCGCGGATCTTCTCGGCGTTGTGGGCATAGTCATCGACCACCCAGATGCCGGTCGGCGTCGTGCCGACCACCTCGAAGCGGCGCGCCACGCCGGGAAAGCGCGGCAGCAGCTCCTCGATCGCCTCCGGCCGCATGCGCAGCTCGACGGCCACCAGGGCCGCCGCCGCCGCGTTTTCCAGGTTGTGCAGACCAGGCTGCGGTACGTCGAGCGCGATCAGTCCCGACGGCACGTTGAGCACGCCGAAGCCCCGGTCGGGCCCGGCGCTGAAGACCTCGAGCCGCGCCTGGGCCAGCGGGGCGTCACCGTAGGGGAAGGCGCTCACGCTACGACCAAGCGCGGCGGCTTCGGGGCAGGCGGCGTTGACCAACAGCTTGCCGCACTGGCCGGCAAACGTGGCGAACTGCGCGCGCATCGCCGGCAGCTCGCCATGATCGCGGGTGATGTTGTGGATGAGGCCGATCGCGGGGCGGTAGCCGACCAGGGTGCCGTCGGATTCGCAGGCCTCGGCCACCACCGGGCCATCGATGGGGCCCGCGACGAGGCAGCCGCCGCGGCCTTCGCCGACCAGGGCCGCGCCGCCGAGCACCGTTACCCGCAGGCCGGCCTGGCGCGTGAGCCACGCCACCATGCCGGTGATGGTGCTCTTACCGCTCGTGCCTGAGATGGCGACACCGGGCCGGCCGGCGTTGAGCACCTCGGCCAAGAGGGCCGGCCGGGGCACCAGCTCGATGCCGAGCGCCCGCGCCGTCCGCATCTCCGGAGTGTCCGTCTCGACCGCGGTGGAGTGAACGAAGCGGTCGATCCCTCGGATCACCGCCGTCCCGTCATGGGGCTTCAGCGCGATCCCGAGCCGGCTCAGGCCCTCGGCGACGTCCTGGCTCTTGCCTTGATCGAAGGAGCGGTCCGAGCCCTGGACCTCGTGGCCGCGGGCGCGCATGAGTTGGGCCAGGGGGCTCATGCCCGCCCCGGCGATGCCGGAGAAGTGGTAACGAATTGGTCGGGCTTGCCGGGAGGTGCGCATCGACCCGGGCCCGGTGCACCGGCGATGCCAAGCCTGAACGCTTGTCCCACCGAGATTTTCCGCGGAGTTTGCGCTTCGCTAGGTCCGGGCCGCGCGAAGTCTGGTCAGGCTGTCGCCCTCGTGTCGACGACTTGACACGGCAGGATACCGCCCGACCCGGGCGCATCGCGTATCATCCGACCATGACCGACCCCGAGACCGAGCCGGCGGCGCCCGAGCCGGAGCCGCACCTGCCGCTCGCCAGGCCGGAGCCCGTGTTCGCCGCCCGAGTGCCGGCGCCGGAGCCCGAGCGCCCGCTGCCGGCGCGCCGGCGCGTGATCTTCCTCGACATCGAGAACACCAGCCGCGCCGAGCACGTCGCCCACGTGATCGACCGTCTGGCCATCGACCGCCTCGGCCGGCGCACCGAGCTGATCGCGGTCGGCAACTGGCGGGTGATCGGCTCCGACGCCGCACGGGTGCTAGCGCGGCAGGGGGCCCAGCTCGTCCACAGCGCGCCCTCCACCGGCGTGCGCGACTGGAGCGATCTCCGCATTGCCGTGAGCGCGGGCGTGTGGCTGGCCGGCGCCCGCCCCGGAGACGTGATGGAGATCGTGTCGGAGGACCGCGCCTTCGACGCCGTCGGCGACGTGGCGGCCACGCTCGGCATCGAGTTCCGCCGGCTCTCGTACCGGACGCTGGCCGGGGCGCCGGCTGCGAGGGACGAGGAGCCGCCGGCGCCGCCAGAGTCCCGAGGACGTCGCGATCGCCGCGGTCCGGGCCGCGCCCGGCGCGAGCCAAGGCCCGCGC
>JBOHPP010000252.1:0-4958 GCA_050731755.1 Candidatus Rokuibacteriota bacterium | reverse complement strand
ATCGAGCTCCGGTTCATCGAGAAGGTGATGCGGACGCATCCGCAGCTCTTCACCGACCTCAAGCCGGCGTCCTGAGGACGGCACCGGCGCGCGCGTGCCCGCCAAGATCGCGCTGAAGGGGCTCGGTCACGAGTACGTCAACCCCTTCACCCGCGAGCGCGTGGTGGCGCTCGACGGCGTGGACCTGGAGGTCGGCGAGGGCGAGTTCCTCACCGTGGTCGGCCCCAGCGGCTGCGGCAAGACCACGCTCCTCAACATCCTGGCCGGGCTGATGCCGCCGGCCCGCGGCGCGGTGTTGCTGGACGGCCGCCCCGTCACCGGCCCGGGCCGCGATCGCGGCGTCGTCTTCCAGGAGTTCGCCATCCTGCCCTGGCGCACAGTGGAGCGGAACATCGCCCACGGTCTGGAGATCCAGGGCGTGCCGCGCGCCGAACGGGCGGCCGTGGTCCGCCGCTTCGTGGACCTGGTGGGTCTTAGCGGCTTCGAGAAGAAGTATCCGCACGAGCTGTCCGGCGGCATGAAGCAGCGGGTGGCGGTGGCGCGCACGCTGGCCGCCAACCCCGAAGTGATGCTGATGGACGAGCCTTTCGCCTCGGTGGACGCGCAGACGCGCATCACGCTGCAGGAGGAGCTCAACGCCATCGCCCAGGCCACGGGCAAGACCATCCTCTTCGTCACCCACAACGTCGAGGAGGCGGTGTTTCTCGGCGACCGGTGTTGTGTGCTCTCGCGCCGCCCGGGCCGGGTGAAAGCCCTGGTGCCAGTCGGCATTCCGCGCGAGCGGCGCACCTGGAAGATCTTCACCTCCGACGCCGCGTTCGCCGCCACCAAGGACCGGGTGTTGGCGCTGGTGCGGGAGGAGGTGGGCGGGGAGGACGAGCGGCCGTGACGGTGCGCTGGGATCTGGCCGCGACCTGGGCCGCCGTGTTGGCCGCGACCCTGGCCGCGTGGGGCCTGGCCGCCGCCACCCTGCCCGTGCCCGACTATTATCTGCCGCCGCCCACCGCGGTCTTCGCTGCGTTCGGGGACCTCGTCGTCAAGGGCATCCTGCCCACCTATGTCGCCGAGAGCCTACGGCGCATGCTGCTGGCGGCGCTGATCGGCCTCGCCGCCGGCGTGCCGCTGGGTCTTGTTCTGGGGATGAGTCGCCGCGTGGCCGACTTCGCCTACCCGCTCCTGAACTTCTTCCAGTCTGTCTCCGGCATCGCCTGGCTGCCACTCATGCTCGTCTGGTTCGGCTTTGGCGAGCGCACCATCCTGGTGGCCGTCAACTACACCGTGTTGTTTCCGGTGATCTTCAACGCGCTGCTGGGCGTGCGCAGCGTACCCCCCCTCTACGTCAACGCGCTGAGGACCCTGGGCGCCTCGCGCTGGCGGATCGTCAGGGATGTCTTGCTGCCGGGCGCGCTGCCCAGCATCGCCACCGGGATGCGTCTGGGGCTGGCCTACGGCTGGCGTGCGCTCATCGCCGCCGAGATGCTGGTGGGCGCCCACGGCCTGGGGTTCATGATCTTCAACGCCCAGGCCTTTCACCTCACGGCCCGCATCATGCTCGGCATGGGGACGATCGGCGTGCTCTGGCTCGTCCTGGACTACTTCCTGCTGCGCCCGCTCGAGGAGGCCACCATCTCTCGCTGGGGCCTGGTGCAAAGGTGAGGGCGGCCGTTCGCGGCGCCGCGCCGTTTGCCGTCCTGCTCGCCGGCTGGGCGCTCGTCACGGGAACCGGGATGGTGCCGGCCATCTTTCTGCCGCCGCCGGGCGATGTCCTGCGCACGTCGTGGGAGCTGGCTCGCGACGGCTCGCTCTGGGTCAACGTCGCGGCCAGCCTCGGCCGCGTGCTCCTCGGTGTCGTGGTCAGCGCTCCGCTGGCCGTTGCCCTCGGTGTGCTCGTCGGGCTGAGCCGCCGCCTGGCCGCGGTCCTCGAGCCGATCGCGAGCTTCTTCAACGCGCTGTCCGGGATCGCCTGGCTACCGCTCGCCGTCACCTGGTTCGGCCTGGGCTGGACCAGCGTCACCTTCATCATGTCCAACACGATTTTCTTTCTCGTCTTCTTCAACACGCTGATTGGCGTCCGCACCGTGCCGCGGATCTTCGAGCACGCCGTGCGGACGCTCGGAGGCTCTCGCCGTCACCTGATTTTGCACGTTCTGATTCCGGGCGCCCTGCCCAGCATCGTGACCGGGCTGCGCATGGCCATCGGTTTCGGCTGGCGCGCCCTCATCGCCGCCGAGATGATCGCCACCAGCACCGGCTTGGGCTTCCTCATCTACAACGCCGCCAACTTCCATCAGACCGACACCATCCTGGTTGGGATCGTGACCATCGGGCTCCTCTGGCTCGCCACCGACCGGCTGATCCTGCAACCGCTCGAGCGGCGCACGGTGGAGCGCTGGGGCCTCGTCTCCACGGCGCCGTGAGGGCGCTCCGCCACCGGACCATCGCCTTTCTCGTGGCGGCCGTCGCCGTCTGGGGTGGGTGGGAAGCGTTCCTCAGCCTGACGGCGCCACGGCGCCTCGACGCGGCGGTGGCCCAGGCGCTCCACCGCGAAGGGCGTGCCAACGTTGCCGTGACGCTCGGCTTCGCCCCCGAGGACTTCCACATTCGGTTGTTCCAAGGTCACGGCGTGGTGAGCGGCGTGCACGGCACGACGGTCTTGCTCAACCGCGTCGGCGCCGACGACGTGGGACGGATCGCCCGCTACTACTGGGTCCGGCGGATCTCGCTCCAGTGAACGCCTGGCGGCAGTTCCACAACCAGCCGGCCGCAGCCCGCTCGGCTGCTGGCTCAGGGCGATGTGAGAGGCTGTACGCGCTGAGACCGGCGGGCGCTTCGTGGTCGAGACGTATCCCGAGAACGACGGCATTCCCGGCGGCGATCCGACGGCGCTCGAGATGCTGCTCTCGGGCGAAGTTCAGTTCTACACACTGATGGGCAGCCTGCTCGGCACCGTCAATACTGTGGTCGAGATCACCGGACTGCCCTTAGCCTTCCGAACGGAACTACGTAATGATGCAGAGCGCTGCTCGGAGCGTGCTGCCCAGCCTACCGCGTCAGCGGTTTAGTTCAACGCTCGCGCTCAGCGGACGGGGCGAGAAGCGCGAGCCCCGGGCCGCTGGAGCGCGTAGTTCGGGGCCTCATCGTCCCACCACAGGTTCAGCCATCCATCCCTCTTCGGGCGGCAACTCCCGCAAGAAATACTCACCTTGCGCGGAGGTAAGCCGCGCCCACTTCGAACGCGCCCTCAGCCGTGCCGTAGAAGGTGCCGTTGCGGAACGTGCACGGCTCGTAGCGCTCGTTGCTGTAGGTGTAGAAGGCCATGCTCCAAGCCTCCTCGTCCCCAAAGTAGCGTAGCCGGCACAGGTGGAGGGGAACGTTCCGCAGCCGCCGGAGGTGCTGCTGGCGGGTCTCGCCCAAGGCACGAAGCAGCCCACGCGACGGCGCCACGGGCTCGGTGTAGGCGTCGATGTAGCACAGCGCCCCGTGGAACCGGATGTCCAGCCGAGTGAACTTGCCGGCATAGCGGGCCTCCGCATACTTCAGGATGCGCTGCTCGGTGCGCTCCCGGACCATTGCCGGGATCTTCGCACCGCCGGAGTGTGGATCACGAACCCAGACCCTGCGGCGCATGCCGATATACTACCCAGGGCCCTTCGATGCGTAATATCGACCTCCCACCGGCTTCCGACCTTGCGCCACCCGTCGAGGCGCGCTTCACGGCGCGCTGGCTCGTTGCCCAGCCCCGGTTCTCGTACGTCCCTTCATTGCGACGCCGACGGGCGAAGACCCTCGGTCCTTCGGGTTACTCCGCAGTGCGCCGAACGGTCGGTATCAGCCGCGGCCGGAGGCCGTCGGCTGGATGCCGTGGTCAGGCAGACGATTCATCGTTGGTAGGGCTCCTTCGTTCGCGGAGCGTCAGGCATTTGTTCGTCAAGCGACTGGCGATACCTCAGGCAGCCTTGCAGAAACTGCGGCCAGTCCGGCACCACAGGAAGTGGATCGGTCCTCTCCGGCAACAGTCCCCACAGCGCTGGATGATGCCAGCAGAGTTCATGCTTCGTACTATCACGATGCTTGCGGATGCCCTCTCGCAGCTTCATGACTTCTTCGATAAGCTGCTCGCGCGACATCCGTTCGAGGTCCGTGTCCATGATGCTTCGTCTCGCGCCTCCTAGGATCGTGCAGTGGACAAACCGATGCCTAACGCGCACGCTCAGCGGCCGGGATGCGAGCAACGCGAGCACCCGGTCTGCTGAAGCGTGGGGTTAGAAGGCCCTTGATGGCTGCGTCCCTGCCATCAGTCGGCAAGAGCGCGTTCGATTTCGTCCAGATGCTGACGGCGATGGGTTGCACGGACAAGAGTCCGCGGACGCACGGCAAGGATTGCCTCGACCAATGCCTCAGGCAGGCTCTCAGTCTTGCTGTCCGCCGCCTCAGCAGCCGCGATCACCTCGTACCTGATCTGAGCTGGCGCAATGGCATGCCACCACGGCAGCATGCCGTCGTTGATTCCGTTAACGAAGTGCTCGACGGGCGGTACCCTCACCACAGCAGTGCGCTCCCACTCCTCAAACTTGGCGAGCCAGAGCCTGTCCCAGAAGGCCAAGTGTGCCGGAGATGTCCCGGGACCTGTTGAACTTGAGAACTGAGTAGCGACGGCTCCCTGGTCGGCGTGAGAATCGCGTCGGCCAAGACAAACGGTCCCCAGAGGCTGGGACCAAGGAGCCGCCATGACGAAGAAAACAGCGAGAGCGCCGCGAACGCAAGGGAAGAATGAGGCCGGCCTGGTGCCGGGGCACCTGGTGGAGCCGATGCTCGCCGGGATGACGACCACCCGCCAGCACTTGCTCGCGTGGGTCCATGCGCACGGGCTGGCCGCGCTGGACGAACTGTTTCGCGAGGAGGCCGTGATCCTGGCCGGGGCCAAGGGCCGACATCAGGCACTGCGCACTCATCACCAC
>JBOHPP010000251.1:0-18387 GCA_050731755.1 Candidatus Rokuibacteriota bacterium | reverse complement strand
GCCGCGACCCTGGCCGCGGCCGGCGCGGTCGGCGCGCTCGTCGGGGACCACCTCTGGTACGCCGCCGGGCGGGTGGGCGGGCACCGGCTGCTCCGCGCCTACTGTCGCCTCTCGCTGGGCTCCGGGCGCTGCCTGAGCCGCACGCGGGAACACTTCGAGCGGTTTGGACCCCTCACCATCGTGATCGGACGCTTCGTGGCCGGCGTCCGCATCTTCGCCTCACCCCTGGCGGGGACGGGCGTCATTTCCTACCCGCGCTATCTCGCCTTCGACGTCCTGGGGGCAATCCTGTGGGCCAGCACCTTCATCGCTCTCGGGTACGTGCTCGGTGATCGCTGGCGTGCTGTCGTCGAGCGCGTGGGAATGGGACCGGTCATCGTGGCGACCGTTGGCCTCGTGCTCCTCGGAACGGCGACCACCGTGGCCATGCGCCTCTGGCGCCGGCGTCGCCACGGCCCCGCCCGCCCCCCACGCTGACGCAAACTTGCGCCCATCCTCCGGGGGCGCCTACAATATGGCCGTCCGCGGCGCGCTGTTACTTCCCATCGCCGCAGTCTCACGATCCCGCTGTCGCCTCGCGGGATACATGGCTCGTGAGTGTTCTAGAACACCGCGGAGGGCGGATTGAACGGTCGCGTTCCCCGGTACCATCGGATCGCCGAAGCGCTGCGCGAGCGCATCCAGCACGGTGAGCTCACGCCGGGCGAGCGACTGCCCAACCAGCGACGGCTGGCGCGCGAGTTCGGCGTCACCCTCATGACGCTGCGCCAGGCTCTCGAGCTACTGGAGCGGGACCAGCTGATCCGGCGGCAGCACGGGCTGGGCACGTTCGTGGCCGGGCCCTCCATCGACTACGACATCCTCCAGCTTCGCCGCTTCGCCGGGGATCTCCTGGCCCAGGGTGAGCCCGTGAGCACTCGGCTGCTCTCCGCCCGCTTCCTGATCGCCGACCGCCGCGCGGCGGCGGCGCTCGACCTGGGGCCCCGGGCCCGCGTGCTCCAGATCGAGCGGCTACGCCTGGTCGACGGCCATCCCATGAGCCTGCAGCGCTCGTTCCTGCCCGGTCCACTTGGCGACGAGGTGATGAAGGCGGACCTCGCCGCCACGCCGCTCCGCCAGGCCCTCGAGTTCAAGCTGGGCCTGACCATCGAGCGGGCGCGCGAGAGCGTGTTCGCCGTCCGACTCGGACGGCACGAGGCGCGGGAGCTCGGCTGTCGGGCCGGCGCTCCGGCCTTCCAGTCCGAGCGCGTGTCCTACGCCACCGACGGCCGGTCCGTCGTCTTCGATCGCGTCTTCATTCCCGGCGACCGCTTCCGCATCACCCGGGAGCTGCACTACGAAGGAGCCACCGCATGAAGATTCTCGTGGCCGTGAAGCAGGTGCCCGACACCGCCACGCAGGTGAAGATCGGGGCCGATTCCAAAGCCATCGACACCGCCGGGATCACCTGGATCGTGTCGCCCTACGACGAGTTCGCCGTCGAGGAAGCGCTCCGGATCAAGGAGAAGCGCGGGCAGGGCGAGGTCGTCGCAGTTACCCTCGGCCCCGAGCGCGCCAAGGAGACGCTGCGCTCGTGCCTGGCCATGGGCTGCGACCGCGCCATCCACGTGAACGATCCGGCTCTGGCCGATGCCGACACGCTCACCGCGGCGCGGGCGCTGGCCGCCGTGATCAAGCAGGAGGCGCCGCAGCTCGTCCTCTGCGGCCGCCAGGCCATCGACGACGACATGGGCGCGGTGCCGGCGCAGCTCGCCGAGATCCTGGGGTGGCCGAGCGCCTACTGGATCATGGAGGAAGCCGTGGACGCCGGCGGCAAGTCGATCCGGGTGGCGCGTCAGGTGGAAGGCGGTTTGGAAGTCTTCGAGCTGCCACTGCCGGCCGTGCTCACCTGCCAGAAGGGGCTCAACGAGCCCCGCTATCCGACACTGAAGGGGATCATGGGCGCCAAGAAGAAGGAGATCAAGAACGTGAAGGCCGGCGACCTCGGCCTGGGCGCCGTCGAGCGCCAGCTGAGCGTCGTCAACCTCGAGGCGCTGCCGCCCCGCCCGCCCGGGCGCGTCCTCCAGGGTGACGTGGCGACGGCGGTCAAAGAATTGGTGCGCGCGCTGCGGGAAGAAGCGAAGGCGATCTAGCCATGAACGCATTCTGGTGCGTGGTCGAAGACGATCGCAGCGGCCGCCCGAAGAAGGTCATGGCCGAGGTGCTGGGCGAGGCGACGCGCCTCGGCGGGCCGACCGAGGCCGTGTGGCTCACCGACCAGGCCACCGACGAGGGGCTCAAGCAGCTCGGCGAGTGGGGCGCCGGCAAGATCTGGCTGCTGGAGAACGCTGCGTTCGCGCCCTACCGGAGCGAGGTGTGGGCGGGCGCGCTCGGGGACCTGGCCCAGAAGGAATCGCCGAAGGCGATCTTCGGACCGGTGACCAGTCGCCAGCGCGAGCTGCTGGCCCGTCTGGCCGCCCGCCTGGGCGTGGGCATCGCGGCCGACGCCGTGGGCTTCGCGCTCGACGGCGACACGCTCGTGGCCACCCGTCCGGTCTACGCCGGCAAGCTCCTCAGCAAGGTGACGTGGGCCAAGCGCCCGTGCGTTGCCACGCTGCGCCCCAACGTCTTCCGGCCCGCCGACGCTCAGGCCGGCCGGACGGCGCCGGTGGAGCGGCCCGCGGTGTCGGCCCCCGCTGCCCAGATGAAGTTCGTCGAGCGCCGGGAAGAGGTCTCCACGGGCCTGCCCGAGCTGACCGAGGCCGAGATCGTGATCTCGGGCGGACGCGGGATGAAGGGCCCGGAAAACTACGTGATCCTGGAGCAGATGGGCGCGGTCATCGGCGCCGCGGTCGGCGCCTCCCGCGCCGCGGTGGACGCCGGCTGGCGTCCGCATCGCTTCCAGATCGGCCAGACCGGGCGCACGATCTCGCCCAAGCTCTACATGGGCTTTGGAGTATCGGGCGCCATCCAGCATCTCGCGGGTATGCGCACTTCCAAGGTTATCGTTGCTGTGAATAAGGATCCTGAGGCTCCTATTTTCAAGATCGCCGACTACGGGATCGTGGCCGACCTGTTCGAAGTCGTGCCGCAACTGACGCAAGAGTTCAAGCGGCTGCTGGACAAGTAACGGAGAACCGCGATGAGGCTGGACCTGACGGACGAGCAGCAGATGATCCGGGCAACGGCGCGGGAGTTTGCCGAGACCGAGATCAAGCCCATCGCGGAGGAGATCGACCGCGAGAGCCGCTTCCCCCACGAGACGGTCAAGCGCATGGGCGAGCTGGGGCTGCTCGGCATCGCCGTGCCCGAGACCTGGGGCGGCAGCGGCAGCGACACCGTGGCTTACGTGGTGGCTCTGGTCGAGATCGCCAAGCAGTGCGCCTCCCACGCCGTCGTGATGTCGGTGAACAACTCGCTCTACTGCGACCCCGTGCTCAAGTACGGGACCGACGCCCAGCGCGCACACTTCCTCACGCCGTTCGCCCAGGGTCACCACATCGGCTGCTTCGCGCTGACCGAGCCCCAGGCCGGCTCCGACGCCCGGAACCAGCACACGCTGGCCGTCCGTGACGGGGATCACTATGTGCTGAACGGCCGCAAGGCGTTCGTGACCAACGGACGGGAGGCGGCGGCGGCGCTGGTGTTCTGCCAGACCGACCGCGCCAAGGCCCACCACGGGATCTCGGCGTTCCTGGTCGAGAAGGGCACGCCGGGGTTCCTCGCGCCCAAGACGGAGGACAAGCTTGGCCTGCGCGCCTCCGACACCGCGGAGTTCGTCTTCGAGGACTGCCGGGTGCCGGTGGCCAACCGCCTGGGCG
This sequence comes from Candidatus Rokuibacteriota bacterium, assembly GCA_050731755.1. Taxonomy (GTDB): domain Bacteria; phylum Methylomirabilota; class Methylomirabilia; order Rokubacteriales; family CSP1-6; genus JBOHPP01. The sequence continues at coordinate 14,587 of JBOHPP010000251.1, read as the reverse complement.
CCGAAGGCATGGGCTTCAAGATCGCCATGGGCGCGCTCGACGGCGGCCGCATCGGGATCGCCGCCCAGGCCCTGGGCATCGCCGAGGGCGCCTGGCAGCGCTCCCTGGCCTACGCGCGCGAGCGCAAGGCGTTCGGCGTGCCCATCGGCCAGCACCAGATGGTGCAGTGGATGCTGGCCGACATGGCCACCGCCATCGAGGGGGCGCGCCTGCTCGTGCTGCAGGCGGCTGCGCTCAAGGATCGTGGCCAACCCTACGGCGTGGCCGCGTCCATGGCCAAGCTCTTCGCGGCCGAGATGGCCATGAAGGTCACCACCGACGCCATCCAGGTGCACGGCGGCTACGGCTACATCCGCGAGTACCAGGTGGAGCGCTACTTCCGCGACGCGAAGATCACCCAGATTTACGAGGGAACCTCGCAGATCCAGAAGCTGGTGATCGCTCGCGCCATCCTTGGAGGCGACGCATGAGCGAGGAGCAGCGCCGGCGGAGGAAGACGTCCGAGGCCAAGCGCCGGGCGCCCGAGCGTCCCGTGCGGTTCGAGACGCTGTCGGGGATCCCGGTGCGCCCGCTCTACACTCCCGACGACCTGAAGGACTGGTCGTACGCCGAGAAATTGGGCCATCCCGGCGAGTACCCGTTCACGCGGGGCGTGTACCCGACGATGTACCGGGGCCGGCTGTGGACGATGCGGATGTTTGCCGGCTTCGGCCGGCCCGAGGACACCAACGCCCGCTTCAAGTACCTGCTGGCCGAAGGCCAGACCGGCCTCTCCACCGCCTTCGACATGCCAGCCCTCATGGGCTACGACGCCGACCACCCGCGCGCCCGCGGCGAGGTGGGCAAGGAAGGCGTGTCGATCTCCACCCTGGACGACTTCGAGCGTCTCTTCGACGGCATCCCGCTGGGCGAGGTGACGACCTCGATGACCATCAACTGCACGGCGTCGGTCGCGCTGGCCATGTACCTGGCGGTGGCCGACACGCAGGGCGTGGGCTGGCCCCGGGTCGGTGGCACCATGCAGAACGACATGCTCAAGGAGTTCATTGCCCAGAAGGAATGGATCTGTCCGCCGGAGCCGGCCGTGCGCATCGTCACCGACATGATCGAGTTCACGGTCCGGCACGTGCCCCGCTTCAATCCGGTGTCCATCTCCGGCTACCACATCCGGGAGGCGGGATCCACGGCGGTGCAGGAACTGGCCTTCACCCTGGCCGACGGCCTGGCCTACGTGGAGGCGGCCCTGGCCCGGGGACTGGACGTGGACGCCTTCGCGCCCCGTCTGTCCTTCTTCTTCGACGTCCACAACGACTTCTTCGAGGAAGTGGCCAAGCTGCGCGCGGCCCGGCGAATGTGGGCGCGCTTCCTCAAGGAGCGCTACGGGGCCCGGAAGCCCGAGTCGATGCGCCTGCGCACCCACACGCAGACGGCCGGGGTCTCGGCCACCGCGCAGCAGCCGCTGAACAACATCGCCCGGGTGGCGCTGCAGGCGCTGGCCGCGGTGCTGGGCGGCGCCCAGTCGCTCCACACCAACTCCTACGACGAGACGTGGGCCCTGCCCACCGAGGACGCGGTGACCGTCGCCCTGCGCACCCAGCAGGTCATCGCCGAGGAGACCGGCGTGCCCCTCACCATCGATCCGCTCGGGGGCTCGTACTATCTGGAGTCCCTCACCGACCAGATGGAGGCGGCGGCGCTGGAGTACATCAAAAAGATCGACCAGATGGGCGGGATGATCCGGGCCATCGACACCGGTTATCCCCAGAAGGAGATCGCCGACGCCGCCTACCGCTACCAGCTCATGGACGACCGCAGCGAGAAGATCACCGTCGGCGTCAACAAGTACGCGATGCGCGAGGAGAAGCCCATCAACTACCTGCGCATCGAGGAGCAGGTGGAGCGGGAGCAGATCGAGCGGGTTCAGCGCTTCAAGGCGGCGCGGGACATGAGCCGGGTCGAGCGGCGACTCAAGCAGCTGGCCGAGACCTGCCGCACCGGCGGCAACGTGATGCCGGTGCTCATCGACGCCGTGAAGGATTACGCGAGCCTGGGGGAGATCTCCGACGTGTACCGGCAGGTCTTTGGCCTCTACCGCGAGCCCATTATCTTCTAGAAGGAGAGGCGAGGAGAGCGATGAGCGAGCCGATCCGGATCACCAGGGCGACGACGAAGAAGCCGAAGCCCCGGGAGAGTGAGCTGACCTTCGGCACCGTCTTCACCGATCACATGTTCGTCATGGACTTCCAGGAGGAGAAGGGCTGGTACGACCCGCGCATCGAGCCCTACGGGCCGCTCAGCCTGGATCCGGCGGCGTGCGTGCTCCACTACGCGCAGGCTGTCTTCGACGGCCTCAAGGCTTTCCGCGGCGGGGACGGTCGGGTCCGCCTCTTCCGCCCCCAGAAGCACGTCGAGCGCATGATCGCCTCGGCCCAGCGGGTCTGCATCCCGCCGCTGGACCCCGAGATGGCCCTCAGGTCGCTGGTGACGCTGGTGGGCCTGGAGAAGGAGTGGGTGCCGGCGACGGTGGGCACCGCGCTCTACGTGCGGCCGACCATCATCGCCAGCGAGCCCTTCCTGGGGGTGCGGCCGGCCAAGTCCTACATCTATTACGTGATCCTCTCCCCGGTCGGCGCCTACTATCCCGAAGGCCTGAACCCGGTGAAGATCCTCGTCGTGGACAAGTACGTCCGGGCGGTCGAGGGTGGCGTCGGCGCGGCCAAGACCGGCGTGAACTACGCGGCCAGCCTGTACGCGGCCGAGGAGGCCAAGCACCTCGGCTTCACCCAGGTGCTATGGCTGGACGGGCGCGAGCGCAAGTACCTCGATGAGGTCGGTACCATGAACATCATGCTGCGGATCGGCGACGAGGTAGTGACGCCGCCACTGACCTCGGGCACCATCCTGCCCGGCGTCACCCGCGACTCCTCGCTCACCCTCATGCGTGAGTGGGGGCTGCGGGTCTCCGAGCGGCAGGTGTCCATCGACGAGGTGCGCCAGGCGGCTCGTCAGGGCCAGCTTCGCGAGGTGTGGGGGACGGGTACCGCCGCCGTCATCTCCCCGGTGGGCGAGCTGGCCTACCAGGGCGAGCGCATCGTCATCAACGGAGGAAAGATCGGCGAGCTGACGCAACGGCTCTACGACACGATCGTGGGCATCCAGTACGCCAGCGCTCCCGACACCCACGGCTGGACGGTCGAGGTCTAGCGAGCGAGGAGGCCATGTCCGACTGCGTCTTCTGCAAGATCCGTGATGGCGAGCTTCCCTCCATGAAGGTCTGGGAAGACGAGCGGACGCTGGTGTTCATGGACATCAACCCGCTCACCTCGGGCCACTGCCTCGTGGTGATCAAGAAGCACGCCCCGACCATCTTCGAGGCCGACGAGGACGATCTGAAGGCGGCCATGACCACGGCCAAGCGCGTGGCGCTGGCGCTCCTCCGGGCGGTCAAGCCCGACGGGCTCAACGTGCTCCAGGCCAACGGCGCGGCGGCGTTCCAGTCGGTGCCGCACTTCCACCTGCACCTCATCCCCCGCTGGGCCAACGACGGGAAGGGCTTCGACTGGAAGCTCGTGCCCGGCGACCGCGGCCAGATCGTGAAGGTCGGCGAGAGGCTTCGCGCCGTCCTGGCCGGCCAGGACCACGATTAGCCATGAGTGAGCGGAAGATCCGCGTGGTCTTCCCCGGAGGGGGGCTGCGCCCCCCTTCCGGGCCTCCCCCCGGAGAGGGTTGCGCGGGCGAAGCCCGCGCTCGAACGGTGGCCAACCCATGAGCGAGCAGAATATCCGTGTGGTCGTCGCCAAACCAGGCCTCGACGGGCACGATCGCGGCGCCAAGGTGGTGGCCCGGGCGTTGCGCGACGCCGGCTTCGAGGTCATCTACACCGGGCTGCACCAAACGCCCGAGCAGGTGGTGGCCACCGCCGTCCAGGAAGACGCCGACGCCATCGGGCTCAGCGTGCTCTCCGGGGCCCACAACCATCTTTTCAAGCGCGTGCTGGAGCTGCTCAAGGAAAAGGGAGCGGAGGACGTCGTCGTCTTCGGTGGCGGCATCATCCCGCCCGAGGACGTGGCGGCGCTCAAGGCGCTGGGCGTCAAGGAGCTGTTCGGCCCCGGCACCTCGACGCAGGACATCGTCCGCTTCGTTCGGGAGAACGTCCGGACCGCGGTCTAGGGGCATGTCGTGGATTTCGAGCTGACCGACGACCAGAAGCAGATCCGTCAGGTCGCCCGCGACTTCGCCGAGGCCGAGCTGGGCGAGAAGATCGCCCCCTACGATGAGCGCCACGAGTTCCCCGGGGAGATCGTGCGCTTGCTGGGCCCGCTCGGCTTCCTGGGCGTGCTGGTGCCCGAGGAATACGGCGGGGCCGGGCTGGACTACGTCTCCTACGCCCTCATCGTCGAGGAGCTGAATCGCGGCGACGCCTCGGTGGGCATCACGATGTGGGCTCACAACTCGCTCTGCGCCAACCACATCCTGAGCTTCGCCTCGCTGGCCCAGAAGGCGAAGTACCTGCCGCCGCTCGCGCGCGGCGAGGTCCTCGGGGCCTGGGGCCTCACCGAGCCCGGCTCGGGCTCCGACGCCGCCGCGTTGAGCACGCGCGCCGAGCTGGGGGACGGCGGGTGGGTGCTGAACGGCAGCAAGGCATTCATCACCAACGCCAGCGTGGGCGGTACGGCGGTGGTGATGGCCCGCACCGACCCGGCGAAGAAGTCCAAGGGAATCTCGGCCTTCATTCTGGAAAAGGGGATGCCGGGCTTCAGCGCCGGCCGGCCGTACCGCAAGCTCGGGTTGCACGCCTCGGACACCGCCGAGCTGATCTTCGCGGACGCGCGGGTGCCGGCCGACAATCTCCTCGGCGAGCGCGGTCAGGGCTTCGTGCAAGCCATGAAGGTGCTGGAGGGCGGCCGCATCGCCATGGCGGCGATGGCGGTGGGCATCGCCCAGGCGGCGCTCGACCAGGCGGTGAAGTACATGAAGCAACGCACGGCCTTCGGCCAGCCGCTGGCCGCCTTCAACGGGCTCAGGGGCATGGTGGCCGACATGGCCACCGAGGTTGAGGTGGCGCGCCTGCTCACGCTGCGGGCGGCCTACCTCAAGGACCAGGGCCAGCCGGCCATGCACGCCGCCGCCATGGCCAAGCTCTTCGCCTCGGAAGCGGCCATGAAGGCGGCCACCAAGGCCGTGCAGATCCACGGCGGCGCCGGCTACATCACGGAGTTCCCGGTCGAGCGCATCTTCCGCGACGCCAAGCTCACCGAGATCGGCGAGGGCACGTCGGAGATCCAGCGGCTGGTCATCGCGCGCGAGATCTTGCAGCTCTCGTGAGCGCGGCCGCGCTCATCCGCATCGAAGGCGTCGCCAAGCGCTTCGAGACCGCCTCCGGCGCCGTGGAGGCCCTGCGCGACGTCTCGCTGACCGTGCGCGAGGGCGAGTTCTGCACGATCATCGGACCCTCGGGCTGCGGCAAATCCACCCTGCTCGGCATGGTGGGCGGGCTGGTCAGCCCCGACGCCGGGCGCGCGTTGATCGACGGCGCCCCCGTCAGCGGCCCCGACCCGCGGCGGGTGGCCACCGTCTTTCAGGACCCCGGGCTCTTCCCCTGGCGCACGGCGCTGGAGAACGTGGCCTTCGGTCTCGAGCTTCAAGGCGTGCCGCGCGCCCGGCGCCGCCAGGTGGCGAGCGACCTCCTCGGCCCGCTCGGCCTGCGCGGCTTCTCCGAGAAATACCCACGTGAGCTGTCGGGTGGCATGCGGCAGCGGGTGGCGATCGGCCGCGCGCTGGCCATCGATGCCCGGATCCTCCTCATGGACGAACCCTTCGGGGCGCTCGACGAGCAGACCCGCACGCTGATGGGAGAGTGGCTGCTCGACATCTGGCGCCGGATGGGTAAGACCGTCATCTTCGTCACCCACAGCCTGGGCGAGGCGCTGGCCCTGTCCTCCCGGGTCGTGGTCATGACGGCGCGGCCGGGCCGCATCAAGAGCCTGCTGGAGCTGCCCATGCCGAACCCGCGGGCCATGGAGTCGCCCGACCTGGTGACCCTGCGCGCCAAGCTCTGGAGCGAGATCCGCGACGAGTCGCTGCGCGCGATGAGCGAGTCGTGACGACCCGCCGGCCTGGAGCGGTAGTCACCGCCCGTCTGGCCATCCTCGTGGTCGCCCTCGCGCTCTGGGAGGTGGCGGCGCGGCTGGGCAACCCGCTGCTGTACGTCCCGCCCTCGGCAGCGCTCCCGGCGCTCCGCGATGTCGTTGCGCTCCGCTCATACCCCGACCTGCTGGAGCACCTCTGGCTCACCGCTCGCGAGATTGCCGCCGCCTACGCGCTCGCCGTCGCCGGCGGTGTGGGCGTGGGGTTCGTCCTGGGCGGCCAGCGCGTGCTGGGCCGCGCGTGGGCGCCGATCCTCGCGGCGCTCTACGCGGTGCCGGCGGTGGTGTGGTACCCCTCGCTCATGCTGTTCTTCGGGCTCGACGCAGCCTCGAAGATCGCCTTCGGGTTCTTGCTGGGCTTCTTTCCGATCACGCTCGCCGTGCTGGCCGGCATCCGTCAGGTCAACCCGCAGCTCATCACCGTGGCGCGCAGCTTCGGCGCCTCGCGGCTGAGCGTGTTCGTGAAAGTGCTCCTGCCCGGGATGCTCTTCACCCTGATGGGTGGCCTGCGCACGGGCCTGGCCCTCGCGGTGATCGGCGTCATCGTCGGGGAGATTCTCGGCTCCAAGACGGGCGTCGGCTCGCTCATCAACCACGCTTACGGGCTAGCCCGCACGGCGGACTACGTGGCGCTCGTCCTCGTCACCCTCGTGCTGATCGTGCTCTCCGACGTGCTGGCCAGCGGCATCGAGCGGCGAGCCCGGCGGTGGACGACGTGAGCAATCGCTCCGAGACACCCCGGCCGCGGGTGGCTAGCGCGGCACGCGCCGAAACCCTGCGTGTCCGACTCCTTCAGGTCGCGAGCGTGCTCGTGTTGCTGACGGCGTGGGAGGCGGTAGCCCGGGCCGGCTGGGTGGATCCGCTGTTCGTGGCGCCGCCGAGCGCGGTGGCCTGGGCTCTCGTCGCCATCGCGCCCGCCGCGCTGGCGGCGCTGGCCGACACCCTCGGCAAGACCGCGCTGGCCTACGCCATCGCCGTGGGAATCGGCGTGCCCGCCGGGCTGGCCGTCGGCTCGGTCCGCGCCCTGCACGACGTGGCCCACCCATTCGTCGTCGCGCTCTATGGCATTCCCAAGATCCTGATTCTGCCCTGGATCGTGCTGCTGCTGGGATTCGGCACGGCCCCCGCGGTCGCCTATGGCGCGATCCACGGACTGTTTCCCATCCTCGTCATGGTCGTCGGCGGCGTGCGCGACGTGGACCGGACCCTCGTCACCGTGGCCCGCTCCTTCGGGGCCCGGCCCTGGCAGATCTACGGCAAGGTGATCCTGCCCGCCAGCGTGCCCACGGTGCTGGCCAGCCTCCGTCTGGGGATCGTTTTCTGCCTGCTCGGCGTGCTCGTCGTCGAAATGTTCGCCGGCGTGCGCGGCATGGGTCACGTGCTGGGCGCCTTCGCCAACGGCTTTCAGGCCGCCCATCTCCTCGCCGCCACCGCGCTGGTCTCCGTGGCTTCGATCACCATCGTGCTCGGTCTCGACCACCTGAACGAACGCCTCTCGCACTGGCGGGGTTAACCGATCGTGACCTCCTTCAGTGCGGGAGGTCAGCCGAGGCCGCTACTTCAGGCGGGGGTCAAGCGCGTCGCGGAGGCCGTCACCGAAGAGATTGAAGCCGAGGACGGTGACGAAGATGGCAATCCCGGGGAACAGAGAAATCCAGGGATTCGACTGGATGAAGGCCACGTTGGCCTTCAGGTCCCAGCCCCAGCTCGGTGTGGGGGGCTGGGTGCCCAGCCCGAGGAACGAGAGCGTGGCCTCCACGATGATGGAGGTGGCGATGCCGAGCGTGGTGGTCACGATGATGGGCGCCAGGCAGTTGGGCAGGACGTGGCGGAAGAGGATCCAGGGATCGCGCACGCCGAGGGCGCGGCAGGCTTCGATGTACTCCTTCTCCTTGATCGAGAGCACGCTGCCCCGCACCAGGCGCGCGTAGATCGGAATCCTCACGATGGCGATGGCGCCGGTCACCTTCATGGTGCCGATGAGCCCCGCGGTCGGCGTGAAGATGACCATCAGGATGATGGCCAGCAAGTAGATGGGGAAGGCGAGGATCAGATCCATGGCACGCATCACGAAGGTGTCGACGCGGCCTCCGTAGAACCCGGCGATCATTCCCAGCGGCACCCCGACGAAGAGGGCCAACAGCACGGACGACACCCCCACGGCCAGCGAGATCCGGGTGCCGTGGATGACGCGGCTCAGCATGTCGCGCCCGAGCTGGTCCGTCCCCAGCGGATAGTCCCAGCTCGGCCGCTCGAAGGTATGGGTCTGATCGCTGGCGATCGGGCTCCGCGGCGCCAGTATGTCGGCGAAGATGGCGACGACGATCAGCAGGGCGACCACGGCCACGCCGACGAGGGCCGTCGCGCTGCGCCGGAGCCGGCGCAAGGCCTGGGCGAGCGGCGACTCCGAGCGCTCGGCGCGCGCCGGCCAGGCGACGCCCCCGACGACCGGGAACTCGGCCTCGCGGACGCTTCCTCCGCTGATCACCGCGGGCTTCATCCGGAGCGACTCGCCGCCGTCAGCCACCGTCGCCTCAGGCGTACCGGATCCGCGGGTCCAGGAAGGTGTAGGTCAGATCGACAATCAGGTTGATCACGACGAACGCGAAGGCGGTCAGAAGCGCGAAGCCCTGCACCTGCTGGTAGTCACGCGCGATGATCGCGTCGATCCCGAAGGTGCCGAGGCCCGGCATGGCGAATAACGTCTCCACCACGATCGCACCGCCGATGAGGAAACCCACCTGGAGGCCCATCACGGTGACCGTGGGGATGAGGGCGTTCTTCAGCGCGTGCTTGAACACGACGGGCCGCTCGCTCAAGCCCTTGGCGCGTGCGGTTGTGACGTACTCGGTGCGGATGACCTCCAGCATGCTGGCGCGGAGCAGTCGTGTGAGGATGGCGGCCCGTCCCACGCCGAGCGCGAGCGCGGGCATGAGGACGTGCTGCATGTTGCCCCAGATACTCGATCCGCACACCATCGTCGGGCAGGTGCCGGGCAGATAGACCCAGCCGGAGCTGGGGAGCAGTCCGCCGAGGCCGATGGAGAAGACCAGGAGGAGGAGGACGCCGATGAAGAACTCGGGAATGGAGACCCCGATCATGGCGACGGACGTCGCGGTGTAGTCGGCCCAGGTGTTCTGGCGAAGGGCGCCGATGATCGCGGCCGGGATGGCGATCAGCAGCGCCACGCCCATTGACAGGACGATCAGCTCGAGCGTCACCGGCAGACGGATGAGCACGTCCTGAAGGACCGGGCGCCCGGTGAGGATCGAGGCGCCCCAGTCGCCCTGGACGAGCTTGCCGAGCCAGATGACGTACTGGACGAGGATCGGCTCGTTCAGACCGTACGCCTCGCGCGCCTTGATCGCATCCTCCTCGGTGTACGCGTCGCCGAGGAGCGCGACGACGGGGTCGCCGGGGACCGACCGCATCATCACGAACACCACGAAGGTGATCATGAGGACCGTCGGCACGATCTGGAGCAAGCGCTTCAGGATGTAGGTGCGCATACGTCAGGCGGAGGAGGCCTCGACGACCCCCTTCCGAAGCCTCCTTACTTGTCCAGCCACACCCGGTGGTAGTGCACCTCGAACTCGGCGTTGTATACGTAACCCTTCATCCAAGGCTGCGCGACCATGTAGAAGGGCGAGCCCGAGATCGTATTCCAGTACAGCTTGTCGGCCATGTACTCCAGGAACTCCTTCGCGAGCGCCTTGCGCTTCGCGGGGTCCAACTCCTTCGCGTACCGGGCGAAGTAATCGTCGACCTTGGCATCGGTATGGCGAGGGTGGCTCCACGCGGACGACTTGTTCGTGAGGTACGCGCTCGCCAGGTAGCCATTGCTGTCGATGGTCAGCAGCGACAGCAGGTCCTCGACGTACATGTCCCAGGGGCCGTCCCCGAGCGTCGTGTTCATCCAGCTGACCTTGTCCACCAGCCGGATATTCGCGGTCACGCCAATGCGCCCCATCTGCTCCTTGATGACGGTGGCGATGACATTGAACACGCTCTTCTCGGTGTTGGTCATCAGCTCGAGGGTCAGCGGCTTCGACGGGCCATACCCCGCTTCGGCGAGGAGCCCCTTGGCCTTGGCCTGGTCGTAGGGGCACAGGTGGTTGACGTTCACCGATTCCAGCGTGCCCGGGGGAGCCATCCCGACCCAGGGAGTCGCCAGGCCCTTGAAGGCGATCTTCACGATCTCTTGCCGGTCGAGCCCGTAGCAGCCGATGGCCTTGCGCACGCGGAGATCCCCGAAGATCGGGTGCGGTGCGCGCTCCGTCGACATCGGCTTGCCGTCCTTCGGAACGGTCACCTTCATCGCCGCCATCATCGGCGTGGTCTCTTTGCCCGTCATGATCTGCGCCTTCGGATTCTGGGCCCGGAGGGTGTCGACGTGCTCGGGCGAGAAGGACGCGATGAAGTCGATCTCCCCGGCCTTGAAGGCGGCCATCTCGGTCACGGGGTCTTTGATGGTGCGGATCATCACCCGGTCGAGGTAGGGCAGGCCGGGGACGAAGTACTTGTCGAAGCGCTCCATCAACAGGTGGCTTCCCTTCACCCACTCGACGAACTTGAACGGTCCGCATCCGACGATCGCCCCCGGCTTGCCCTGCTTGCGGTCCTCGACCGCGTACTTCTGGGTGGCGGTCGGCGAGTAGAGGATCAGGCCCGTGCGGTACGCGGCAAGCATGTGCAGGAGGAAGGCGTAGGGGTGGTTCAAGCGGACCTGCACCGTCTGCGGATCGAGGACCTCGACCGAGTGCACGGGCTCGTAGAAGGTCCGCATGCCCGACTTGGTGGCGGGGTCCTTCAGGCGGTCAATGCTGAACTTGACCGCTGCCGCGTCGACCGCGGTGCCGTCGTGGAAGAGGACGTTCGGCTTGAGCTTGAAGGTGTAGAGGAGGCCGTCGGCCGAGGTCTGCCACGACTCGGCCGCGTCGCCCACGAACTTGCCGTCGGACGTGATGTTGACCAGGCCGCAGCCGACGTTCATGGCGACCCACATCATTTCGTAGCCCGGCGCAGTGTGGAAATCGAGGTGGGCGATCTCGTTGCCGTAGGAGACCCGAAGCGTGCCACCGCGTTTTGGTGCCTGCCCGTCGGCAGGTAGCACTGCGATGGCGGTCAGGAGTGTGGCCACGACAACGAGCAGGCTAGGCAGCAGGCGTCGGTTACGCATAGGGTTCGCCTCCCCTGTGGTCGACTGGGACGGATCGGGGGCTACTTTACAGCAGTAGTCACCTGTCAACAACAACAGCACAACAGCACAACAGCACCCAGGGCATCCCGTCAGCCCATCGGTCCGCGTCGTTCCGGAATGCCTTTGGCGCTCAGGCCGTAGTCGCCGCCTGGAGTTCCCGGACATGCTCGCCCCAGTGGCGAGTCAGCGCCTCCAGCCGCTGGCGCCCGGTCATCACGTCGCCGTTGGCGCGCTTGAAGCACGGGCGGTCGAGGTCGGGCGCGTTGCCGACGGCGTGCTGGAGCTGAGCGTGGGCCAGGCGCACCTGGGCCAGAAGATCATCGAAGCTCTCGTGCTCGTGCAGGCGGCGACAGACTTCGTTCACGTGATCGGTCTCCGCTGACACCAGCCACACCGGCCCGCCGAGAGCCACAGACTGGATGCCCCACGCCGTCGCCTGATGGAAGTAGATGAAGTGCATCAGGACGTCGCGCGCACCCCAGCGGTCCACCCGGGCCTTGGTGGCCCGCCCCGGCCCAGCGAAATACGCGAGCACGTCTTTCACCACCTGGTCGAGCTTCGGCATCAGGGCGTCCTTCTCAGCGGCGGTCGTCATATGGGGCTCCTCTATTTCAGCACCTGGCGGACGGCGGCGATGACGTCGTCGGCGCCGGGGGTGACGGCGGCCTCCAGCGGGGGGCTGAAGGGAATGGGGACGTTGGGGCCGGCCACGCGGGCGATGGGCGCATCGAGGTCGTCGAAGCAATCCTCCATCACCACCCAGGCGAGCCAGGCCCCGACGCTGCCGCGCATGGGCCCCTCCTCGGCGATCACCACCCGATGCGTCCGTCGCACCGAGGCGGCCAGCGCTTCGCGGTCGAGCGGCACGAGGCTGCGGGGGTCGAGCACCTCGACCTCGGCGCCCTCCTCGGCCAGCCGCCGCGCGGCCTCCAGGCTCTCGTGGACCATGCGCGCCGTGGCCACCACCGTCACGTCGCGGCCCGGGCGCTTGACGTCGGCCGCGCCGAGCGGCACCAGCGTCTCGGCCACGGGGACCTCGCCGCGCACACGGTAGAGGCCGCGGTGCTCGAAGACGAGCACCGGATCGGGGTCGCGGATGGCGGTCTTGAGCAGCCCGCGAGCATCGGCCGGCGTCGAGGGGATGCAGACCTTGAGTCCCGGGATGTTGATGAACCAGCCCTCGACCGAGTTGGAGTGATGGCCGCCGGCCGAGCGGCCGATGCCGTACGGCATCCGGAGCGTCAGCGGGCAATCCACCTGGCCGCCGAACATGTAGCGGGACTTGGCGATCTGGTTGGCGACCTCGTCCATCGCGCAGGTGACGAAGTCGGCGAAGTGCATGTCGACCACGGGCCGCATCCCGGTCATGGCCGCGCCCAGCGCCGAGCCCACGATGGCCGCCTCCGAGATGGGGGCGTTGAGCACGCGCTGGGCACCGAACTCGTTCGCCAGGCCGCGAGTGACGCCGAAGGGCAGCCCCAGCACGATGTCCTCGCCGATCAGGTAGACGGTCGGGTCGCGCTGCATCTCCTCACGGAGGGCGAGGTTCAGCGCCTCGGCGTACTCCAGCTCCGGCACCTCAGTCCCTCCACGGGTAGTGGGCGAAGAGATCGCTCAGGGCCTCGCCGGGCTCGGGCAGCGGGCTCGCCTCGGCAAAGGCCACGGCATCCTCGATCTCGGCGGCGACGGCCATACCGATGCGTCCAGCGTGAGCGCGGTCGAGCAGGCCGCGACCGGCCAGGTATGTGCGCAACCGGGCAATCGGGTCCGTCCGGCGGCCCTCTTTCACCTCCGCCTTGGTCCGGTAGGCCTGAGCGTCGCCCTCGAAGTGACCGACCCAGCGGATCGTGTGGGCCTCGATGAGCGACGGCCCCTCGCCCCGTCGCGCGCGCTCGACGGCCCGGCACGTGGCGTCATAGACGACCAGCGCGTCGTTGCCGTCGATGGCCTCGCTGGGGATGCCGTAGCCGAAGGCGCGGACGGCGATGCTCCCGCCCGCCGTCGAGAGCTCATGGGCGGTGCTGGACGCCCAGCGGTTGTTCTCGCAGACAAAGACGACGGGCAGCGTCCAGAGCGCGGCCAGGTTGACGCCCTCGTGGAACGGGCCGCGGTTGGCGGCGCCATCGCCGAAGAAGGTGACCACCACCTGGTCGGAGCCGCGGTGTCGGATCGACAGCCCCACGCCCGGTGCCATGACGCAGCCCGAGGCCAGGACGCCGTTGGCCCCGAGGTAGCCGACGGAGAGATCGGCGATGTGCATGGAGCCGCCCTTGCCGCGACAGACTCCGGTGGCCTTTCCGTAGAGCTCGGCCATGAGCCCGCCCGGCGAGCCGCCCTTGGCGATGAAGTGGCCGTGCCCCCGGTGAGTCGAGAGCACGTAGTCGTCGTCGCGCAGCGCGGTGGCCACGCCGGCGGCGACGGCCTCCTGGCCCACCGAGAGGTGGATGAAGCCGGGCAGGCGCCCGGCGGCGTACAACTCGCGCACGCGCTCCTCGAACAGACGGATGCGCAGCATCGTCCGGTAGAGCTCCAGCAGCCGGGCGGGCTCGAGCGCCTGGTGGGGCTGGTCCGCCGTCATCCGCCCAAGTAGACCAGAGGCGTCACTCCCCCCGCAACGTCGGATCGAGCAGGTCTCGGAGCCAGTCGCCGGTGCGGCTCACCACCAGGGACGTCGCCATCAGCACGAGGCCCGGGAACGTCGAGATCCACCACGCCGAATCGAGGTACTCGCGTCCCTCGTGGATCATTCCGCCCCAGGACGGCGTCGGCGGCTGGACGCCCAGGCCCAGGAACGAGAGCGTCGCCTCCAGCACGATGGCCCGGGCCAGCTCAAGCGTGGCGATCACCACGAGCGACGAGACGACATTGGGCAGCACGTGACGCAGCACGATGCGCGCCGTGGAGCCGCCCAGCGCGTGGATCGCGTCCACGAACTCCCGTCCCCGGAGCGCCAGCACCTGGGCTCGGAGCACGCGCGCGTAGGCCACCCAGCCCGAGAGCCCGATCACCACGATGAGCGTGGGGAAGCTCGGCCCCAGCACCGCGATGATCCCGATGGCCAGCAGGATGAACGGGAAGGCGAGCTGGGCGTCGGCCACCGTCATGACCACGGTGTCGATCCAGCCGCCGCGGAAGCCGGCCAGCAGACCGAGCGCTGCGCCCACGAGGCCGCCGGCCACGACGGCGGCGAAGCCGACCACGAGCGAGACGCGCGCGCCCCAGAGCAGGCGCGAGAGCACGT
>JBOHPP010000250.1:0-6932 GCA_050731755.1 Candidatus Rokuibacteriota bacterium | reverse complement strand
GGTGACACCTGAGAGGGGCTCGGGTCGAGAGGCGAGAGGAGCGATGCCGGGCGGGCTCATGAGTGAGACGTCAGACGCCCAGCCAACGGGCCTTGAGGGCGTCATCTCGGCGTAGCGCGTCGGGTGGGCATTCGTGGACGATCTGGCCCTTGTTCATTAAATAGACGTGGTCGGCGACGCGGAGCGCGAAGGTCAGGTTCTGCTCGACGAGCAGAATCGACGCGCCGCCGCGCTTGAGGTCGCCGAGGATCCGCCCGAGGTCTCGGACGAGGAGCGGCGCTAGGCCCTCGGACGGCTCATCCAACAGCAAGATCCGGGGATTGCCGACGAGCGCGCGCCCGGCGGCCAGCATGCCCTGCTCGCCGCCTGAGAGCTTGCTGCCCCGGTGACCGAGCCGCTCGCGCAACCGCGGGAACAGCTCGAGGACCCGAGCCGGGGTCCAGCCCCGCTCGCCGCCGGAGCGGGCGCCGACGGCGAGATGCTCGCGCACGGTCAGCGAGGGGAAGAGCCGGCGGCCCTGCGGGACCAGCCCCACACCCCGATGGGCGATCGCGTGAGGCGCGGCGCCGGTGATGTCCTCCCCGTTTAATATGATATGGCCGGCGCGGGGCGGGTTGAGCCCGGCGATGGCGCGGATCAGCGTGGTCTTGCCGACGCCGTTGCGGCCCAGCACGACGGCGATCTCACCGTCGCGCACGGCAAGCGAGACCCCCTGCACCACGTGGCTCTCCCCATAGGCGACGTGCAGGTCGCGGACCTCCAGCACTCAGGCCTCCCCGGCGCCGAGATAGATTTCGGCGACTCGCGCATCTCTCCGGATCTCGTCGCGGCTACCCTGGGCCAGAACCTGCCCCTGGTGGAGCACGATCACCCGGTCGGCCAGGTCGAGCGCGACGTCCATGTCGTGCTCGATGAGCAACACTGTGAGCTCGCGCGGGAAACGCCGGATCATGGCCGCCACCGACCGCGTCTCCGCCGGTGACAGTCCAGCCGTCGGCTCGTCGAGCAACAGGACGCGCGGGGCGCCGGCCAGGGCTAGAAGCAACTCCACCTGACGCTGCTCGCCGTAGGACAGGCGCTGCGTCGGCGCATCGCGCCGGTCGGCGAGGCTCCACTCCTCCAGCAGCCGCTCGGTCCGCTCCAGGAGATGGGGATAGGCGGTGACCGGCCGATGCAGCGCGAAGCGCGCGGAGTCCGCGCCCTGCACGGCGAGCAGGACGCTCTCCCCCACCGTGAGCCGCGGGAAGAGCGTCGTGATCTGGAAGGTCCGCCCCAGTCCCAGGCGCGCCCGCCGGTGCGGCTTGAGGCCGGTGACCTCCGCGTCGAAGAGGCGGATGCGGCCGGCGCTGGGACGCAACAGGCCAGTGACGAGGTTGAAGAGCGTAGTCTTGCCGGCGCCGTTGGGCCCGACGATCACCAACCGCTCGCCGACGCCGGCCGCGAACGACACCTGGTCGAGCGCGCGCAGGCCGCCGAAGTCGTGGGTGAGGCCCTCCACCGCGAGCGCGGTCATGCCGGCCGCTCCTCGGGCCGTTTCGAGGGGGCGGCCGGAGCGCGAACGGCGAGCCGCCGGGCCAGTCCCAGGAGTCCCTCGGGGGCGAACAGCGTGAGGGCCACGTAGATCAGCCCGAGGATGAGGAGCCACCGTTCGGTGTGGGCGCTGATCATGTTCTCGAGGAAGATGATGGTGGCGCTGCCGAGCGCCGGACCCAGCAGGGTGCCGGCCCCGCCCAGGATCACCATGATGAGGGCCGTCGCCGAGAACACGATGCTGAGGTACACCGGGCTCACGAAGCCGTTGAAGTAGACGAAGAGATTGCCGGCCACACCGGCCAGCAGGCCGGCGATGATGAAGGCCACGTACTTGTAGCGCCAGGTGTCGTAGCCCAGCACTTCCATACGCCGCTCGCTCTCCCGGATGCCGACGAGCGCGCGCCCGAACGGTGAGCGGACGATCACCCACAGGGCAGCGGTGGCCAGAACGAACACGAGGAGGACGAAGTAGTAGAAGCGGACACCGCCGGCCAGGCTCCACGGCAGCCCGGCCGCCGGTCGGGGCACGCCGGGCAGGCCGTCGTCGCCACCGGTGAACGAGCGCCAGCCGAAGGCGATGCCCCACAGCACCTGGGCCAGCGCCAGCGTGATCATGAGGAGGTACGACCCCTGCGTGCGCAACGCGAGCAGGCCGAAGAGCGCCGCGATGGCCCCGGCGGCCAGGACACCGGCGCCGAAGTTGATCCAGAGGTTGTCGACCACGCGGAGCGCGAGGAGGGCCACCGTGTAGGCGCCCACCCCGAAGTAGGCGGCGTGGCCCAGCGACGGCAGCCCGGCGTAGCCCAAGACCAGATTCAGACTCATGGCGAACATCGCGAAAATCAGCATCTTGGTGAGGAGCCCGAGCTGATAGGAGGTCAGGGCCAGGGGCAGGAGGATCAGCGCCAGCGCCGCCGCAGCGACGGCAAGCGGCTGTTGTAGCGGGTGCCGCGAGGCCGGCTTGAGCCGTGGGTGGTCTGTCCGAGGCACGCCGTGCTTCATCGGGCCCCGAAGAGGCCGGTGGGGCGCACGGCGAGGATGGCCGCCATCGGCGCGAAGATCGTGAAGAGCGCGAACTCGGGGAAGAGCGCCTTGCCGAAGTTATCCAGGAGGCCCACCAGCAGGCCTCCCAGGAACGCGCCCTTCAGGCTGCCCAGCCCGCCGATGATCACGACCACGAAGGCGAGCAGCAGGATCTCGAAGTCGGCGCCCGGGTAGACGCCGAGCAGCGGGCCGCCGATGATGCCCCCCAGGGCGGCCAGCCCGGCGCCGAAGGCGAAGACGCCGGTGGCCAGGCGGGAGACGTTGATGCCGGTGGTCGCGGCGATCTCGGGATCGTCGATGGCGGCGCGGATCATCGCCCCCAACCGCGTGTGCTCCTGGAGGAGCCAGAGGGCCACGCCCACCACCGTCCCCACCCCGATCACGAAGAGCCGATACGACGGAAAGACGAGGTCGCCCAAACGCACCGACCGGGCGAGCATCTCCGGTCGTGGCAGCGTCTGCGGCATCCCGCCCCACACCCACAGGGAGACGTCACCGACGATCAGGAGGAAGCCGAAGGTCAGCAGCGCCTGCGGCAGCTCCTCGCGGGGCAAGCGCCGCAAAAAGATCCGCTCCATGATCACGCCGAGGCCGACGACCGCGGCCGTCCCCACCACGGCCGCCAGCAGCAGGCTGCCTGTGGTCCGGACGACCGAGAGCGCGACGTAAGCGCCGAGGAGGTAGTACGAGCCGTGGGCCAGGTTCAGGATCCGCATGAGTCCGTAGATCAGTGACAGGCCCGCGGCGAGCAGGAAGAGCAGCATCCCGAACGACACGCCGTTCAGGATCTGGAACGCCCAGAACGTCACCCCGCTGGGCCCTCCGCCCACGCCCGCTCGATCTCAACTGACGTGAGAACCCGTCCGAAGTAGGTACGCACGTTGTGTACGGCGGCGTCGAAGGCGCTGGAGCGATGTTCGGTGACGACGCGCTCGCCGGATGCCGGAGCCACCCGCGCGAAGCCGCCCCAGGAACCGGTGGCGCAGATCGTCTCGCTGCCGCGCACGGCCCGGCCCAGCCAGACCGGCGAGTCGGTCCGGCGATCGTGCTCCGTCCTCATCCACACCAGCGGCATGGCGACGCGCCGGGCGCTCTCCACAAAGGCCGCGAGGCACAAGACCGCCGACTGGATCGGCCCGAGGTCGCGGCCGCTCCGTCCGAAAGCGCCGTCCCCGTGGCAGTCGTCGTTCTGGACGTCGACCACCACCAGGACGCGGCGGTCGGCGGCCAGGTCCACCAGCCCCAGGTCGCCTCCTGCGAGACCGCGGGAATCCGGTCCACCACGGCGTTCACGATCCGGCCCCCCTGGCGCTCGCTGCGCATCACGTAGACCGGAGTGATGATCTGACGGTAGGCGTCGAACTCGACCGGCCCACGCGGCGCCTTGACCCGGGGCAGCGCGTTCTTCAGCGCATCGCGGACGCGAGCCCGATCGCTGAGGTCCCCCTGCAGCATGTCGAGCGCGGTGGCCACGAGCGCCGCCGAGATCCACCCGGTCTCGCTGTACCGGCTGGGCCACGTCCGGTACGCGCGCTCGTACTCCTGCACGAAGGCGCGATTGTCCGGCGAGTCGATGGCGGCGGTGTACCCGCCCACGGTAAGGATGCCCAGAGCGGTCTCCCCCAGCGCGGGCAGGATGGTGTCATCGGTGAGCACGTTGTAGCCGGTGAGGGGCAGACGCGCAGCCAGCCCATACTCCTGGTACTGCTTGACGAAGCGGATGGCGTCGGCGCCGGGGAAGAACGCGTAGACGGCGTCGGCCGGCTGAGTCCCGGCCTGGGCCAGGTACGGCGCGAAGTCCGGCGTGTTGAGCGGCGCGTAGATCTCCTTCACGATCTCGCCCCCGGCCGTCCGAAAGCCGGCCATGAAGGCCTCGACGGCGTGCCGCCCGGCCACGAAGTCCGTCGCCATCACGATGACCTTCCGGAACTTCGTGTTCTTGATCATCCACGCGCCCATCGGATAGTTCGACTGGTCGGTGGTCTCGGCCACGCGGAAGATCGCCGGCGAGGCCTGCTGGGGCGAGGTCAGTACCCGGGTGAAGGCGACGGGCACGATGAGCGGCGTCCCCTGCTCGTGAACGTAGTTGCGGATGGCCAGGGCCACGACGCTGTTCACCGGCCCGACCAGGAAATCCACGCGGTCGCGCTCGACGAGCTTTTTGACCTTGGTGAGCCCCACGTCGGGCTTGGCCTCGGTGTCCTCACGAAGCACACGGAGCTCGCGACCGCCGGCCCGTCCGCCGATCCTGGCCAGGTAGAGCTCCAGACCGTTCGTGGTGTCGGTGCCCTGCACCGAGAGGGCGCCCGTGTACGGCAGCAGCAGTCCGATCCTGACCGGATCCTGGGCGGGGGCGCGACTGGAGGGGGGCAGGGTCAGCGCCAGCACGAGGCAGACCATGATGGACACGCGTCGGAGCATCGCCGTCCTCCCGGAATCCGACCCTCACGGGCGCGTGAGGGCCTCTCGTGGGCGCACACGATACCACAGGCGGAGAGCGGATCGCGGGGCGGGTGCTCGACGTCAGGCGGTGGACGCGCGACGGGGCGCGTCGCCCGGTACCGCAGGCGGCGCGCCCCGATCGTTCGCGTGGAAACGAGGAGCCGGGGTTATCGCCAGGCGCGACCGTCCCCGCTGTGTCGTCCCCCATCTCCCTTGGAGAACCACGAGCGCCAGCAGACGGCCGCCAGCACCGAGCCGATCACGGGGCCGACCCACCAGATCCAGTGGCCACTCCAGACGCCCGCCATCATTCCGACGCCGAAGACGAGCGCCGGGTTCATCGGCGCGCCCGTGAGCGCCGTGCCGAACAGCCGCCCGAGCACGGTCGTCATACCGAGCATGGCCGGGGCTGACGGCTTGCCGGCGGCGGCCAGGAAGACCATCGTCAGCATGAAGGCGAGAATCCCCTCGACCACGAGGGCGGCTTCCGCGGTGACGCGCGCACCCAGCATCGGGACGCCGAGCGTCATGGCCATCCCCGCCGGCATAGCGAGCTTGAGCAGGAAGGCGCCCGTGATGGCGCCCACCAGCTGCGCGCCGATGTACATCAGGCCGCGGGTGAGAGTCATCTGATGGGTGACCATCGCCCCCACCGTCATGATGGGATTGAGGTGGCCTCCCGAGGCGCCGAGCATCGTAAAGACCAGCAGCCCGAACGCCATGCCGTGCGCCATCGCGGTGACCAGAAGACGGGACGACGAGAGCCGCTCTCCGAGCATCCCGCCGGTGACGATCATCACCCCCACCGTGAAGAAGACCAGCAGCAGAGTTCCCAGGAACTCCGCCGAGAGCGCTCGCCGTGCCGCGATGGACCGGATTTCCGCGCCCACCAGCGCCGCCGGCGAGGGCATCCTGAACATCACGAGCCCTTCTGACGTTGCTCTGCTCATGGCGTACCTCCCCGCGAGGCGCTTGGAGCAGTTTTCGCGCCAAAGTCCACACCGCCGGGAATCCGCCTACTTAGAACCGGCTCGCCCATGCCAGGTTGGTCCGCGGTTGCCTGGGCGACACCCGTCGCGTACCCTTGCGCCACGCTCGCGCCGGCCGGGCCGGCGCCGATGACGATCGACGAGGCGATAGCGTGAAGTTCGGCATCTTCTACGAGCACCAGCTGCCGCGGCCCTGGTCGCCGCAGAGCGAGTACGAGCTCTATCAGCGCGCGCTCGAGCAGATCGCGCTGGCCGACGCGCTCGGGTACGACTACGCGTGGGTGGTGGAACACCACTTCCTGGAGGAGTACTCGCACCTGTCGGCGCCCGAGGTCTTCCTGGGCGCCGCCAGCCAGCGGACGCGACACATCCGCCTCGGCCACGGGATCATCCAGCTTCCCACCAACCATCCGATCCGGGTGGCCGAGCGCGTGGCCACCCTCGATCTGCTGAGCGGCGGCCGCGTGGAGCTGGGCCTGGGCGAGGGGCAGGGGCCGATCGAGCTCCATCCATTCGGCCGCCGCGTGCGGGACAAGCGTGAGGTCTGGGAGGAGGCGGTGCGGGTGCTGATCCCGTGCTTCACCCAGGACGCGGTCGAGTTCCACGGCCAGTACTTCGATTTCCCGGCGCGCAACGTCATTCCCAAGCCGCGGCAGAAGCCGCACCCGCCGCTCTGGGTCGCGTGCTCGAACATCGCGACGATCGCGAGCGCGGGCCAGTGGGGCATGGGGGCGCTCGGCTTCCAGGTCGTCTCGCCGGAGGCGGCGCGGGCCTGGGTGAACCGCTACTACACGAGCCTCACCCGCGAGCCCAACCGACTTGCCGACTACCCCATCAACCCCAACGTGGCGATGGTGAGCGCGTTCATGTGCGCGCCGACGGACGAGGAGGCACGGGAGAAGGCGGCGGGCTGGACCTTCTTCG
>JBOHPP010000249.1:0-6112 GCA_050731755.1 Candidatus Rokuibacteriota bacterium | reverse complement strand
GTCGCGGGCCAGGGCGACCGGCTCAGGTCGATCCGCCCGCAACGTCGCCTTGCCCTCGAGATCGCCGTGGACGAGCGGGCCGAGGTGCAGGACCTCGAGCGGCAATGGAGGGAGGCCGAGGACCTCGCCGAGATCGCCGACGGAACCCTGAGCACCAACGCCGACCTCGAGGAGCAGTTGCGGCGGCTTCGGGAACAGGGCGGATCTCAACCGGGCGGTTGAAAAAAGGGGGAGATTCTCTACCCCGTCCCGCGGCAAGCGGCTATCTTCGCGCCATGGCAGCCCCTCCCGTCCCTCTGGTTCAGCTCACGAGCCGGCGCGCCGAGTCCCCCCCCCCGGAGCGCAAGCCGCCCTGGCTCAAGGTAAAGGCGCCCGGAGGACCGACCTACGTCCGGCTGCGCCACCTGATGCGGGACCTGAAGCTCCACACCGTGTGCGAGGAGGCCCACTGCCCGAACATCGGGGAGTGCTGGGAGCACCGGGCCGCCACCTTCATGATCCTGGGCGATGTGTGCACCCGCAACTGTGGGTACTGTGCGGTGGCCCATGGCCGGCCGTCGTGGGAGGACCGGGAGGAGCCCGAGCGTATCGGCCACGCCGTCGCCGCGCTCGGTCTCGATTACGTCGTGATCACCTCCGTCAACCGTGACGACCTCGCCGACGGCGGCGCGACCCACTGGGCGGCCACCATCCGAGCGGTGCGGCGCCTGGCGCCGGCGTGCCGGGTGGAGGCCCTGATTCCCGACTTCCAGGGGCAGGCCGACGCGCTCCGTGCCGTCATCGACGCGAGTCCCCCCGTGCTCAACCACAACACCGAGACGGTGCCCCGCCTCTACAAGGTGGCCCGGCACGGCGGACGTTACGACCGCGCGCTGGAGTTGCTCCGCCGGGCCCGAGCCTGGGCTCCCGGGCTCACCACGAAGTCCGGACTGATCCTCGGGTTGGGGGAGACCGGCGAGGAGCTCGTCGCCACCATGCGCGACCTCCGTGACGCGGACGTCGCGATCCTGACGCTGGGCCAGTACCTGCGACCGTCGCCGCAACACCTGCCGGTGGTGAAGTACTACCATCCCGACGAGTTCGCCGACCTGGCGCGGGTGGGACGGCAGCTCGGCTTCGCCCACGTCGAGGCCGGGCCCCTGGTGCGCAGCTCGTACCACGCCAAGAGACAAACCGCATCGGCGAGCGCGATCATGGTCGACCAGGCGTGCGGAGCCCAGCCCACCTCGAACAGGCCACCCACGGTTCAAGCCGGGCTCGCGGCCCCCGCTACACCATGACGGAGTACGCGACCATTCTCATGGTCTTCGCCTTCGCGGCCCTGGTGGCCGGCGCCCTGCTGGGCCTGCCGCGGCTGCTGGCGCCGCGGCGGCTCACGCCCGTCAAGGTCGAGTCCTTCGAATGCGGCAAGGATCCGCTGCAGATCGCCGAGGGCCGCTTCGCCATCAAGTTTTCGACGATCGCCATCCTCTTCATCCTGATCGACATCGAGCTGCTGTTCGTCTGGCCCTGGGCCATGCTCTACCGCCGGCTGGGCTGGTTCGGCTTCATCGAGATGATGATCTTCATCGGCATCCTGATGCTGGGCTTCCTCTATATCTGGCGCAAAGGGGGTCTGGAGTGGGAGTAGGGAGCTTCTTCACCTCGAAGCTCGACGAGGCCATCGGCTGGGCCCGCAAGTACTCCATCTTCCAGTACCCGTTCGTGACCGCCTGTTGCGGCATGGAGTACATGGCCACGGCGTGCTCGCATTACGACATCGATCGATTCGGTGCCGGACTGCCCCGTTTCTCGCCCCGGCAGGCTGATGTGCTCTTCGTGGTGGGGACCATCAGCCACAAGATGGCGCCGGTGCTCAAGCGCGTGTACGACCAGATGACCGAGCCCAAGTGGGTGGTGGCCTTCGGCGTCTGCACCTGCACCGGCGGCTTTTACGACAACTACGCGACGGTGCAGGGGATCGACACCATCATCCCCGTCGACGTGTACATTCCCGGCTGCCCGCCCCGGCCCGAGAGCGTCATCGATGGATTGATGAAGCTCCAGGAGAAGATCGCCGCCGGCGCGCAGAGGTTCTAGGTGGACGGCGGGGCGATCCTCAGCCTGCTCGGCGAGCGTTTCGACCGAGGCATCCTCGAGACCCACGCGCATTGCGGTGACCACACGGCGGTGGTGGCCCGGGGCGCGCTGCCCGACGTCCTTCGCTTCTGTCGCGACGACCCGCGCCTGGCCTTCGAGGTGCTGATGGACCTCACCGCCGTCGACTACCGCGCGTATCCGGGGCGGGAGGACGGGCCGCGCTTCGAGGTCGTCTACCACCTCTATTCGTTGGGCCACAACCACCGCCTCCGCCTCAAGGTGCCGGTCGGCGAGGACGACGCAACGGTGCCGACGGCCGTCGCCCTCTGGCCCATCGCCAACTGGTTCGAGCGCGAGGTGTGGGACATGTTCGGCATCCGGTTCGAAGGGCATCCCGATCTGCGCCGGCTCCTCATGTACGAAGAGTTCACGGGCCGCCCCCTGCGCAAGGATTACCCCATCAACCGGCGCCAGCCCCTGATCGGGCCCAAGGTCTGATGCCCTCCGAGCGGCCGACGACGACGCGCGAGTTCATGCTCGGCGAAGGGGCGGGGACCGGGGCCGGCAGCCAGAACATCCACGTGGGCGTGGGCCCGGCTCATCCGGCCATGCACGGCATTATCCGCATCGTCACCGAGTTGGACGGCGAGGTGATCGTCAACGCCGACGTGGAGATCGGCTACCTGCACCGCGCGTTCGAGAAGGAGTGCGAGCGGGGCGGCTGGAACAACGCCATCCCCTTCACCGACCGGCTGAACTACGTGTCCCCCCTCATCAACAACTTCGGCTACTGCGCGGCGGTGGAAAAGCTGCTGGGGATCCAGGTGACCGAGCGCTGTCAGTACATCCGCGTGATCATGGCCGAGATCTCCCGCATCTGCGACCACCTCACCTGCATCGGGGCCTCGACCATGGAGCTGGGGGCCTTCACCGTCTTCCTCTACATGATCAAGGCCCGCGAGTTCCTGTGGGAGCTGGTGGAGGACGTGACCGGCGCGCGCCTGACCATCTCCTATGGTCGCGTGGGTGGCCTGAAGGCCGACCTGCCCGCCGGTTTCGAAGAGCGGATGCGCGCCGCCTTCAAGCAGGTGCGCGAGGTGCTGGAGGAGGTCCACCGGCTGCTCACCGGCAACCGGATCTTCATGGACCGCTTGGTGGGAGTGGGAGCGCTGAGCCGGGAAGAGACGATCGGCTACGCGATCACCGGCCCCCTGCTGCGCGCCGTCGGCGTGTCCTATGACGTGCGCCGGGCCCAGCCCTACGACGTCTACGACCGGATGGACTTCGAGGTGCCGACGCAGACGGCAGGCGACAACTACGCCCGGTACCTCGTGCGTATGGCGGAGATGGAGCAGTCGATGCGGATCGCCGAGCAGGCCCTGGCCGAGAGCCCGGGTGGGCCCATCAACGTGGACTTCCAGGGGCGACCCCTGGACGCGGCCACCTACGTCGACCAGGGCAAGCAGGGCAAGACCGAAGGGCTGCTCCTGCTGCCCATCACGCTGTCGCCCAACCTGCGCGGCTCGGAGCGGCCTGCCCACGCGCGCGTCAACGCGCCCGACAAGCGGGTGGTGCTGCCCCCGAAGGAGACCGCCTACGGCTCCATCGAGGGCCTGATGAATCACTTCATGTTGATCATGGATGGCTACGGCATCCGTCCGCCCCGCGGCGAGGCGTACTTCGCGGTGGAGGGGGCCAACGGCGAGCTGGGATTCTACGTGGTCTCCGACGGCGGCGACCGGCCCTACCGGGTGCGCTGCCGCCCCCCCTGCCTGCCCCCCATGGCCGCGCTTCACCGCATGGTGGAGGGCGAGATGGTGGCCGACCTCATCCCCACCTTCGGCTCCGTCAATATGATCGGCGGCGAACTGGATCGATGAGCACGACTCGCATCGCCTTCTCCGCCGAGCAACTGGCCGAAATCCGCCGCCTGCAAGCGCTGTACCCCGAGCGGCGGGCGGCCCTCCTGCCCGTGCTCCACATGGCCCAGGACACCTTCGGCCACGTTTCGCTGGAGGTGGAGGAGTACGTGGCCGGCCTCTTCGATCTGAGCCCGGCCCACGTCCACGAGGTGGTCACCTTCTATACGCTCTATTTCCGGGAGCCCAAGGGGCGCCACGTTGTCGCCGTGTGCCACAACCTGTCCTGCCATCTGGCCGGGGCGCCGCGCATCCTGGACCACGTCAAGCGGCGGCTCAGCGTCGAGGTGGGAGAGACGACCCCCGACGGCCGGGTGACCCTGCTCAGCGTCGAGTGCCTGTGCGCCTGCGAACACGCTCCCATGATGCAGGTCGACGATCGCTACGAGTTCGACCTCACGCCGGAGAAGGTCGACCGTATTCTGGAACTGTTGCGGTGAGCGGCGAGCGGCTGCTTACCCGCAACTTCGATCGCGCCGACTCCCACACGCTGAAGGCGTATCGCGAGACCGGCGGCTACGCCGCCTGGGCCAACGCCCAGACGATGGAGCCGGCCGCCATCACCGAGGAGGTCAAGCGGTCGAACCTCCGCGGCCTGGGCGGCGCCGGCTTCCCGACGGGGACGAAGTGGTCGTTCATCCCCAAGAACCACGCGGGCCCCGTGTACCTCGTGATCAACGCCGACGAAGGCGAGCCGGGGACGTTCAAAGACCGCTACCTGCTCGAACGGGATCCCCACGCCCTCATCGAAGGCATGCTCATCGCGGCCCGGGCCATCCGCTCGGACAAGGCCTTCGTGTACATCCGTGGTGAGTACGTGCAGCCGTGGCGACGGTTCTCGGGGGCGGTGCAGGAGGCCGTCGAGGCCGGGTACCTGGGCCGCGGACTCGACGTCGTCGTTCACCGCGGCGCCGGCGCCTACATCTGCGGCGAGGAGACCGGGCTGCTGTCTTCCCTCGAGGGCAAGAAGGGCTGGCCGAAGATCAAGCCGCCGTTCCCCGCCATCAAGGGCGCGTTCGGGCAACCGACGATCGTCAACAATGTCGAGACCATCGCGCACCTTCCGCACATCATCAATCGCGGGGCCGAGTGGTTCGCCGGTCTGGGAACAAAAACCCAGGGGGGCACCCGGATGTACTCGGTGTCCGGCCGGGTCAAGCGCCCCGGCGTCTACGAGGCCTCGGTGGCGATCACGCTGCGCCAGCTCATCGAGGACCAGGCCGGCGGGGTGACCGGCAACGGCCGGCTGAAGGCCGTGGTGCCCGGCGGGTCGTCGGCGGCCATCCTGAGGGCCGACGAGATCGACGTCACCATGGACGTCGACGGGCTCCGGAACGCCGGCACCATGGCCGGGTCAGCCGGCGTTATCGTGATGGATGAGACGGTCTCCATTCCCGAAGCCCTCATGGTGGTCGCCCGCTTCTACGACCACGAGAGCTGCGGGCAGTGCACACCCTGCCGGGAATCCACGGGGTGGATCCACAAGATGACTCGCCGCATCGTGGAGGGGCGGGGCCGCAAGGAGGACCTCGACACCATCCTCGACGTGTCGCGGCGGGGGGTGGGGACGACCATTTGCGCGTTCTACGACGGCGCGGTGGGGCCCTACATCTCCTACATCGAAAAGTTCCGCGACGAGTTCGAGGCCCTGATCCCGCGATGAGTCCATGCCGACGCTGACGATCAACGGTAAGGAGGTCACGGTGGCGCCCGGCACCAACCTGATCGAGGCGGCGCGCGCCGCCGGCGTCGAGGTGCCGCACTACTGCTACCACCCGGGCCTGTCGATCGCCGGTCAGTGCCGACTGTGCATGGTGGACATCGAGAAGACCCCGCGCCCCACCATCGCCTGCAACACGGTGGCGGCCGACGGCATGGTGGTGAGCACGGAGACGCCGCGGGTGCTGGAGACGCGGAAGTCGATCATGGAGTTTCACCTCATCAACCATCCGCTCGATTGCCCGGTGTGCGATCAGGCGGGCGAGTGCTGGCTGCAGGACTATAGTTACAAGTTCGGCTATGCCGAATCGCGCATGGTCGATCAAAAGCTGAAGAACCCCAAGAAGGATGTCGGCCCGAAGACACTGCTCTACCAGGATCGCTGCGTGATGTGC
>JBOHPP010000248.1:0-21162 GCA_050731755.1 Candidatus Rokuibacteriota bacterium | reverse complement strand
CTGCCGCCCGGCCGGTCCGGCTCGGTGAGGGCCGGCCCCTGGCGCCTCTCGGAGACCTGAGATGTGCGGACTGTGCGGCGTGTTCGGGGCGGAGGCGCACTGGACCGATGCCGCCCGGCCGGACGGCCGGTCGGGGCTCCCGCCCGGGGCACGCACCCGGCGGCAGGAGCGGCTGCACCGCGTCGGGCTGGCCAACAAGGTGCTCAAGCACTATGGCCTGACGCTCGCCGACTGGGACGGCAACTACTTCGTCCTTCGCAGCCGGACCGGGCGGGCCGAGATCGTCCAGCATCTGGCCGGGTTGTGGCCGGTGGCGGAGCGGATGGCCAGCCGTCGCTGCGATCCGCTCGACCTCGCGCTGATCGTCGACGTCGAACGCCAGTAGCGGGCCCGACCGTCATGGCCTCCGCCGATCTCATCCCCGTCAACATCGTCACCGGCTTCCTGGGCAGCGGCAAGACCACGCTGCTCCAGCGGCTGCTCGCGTCCCCCGAGCTGGCCAACACCGCCGTCCTGGTCAACGAGCTCGGCGAAATCGGCCTGGACCATCTGCTGCTGCGGCACGTGGACGAGACGACCGTGGTGCTGCCGAGCGGATGCGTGTGCTGCGCCATCCGCGACGACCTCACCGCGGCCATCCGCGACCTGTACAGCCAGCGGGAGCAGGGCACGATCCCCAGGTTCGACCGCCTGGCCATCGAGACGACGGGCCTCGCGGACCCGGCGCCGATCATCTTCACGCTGATGGCCGAGCCCGTGCTGCGGCACCATTTCCGGGTGGGCCACGTTGTGACGACGGTCGACGCCGTCAACGGCGCGATGCATCTGGCCCAGCACCCCGAGTCGGTGAAGCAGGTAGCCGTCGCCGATCGGATCGTCCTGACCAAGACGGATCTCGCCGGGCGGGCGCCGGCGGAGGCGCTCCGAACCGCCTGCCGCCGCTATAATCCGGTGGCGCCGATCTTCGAGCCCGCAGTCGATCCGATCGGGCCGGACGAGCTGTTCACCGACGACCTCGCCGATCCGTCCGGCCCGGGGCGGGACGCGCGGCGCTGGCTCGGGGCCGCGGCGGCCGCCACGGCTCCGGAGACGGCCGCCGGTCATGTCAGCCCGCACGACCGCGACATCTACTCCTTCAGCGTGACCGTCGACCATGCGCTCGACTGGACGGCGTTCGGCATCTGGCTCACGATGCTGTTGCACGCCCACGGCGAGGACGTGCTGAGGGTGAAGGGGATGCTCCAGGTGGTCGGCGTGCCCGCGCCGGTGGTCATCCACGGTGTTCAGCATCTGGTGCATCCGCCCGTGCACCTGGACGCCTGGCCCACGGCGGACCGCGGCACGCGTCTCGTCTTCATCGTCCGCAAACTATCGCGCCAGGTCATCGAGCGGTCGCTGGCCGCCTTCAACCGGCTGGCCGCGGTCGGCGAGGGTGCGGCGTGAGGAGGCCCAGATGGCATCGACGCTGATCAAGAACGGACGGATCGTCACCGCGGTCGACGAGTACACCGCCGACATCCTGATCGAGGACGACCGCGTGCGTATGATCGGGCGGGATCTCCCGGCGGCCGATCACACGCGGGTGCACGACGCGCGGGGCCTGCTCGTCCTGCCCGGGGGCGTCGACGTGCATACCCATCTGGATTGGGATTTCGGCGTGGCCCGCACGGTCGACACCTTCGGCACGGGGACGAAGGCGGCGGCCTTCGGCGGCACCACGACCGTGGTCGACTTCGCCAACCAGACTCGCGGGCAGGGGCTGCGGCCGGGCCTGGAGAACTGGCGCCGGCGCGCGGAGAGCGCCTGCGTCGACGTCGGCGCCCACATGATCGTCCTCGACGTCAATCGAGAGACGCTGGCCGACATGGCCACCCTTATCCAGGAAGGCGTGAGCAGCTTCAAGCTGTTCACCGCCTATCCGGGGGTGCTGATGGTGGACGACGGCGCGCTGTTCAGGGCCATGCGGGTGGCCGCCGCCGGCGGGGCCATGATCTGTGTCCATGCCGAGAACGGCCCCGTCATCCAGGTGCTGGTCGAGGAGGCGGTGGCCCAGGGCAACACGGCGCCCAAGTATCATGCGCTGACCCGCCCCTCCTCGATGGAGGGCGAGGCCACTCACCGAGCGATCCGGCTGGCCGAGCTCGCGGCCACGCCCCTCTACGTCGTCCACCTCTCGGCCGCCGAGGCGCTGTCGGCGGTGACGCAGGCCCGCGACCAGGGGCTCCCGGTGTATGCCGAGACCTGCCCGCACTATCTGTTTCTGACCGCCGCCGACTACGATCGCCCGGGCTTCGAAGGGGCCAAGTACGTCATGACGCCGCCGCTCCGGACCCCGGCCCACCAGGAGGCGCTATGGCGCGGCCTCAAGACCGACGACCTCCAGGTAATCTCGACCGACCACTGCCCCTTCTGCTTCAACGAGCAGCCGTACGGTCTGAGGTCCTCCAAGCAGCAGGGCCGGAACGACTTCAGCAAGATTCCCAACGGCGCGCCGGGAGTGGAGACGCGCCTGCCGCTGATCTTCGACGGCGGGGTCAAGCGGCAGGGGCTTTCGCTGAACCGCTTTGTCGAGCTGACCTCGAGCGCCCCGGCCCGGCTCTTTGGCCTGTTTCCCCGGAAGGGCACCATCGCCGTCGGCTCCGATGCCGACATCGTCCTGTTCGATCCCGACGAGACGTGGACGATCCGGGCCGCGGAGGGTCACAGTCGGGTCGATTACACGATGTTCGAAGGCCGCTCGGTCAGGGGCCGGGTCAAGAAGGTCTTCCTGCGCGGCCAGTTGATCGTCGACGGCCCCGAGTGGCTCGGCAAGGAAGGCATGGGCGAGTTCCTGCGGCGCGGCGTTTCCGGGAAGATCTGATCCGCGGGAGGGACGCGATGGCGAATCGCGCGGCGAGCTGGCGAAATCGGAAGACCTTGATCCTGAGCCGCACCGACATGATGGGGCTCCTCACCCCGGCCGAGTACCTGGCGTGCGTGGAGCAGGCCTACCGCATGCACGGCGAGGGCCGCTTCGTGATGGAGCCGAAAGGGCACATCGTCCTCGACAAGTACCCGGGCGAGTGGGAGGCGATGCCCTCCTACATCGAGGAGCCGGAGGCGGCCGCCTGCAAGTGGGTCTCGATCCGCGAGCAGAACCGGGAGCGCTTCGACCTGCCGACCGTCTTCTCGATTCTCATTTACACGCACCCGGAGACCGGCTTCCCGCTGGCGATCTGTGACGGCAGCTACCACACCGTCATGCGCACCGGTGCCGCCGCCGCCGTGTCGGCCAAGTGGATGGCGCGCCCCGACTCGACGACGCTGGCGATCGTCGGCGCCGGCCACATGGCGGAAGGCACGCTGGCGACCTGCAACGAGATCTTCGCGTGGAAGGATGTGCGCGTCTGGAGCCGCTCACGGGCGACGCTCGACCAGTTCGTGGCGTCCCAGCAGCCGAAGTACCCCGGCTTCGGGATCCGTGCCTCGCTCGACCTCCAGACCGTCGTGCGGGGCGCCGACGTGGTGGTGACGGTGACGCCGGCCCGCGGCCCCATCGTCATGGCCGACTGGATCGCGGAGGGGACGCACATCGCCGCGCTGGGGGCCGACAAGCGCGGCGACCAGGAGCTCGATCCGCGGATCCTCCAGCGCGCCCGCATCTTCGTCGACGACATCCGCCAGTGCCGGACGGACGGCGAGATCAACGTCCCGCTCGCGCAGGGCCTCATCACCGAGGGCGACATCGCCGGCGAGATCGGCGAGGTGATCGTAGGGCGCAAGCCGGGCCGGACGTCGGCCTCTCAGATCACCGTCTTCGACTCGACGGGGATCGCCCTGCAGGACTCGGCGACCGTGCCCCTCGAGTACGAGCGGGCGCTCGCCGCCGGCGTCGGCGTCGAGAAGAAGATGATCTCGACGTGACGCCGGGCGGCGCGGCGCCAGCCGT
The DNA here is from genome assembly GCA_050731755.1 of Candidatus Rokuibacteriota bacterium. Lineage (GTDB taxonomy): Bacteria > Methylomirabilota > Methylomirabilia > Rokubacteriales > CSP1-6 > JBOHPP01. Next base: position 17,234 of record JBOHPP010000248.1, on the reverse strand, counting down.
GGCCCCGGCCGTGGCGGCGGTGAAGGAGGACCGCTTGTGGCAGCGTCACCTGCAGATCGCCGAGATCGGGGCGACCGGCCGCGGCGGCGTCAACCGTCAGGCTTTAACGCCCGAGGACGCCGAGGCCCGCCGGCGAATCCTGGCGTGGGCGGCGGCGCGCGGCTTCGAGGCGAGCGTCGACTCCATCGGCAACCTCTTCATCCGGCGCCCCGGCCGCAGCCCGACGGCGAGCCCGATCGTCTCGGGGTCTCACCTGGACACCCAGCCGACGGGTGGGAACTTCGACGGTGTGTTCGGGGTCCTGGCGGCGCTGGAGGTCCTGGAAGCGGTGGACGACGCCGGCGTCGAGACCGTGCACCCCCTCGAGCTGGCGATCTGGACCAACGAGGAAGGCGCGCGGTTCCAGCCGACCACGATGGGCTCGGCCGTGTTCGCCGGCGCCGTGGCGCTGGGCGCCGCCCTGGCGACGGTCGACGCGGACGGTGTCAGCGTCGAACAGGCGCTGGCCCAGACGCTTGGGGCGGCGCCGGTGGCGAGCCTCCGGACCTTCCGCTTCCCGATGACCGCCTATCTGGAGGCGCACATCGAGCAGGGGCCGGTGCTCGAAGCCGCCGGCAAGACCATCGGGGTGGTCTCCGGTATCCAGGGCCTCCGGTGGTTTCGGGTCGAGGTGACGGGACAGGAAGCCCACGCGGGAACGACGCCGCGCGCACGACGCCGGGATGCCTTGATGGCCGCCGTCGACATGGTGCGGGCGCTCCGGGACTTGATGCTCGACACGACCGATACGGCCCGGTTCACCGTGGGCCGCTTCGAGGTCCATCCGAACTCGCCGAACACGGTGCCCGGGCAGGTCCTCTTCACCATCGACTTCCGGCACCCGGATGGCACGGTTCTCACCCGGCTCGGCGACGAGGTGGCCGCCGTGTGCCGCGCGCACGCCGGCGGGTGCGGTGTCGACGTGGTCGAGACGCTGAATTCTCCGCCCACCGACTTCGATCACCGGATCTCCGAGCTGATCCGGGCCGCCGCCGAGCGCCAGGGGCTACCGCACATGCCGATCGTCTCCGGCGCGACCCACGACGCGAAGCACATGGCCGGACTCTGCCCCACCGGCATGATCTTCGTGCCCTGCGAGCGCGGCATCAGCCACAACGAGGCTGAGCGCGCCTCCCCGACGGACCTCGCGGCGGGGGCCAGGCTCCTCGCCGAGGTCATGATGCGGCTGGACTGACCGGCGACGACTCCCTGCGTCCCGGCGACCGGTTGACGAACTTCTGTGGCACGCGTCCTGCTCGAATTCGCCTGAGTCACCCCTCATCGTCTCGCCCCGGCCAGGTTACTCCTGCCGGCGCCGCGTTCGTGGGGGAACAAGCCCGCGGAGACGCTCGGCCTCGGCTCTATAGAAGCGGACAAGGTCGTCCCAGTCGAGCGCGGCAATCATGTACCTGCGCAGAAATTCGGCGACACGCGAGAGGTCACGCGCGCTGTCGAAGTCGGCGGCGAGGACGAGGGGCGTGTCCCCAGGGTCCTTCTCCACGGCGAGCCGGACCAAATCGTCGAGCCGGTACCGTCCCGACCGTACGATCTCGAACAAGTCGACGTAATCCTTCGGCTCCCTCCGGCCGAGCGCCGTGAGCTTGTTGACAGCAATCGCGAGGAGGCCATCGACGAACACCCCATCCTGACGCTGCGGTGAGACAAGATACCGAGGCGAGTCGAACACGAATTCGACCTTTGTCAGCGGACGCTCGCCTCGGTCTCCAGCCAGGAGATACTGCACGTGATCGCCTCGCCGCGCCGAGCTTTCAATCCGGAGGCTGCTTCGGGTCAACGCGTGCTCGAGCTGCTCCCGGTGTGCCGAGGGCTCGAGATTCGAGCGGTCACGCGTGAAGAAATCAAGGTCGTCGGAATACCTGTGGTGCAGGTAATACGCCGCCAGGGCGGTGCCGCCGGAGAGATAGAAGGGATCTGGGGCGCGCTGCGACTCGAAGAACGCTTCGAGGAAACGCCGCTGCGTGTCGGTGAGGGTCCTAATCGGCGCGGCTCCAGTGGCGGGCCCAGGCCTCCCACTTGCGCCGCGTGCGCTCGTCGAGGTGACCGAGCCTGGGAAGCGCATCGAGGATGTCCTCCGGAGTCAGGAGCTCCTGGACGCGGGATTCGGGAGCGTCCTTCAGGAGGCGACCGATCGCCCACAGCCGTTCGGAAGTGTCCTTCCGCTCGAGCATGCCCTCCAGCTCGGCCCGGCTGATCGGCTGGTCCCAGATCCACTCTTCGCGGTCCTCGCGCGCGGCGGACTTCCTCCACTCCTCGAGGTCGGCGAGCACCGCCTGGGCCCAGTGCACGACCGTGGGATCGGGGTCCGACGCGAGCGCCTGCGCCGATCGCATCCGGCCAGAGATCAACGGGACAGCGCTGCCGAGCCAGGAGCCAGATAGCGTCCGACTCGCGAGCCTCGCAGCCAGCCGCTGGTCCTGACCCCAGCGCGCGAGGAACTCCCTGGCCAGCCTCCAGAACCCGGGCCTTTCAGGGTCCACGACATCCGCGACGACGCGGGCGCCATCGATACTGTTGCGTTCGGCAAACGCGAGCAGCGTTGCCAGATCCTCGTCAGGGCGGATCTCTTTCGAGAGTGTCCAGTCGAGCCAGTAGGGCGGATCGGGGTTGAGGCTGAGCTCGAGCAGCACCTCGAGCACTCCCTGGCGCTCCTTGCGAAGCAGCGTCTTCCAGGTCCGGGCGAGGTCGTTCGACACCTGGAACCGAGGCCGTCCTGCGGAGACGCTCTCCCGCACCAGTCTTGCGAACAGGGCAAGCAGGCGCTTGGAATCGCGCTCGCCGAGCTTCGCCCCGAGCGCGTCCCAGCCCCAGTTCCGTGCTCGTTCCCCGTCGACGGGGAGGCTGCTCTCGAGAAAGCTCCAGCCCAGCGCCTCCAGCCCCGCGCTGATCTCGGCGCCCCGTACCAGCCGGAGCCAGATGGCGTGCAGCAACGCCGATCGCGTCTCGGTGGTCTGATCGTCGATCGAGGCGATCAGCGTCTCGGCGTCGGAGGCGCCGAGCCGATCCCAGGCGAGGCCGAACGCGAGCTGGCGCGCCAACTCGGGACGCGGGGTCCGGCCCTGCCGGGCGATCTGTTGCACGCGCCGCGCAGTCTCGGACGAGGTGGGGAGGTACATCGTCGCGGCGAGCGTCCCGGCCGAGAGATCGGGTCGCGAGGCGATCAGGGCGTCGAGTGCGCGCCCCGCTGGGTCGGGCTCGGCCTCGCGCCAGCCCTGGAAGTACGCGGCCAGCGCCTGCGCCCAGAACTGGTCGCCAGGCTCGCCGAGGAGCAGGTCGAGCAGCCTCTCGCCGCGGTCGAGCCTGCCGAGCTCGTGGAACAGTGGCGAGCGGTGCTCGGCGTCCTCGCTCGTCAGCCATGGCAGTTCGTCCAGGAGCGCCTGCGGCTTGGCCGCGAGCTCTGCCGCCACCGCGTGAATTTCTCCGACCGTCCGCTCTGGACCCCCTGGGTCGACCTCGCGGGCCCAGGTCCGTGGCCCCACCCAGTGCCAGAGCCGATCCCTCAAGGTCCTGGTCGTGAGAACCTCGATGAGCGATCGCACGCGATCCAGAGCTGTGGCCGCTGTACCCTCTGGGGTGGTCGCCTCTGCGCGATCGCGGAGGTTCTCGGCGATCAGTTCCAGGCGGGAAACGACGTGGGAACGCCGACGCGCCGATCGGGCCTCTCGCCCTACGCGCTCGAGGGTGTCGAGCGCCTTGCGACCGAGGAGATGGAATCCATCGGGCAGGAGGGAGAGCTTGACGAATGAGCCCCCCACCTCCAGGAGCGACGTGACAGCCTCCTCCCGCACCGCGGCGTCGGGGTCGGCGATGAGCCGATCGATAATCGCGAGGACAGCCTCGCCGTAACCGCGCACCTCCTCCCAGGTTCGGGGGCGGCCCGGTCCCTCCGGGACCGCGGGGCCCGTGGCGTGATGCAGGACGACGAAGCCGTGCTCGCTGAAGGCAGTGCCGCATGCCTTCGCGACGATGGCCCGGCGGGCGGCCGACCCGGAGATCGCTTCCTCGAGAACCTCCTGCCGCAACGGCAGCGGCGCCGAGACTTCCGGATGGTTCCAGTGGAAGAGCGAGACGAAGGTTCCCCTGGCGTTGTTGGCGTAGTCATCGTCTTCTGCCTCGGCGAGGGCCAGCAGAAGGCGGGCTGCCCCGGAGAACGTCTGTGAGCCGAGGGCGAGCTTGTCGAGCGCGAACACCACCGACCGGCGGAAGTCGCCCGTGACCCGCCTGAGGAGCTCCTCGCCCGAGAGGGGTCCCAGCAGCCGCTCGAGACACCGGAGAGCTTCCCCGGGAGCCGCGGGGACGAGCGCCTCGAATCGCTGCGCGCCCCTCTCCAGAGAGTCGAGGTCCTGGAACCAGCCCCCGGCTCCGAGGATGCTCGCGACGGTTCTCGTCGAAGTGCCGCCGCGCAGAGCCCGGAGACGTTCGAGGAACCGCATGAATGCGTCGTTGGTCAGCCGGAGTTGCAGCTCTGCGATCGTCATCTCCGGGCGTGACAGGGCTCGCGAAGCGACCTCCTCGGCCAGGCGTGGCGGGACGACCTCGACGAACCGGCCCCGGCGCCTCACGAGTCCGCGGTCTTCCAGCTCGTCACGCGCCCGCTCGAAGGTACCCGGCTCGATGCCGAGGGCCCTGGAGACGGCGTCGACCTCATGCCTCACGTCGCCCTCAACCCCGACGACGGACAGGACGGAGGCGGCGGCGAGCGCCTTCTGAGCCTCGGCGCTAAGCCCGTTCGTATACTGATCATGAAGAAGGTCGCCGAGGCGGCGCTGCACAACGTCGGGATCCGATGCCGGCGAGACCGCTCCGTCTCTGAGGAGCGCGGCGACGTGGAGGGCGAGTCCAGGGATGCCTCCCGCGGCCTCGATGACCCAAGACCCTTGGAGCGGTGCCACGCGAGGTAGGACGCTCCGGACAAGCCTCGCCGCGTCGCCGTACGGCAGGCGGTCCACCACGATTCTCCCGGGCCCGGCCCACCATGCTTCCTTCTCGCCTCCCGTGGAGATCCCGATGGTCTTCAGCCGCTGTCGCGAGAGCGCGCGGTCCCGGATTTCCCTCAGCGTGGCGGGCGTGCAGTCGTCCACCACCAGGATTCCTGGAAATTCGTGGGAGTCCAGCTCGCGGAACACGTCCAGGGTTGCGACCTCCGGCTCCGACGCCCAGACGACGGAGGCACCGCGTTTCTCGAGCGCTTCGATCACCAGGCGTGTTCTGCCGGAATACCGGACCCCGACGAGTTCCAGGTACCTGGCGCGGGGATCGTCGGCGAAGCTCTCGATTGCCTTCCGCTCGCCTTCGCGGCCGACGAAGGCCGGCCAGCCGACCCTCTCGTAGACGGCGCGCAGCTCGGACTTCGCGGTATCGAGGGTGGAGAGCCCGCTCCCGGAGAAGAAGACAAGCCTGAGCCGCGGCGTCGCGTTGAGAGCCTGGGCGATCTCGGCCGCGCCCCAGACGACGACAGCCTTCGTCGCCATCGGTGGATGGGCTTCGATCAGCGCCTCGCGCAGCCGTCTCCGGTGTTCACGCGAGAGCTCGAGGTTCGTCATGAGGACGTACCTGTCGGCTTCGGGAGGCGCGCCCCTCAAATCTTCCCGCAACTTTTGCACGATGCGGTTGAAGAGGACCCCGCGCGTCGCGGCCGTCGAGTCTCGGTACTTGAACTGATAGAACGTCGTGCCCGGTCCTACCAGGCCGCCGGCCTCGGTGATGTCCAGGCCGATTGGCGCCGTGTAGCTGGCGTCTACCCCGCCATCCGGGACGTTGACCCGCTCGGAGATGTCGGGAAGGGTGAGCGAGCTCGCGCGTTCGGTAAGCGCCGCACCGATCAACGCGCCGCACAGGCGCACGAAGGCGACCGCTCCATCGTCGGGGGGCAGACGCTCGACGTCAGTGGCCGTGATCACTTGCCCGAAAATCACTCTTCTCATACCGATTTGAGGATACCACTCGGGAGCCGACCGTAGGCCCCCTCCGACTATCGAGCGCCGGCTTCGCCGGCGCAATCTTGGGGGGGAGGTCCGGGAGGGGGGCGTCAGCCCCCTCACGCTGAGATGCGGGCCAGAACCGCGACCACGCCGCCGCCGGGCGGTCCCTGGTGCTCGGCGCCGGCCGACACGTAGCACCTGGTATCGCCGGTCACGGCGGCGATGACCGCGTTGACCACCCCCCGAATGTGGCGCGTGTAGTTGATGTCGCCGTCCTCGAACATCACGTGGCGCCGGCCGCGGGTGGCGCCCGAGGGATCCGGCTCGCACTTGGCGAAGACGTTGACGAGCCGCTCGCGGTCGCGCTCGGCCAGCTCGCAGTCGACGGTGAGCCCGGCGCGGCGGAGCGCCTCGCGCACGGCCCCAGCGTCGATGGCATCGCGCATGACGGCGTGGGCGATGACGAGGTCGCTGGTGGAGGACGCGGAGTTGCCGAGGACGATGATCTCGCAGTTCATCAGCTCGACGCCCGACGACGTCGAGGCGACGTTCGAGGCGATCGAGAAGTCGCGCCCGATGATCTCGTCGGCGACCTTGCTCGCCGCGATCTCGCCGGTGGCCACCCCGATGCCGAGGGCGGCCACCGCACGCGCGTAGGCCATCGACTTGTAGGTGTCGGTCGTCACCACCGTCCGGCCCCGGCTGCGCGCCTGGGCGATGCGCTCGGTCGTGAGCGCGCCCGTCTTGATCTGGATGAAGTGGAGGTCCTCGGCCGACTCGATGCCGGCATCCTTGATCGCCGCCCGGACGCCCTCGGCGGCGACCTGAGCGTGGACGGCGGTGCCGAACTCCTCCGGGAGCAGATCGCGCGTGTAGGCCGTCCCCGTCGCGAAGCGCTTCTGGCCGGTCGGCTTCCCGCGGTCAGGCTCCCGCGTGAAGATCGTCGCGTGGGGGCTCATGAGGCCCTCCGTCCCGCCCGACCAGATGATCGGCACCCGCCTGGCGATGTCCTCGATCGACCGCCCGCCGCGCTTGGCCAGCAGCATCTGGAACGAGAGCGTGGCGAGCGCCCGGGTGTAGTCGTTGACGGCACCGTTGCCCTCGGTCTTGCCCAGAATGGCGACGACGTGATCGGCCCGGAACGCGCCCCGATCCAGCAGCTCGGCGGCCCTGCTCACGTCGTCGGGGGCCTGCATCCCTACCTTGAAGGCCTGCGCATGCATGGTCGCTCTCCTCCGGGTGTGCCCTCAGCGGCCCGCCGCGCCGGCCGCGTCGATCAGCTCGGTGATCCGAGCCGGGCTCAGCGGCATCTCGCGGACGCGGACGCCGAAGGGCGCCAGCGCGTCGTCGACGGCCTCGGCGATCAGCGCCGGGACCGGGATCGCGCCCGCCTCTCCGACGCCCTTGACGCCGAGCGGGTTGAGCGGCGAGGGCGTCTCGGTATGGACGATCTCGATCTCCGGCACCTCCATCGAGGTCGGCATCAGGAAGTCCATGAAGCTGGCGGTGAGCGGCTGGCCGGTCTCATCGTAGACGATCCGCTCGTAGAACGCGCCGCCGATGCCCTGGGCCACCCCGCCGTGGATCTGTCCCTCGACGATGGTCGGATTGATCAGGGTGCCGCAGTCGTGCTGGACCACGTAGCGGAGGATCCGGAGATCGCCGGTGGGCGGGTCGACCTCCACGATGGCCGCGTGGCAGCCGCTGGCGAACGTGGCCTGGGGCGGCGCGTAGTAGCCGCGCGCCTCGAGCCCCGGCTCCTCGCCGGGCCCGAGCACCGGGCCCGGTCGCAGCTTGACGAGCCGGAGGGCGGCCTCGGCCGTCTCCTTGCCGTAGGCGTAGCGGATCGGGTTCGCGACCGTCGCCAGTGCCCCCAGCGTCAGCGCCCGATCGGGCGCGCCGCGGACCCCTACGGCGCCGTCGGCCAGCTCGAGATCCTCGGGCGCCACCTCCAGGAGCTCGGCGGCCAGCCTCAGCGCCTTGTCCCGCACCCTCCGCGCCGCGGCCGCGACGGCGTTGCCGCTCGTCACCAGTGCGCGGCTCGCGAACGTCCCGGCGCCCCAGTTGAAGCGGCTCGTGTCGCCGGTGATGACCGTGACCGCGGCCGGATCGCAGCCGAGGGCCTCGGCGGCGATCTGGGCGAAGGTCGTCGGGTGGCCCTGGCCCTGGGTGGTGAGTCCGGTGGCCACGAAGACCTTGCCGCTCGGCTCGACCCGCACGTGGGCGCCTTCGTACGGCCCGATCCCCGTCCCTTCGACGTAACACGCGACACCGAGGCCGAGGTAGCGGCCGTCGCGGCGCGCCGCGGCCTGCCGCTCCCGGAAGTCGGCGTACCCGATCTGCTCGAGCGCCAGCTCGAGGCCGCGCGGGTAATCGCCGCTGTCGTAGCGCGTCGGGCCACCGTCCTGGAACGTGAGGCCGACATCCCAGGGCATCTCGTGAGGCTGGATGAGGTTGCGGCGCCGCACCTCGACCGGCTCGAGGGCGAGCACCCGGGCGATGAGGCCGATGACGCGCTCCATGACGAACGCGCCGTGCGGCCGGCCGGCGCCGCGGTAGGGCGTGACCATCGCCGTGTTGGTGTAGACCACCTCGAACTCCACCGCGTAGTTGCGGAGCCGGTAGGGCCCGGGGAGCTGCGTCGACGTGATGAGAGGGACGACGAGACCGTACGGCGTGTAGGCGCCGGCATCGTGGACGAAGCGGTCGCGCAGCGCGAGGATCCGTCCTTCGCCGTCGACAGCGACCTCGACGTCGTGGCGCTGGCCGCGCTCCTGGGTGGCGGCGATCAGGTGCTCGCGCCGGTCCTCCGTCCACTTGACCGGCCGGCCGAGGCGGATCGCCGCGTACGGCACCAGGATCTCCTCCGGGTAGAAGAGCATGATCTTGGTGCCGAAGCCTCCGCCCACGTCGGGCGCGAGCACCTCCACGTTGAACTCTGGCAGCCCGAAGATCCGCGCCAGCCCGTTCTTGATGGGCAGCGGGGCCTGGGTCGAGTCCCAGACACGGAGCGCCCGCGTGCGGCGGTCGTAGTCGGCGACCACGCCCCGGCCCTCGATGGGGCTGCCGCAGCTCCGCTCGATCCAGAGCCGCTCGCGCAGCACGCGCGCCGCCCGGGCGAAGGCGGCGTCGGGGTCGCCCGTACGCTGGGTCAGGCGGGCCGCGCGGTTGCCGGCAACGTCCGCGTGCACGCGGAAGGCGCCGTCGGCCAGCGCGGCCTCGACGCTGGCCACGGCGGGCAGCGGCTCCCACGTCACGTCGATCGCGGCCAGCGCGTCCTCGGCCGCGTAGCGATCCTCGGCGACGACGAGCGCCACCGGCTCGCCGACGTAGCGGACCTCGTCGATGGCCAGCGGGCGCGGCGTCCGCGGGTGGGTCAACGCGGGGTGGGGGATCAGGAGGGGCGTCGGTTGGTTGACGGGGCCGAGGTCGGCGCCGGTCAGCACCAGCGCCACGCCCGGCAGCGCCCGGGCGCGCGAGGCGTCGATGGCCACGAGCCGCGCGTGGGCGTGCGCACTCCTGAGCACCGCGGCGTGCAGCAGGGCCGGCGGGTTCACGTCGTCGACGTAGCAGCCGAGCCCCCGCAGCAGCCGCGGATCTTCGTTCCGGGGAATGCGGGCGCCGAGCGCGCGGGTCGTCACCGCGCCGCCCGCAGCTCGGCCGCCCGCCGTACCGCGCGGACGATGTTCTGGTAGCCGGTGCAGCGACAGAGGTTGCCGGCGAGCGCCCGGCGGATGGCGGCGTCGTCCGGGTCGGGAAGCTCCTCGAGCAGCTCGGCGACGCTCATGAGGAAGCCCGGCGTGCAGAACCCGCACTGGAGCGCGTGGGCGTCGCGAAAGGCCTGCTGGACCGGGTGGAGACGCTCGTCGTCGGGCGCGAGCCCTTCCACCGTGACGATGCGCGCGCCGTCGGCCTGCACGGCGAGCATCAGGCACGAGCGGACCGCGGCGCCGTCTAGGAGGACCGTGCACGCCCCGCAGACGCCGTGCTCGCAGCCGACGTGGGTGCCGGTGAGCCCCAGGCGGTGGCGGAGGAAGTCCGAGAGGAGCAGCCGCGGCGGCACGGCGTCGGCGTGCTCCCGCCCGTTGACCGTCACCCGGATGGCGATCGGCGCCGGCGCCCTCACGCGGCCTCCGGCGGCCGGGCGCGAGCGGCGGCCAGCCGGAGCGCGCGCCCGGTCAGGACGCCGGCCAGTCGTCGACGGTAGGCGGCGGTGGCGTGGATGTCGTCCGGCGGATGGATGGCCCGGGCGACGGCGTCGCCGGCGGCACGCAGCGTGTCATCGGTCAGGCGCTGCCCGGCCAGGGCGCGCTCGGCGTCGCGCACCCGCACCGGCCGATCGCCCACACCGGTGAGAGCCAGGCAGGCCTCGGCCACCACCTCGCCTCGCAGGGTGACCGCGGCCGCGACGCCGGCCAGGGCGTAGTCGCCGTGGCGGCGCGCGTACTCGAGCCACGCGTAGCCGGTGTGGGCGCGCGCCGCGGGCCACCAGACTTCTAGGAGCAGCTCGCCGGGCTCGAGGGCTGTCGTCAGGTACGAGCGGAAGAGGTCCTCGGCGCCGAGGATCCGGAGGCCCGCGGTACTCCGCACCGTGACACGCGCGTCGAGACAGACGGCGACCGCCGGGAGCTCGGCGGCCGGGTCCGCGTGGGCGAGGCTGCCGCCGATCGTGCCCCGGTTCCGGATCTGGAAGTGACCGACCCAGGGCAGAGTCTCGGCAAGTAGCGGCACCCGGGCGGCGACGATCGTGCTTTTCTCGGCGGCGCGCTGGCGGGTCATGGCCCCGATGGCGACACCGCCGTCTCGCTCGATGACGTAGGCCAGCTCGGGAATCTGGTTCAGGTCGACGAGGCGACGCGGCGCAGCGAGCCGCATGTTGAGGAGCGGCATCAGGCTCTGCCCACCCGCCAGCGGGCGCGCGTCGCCGCCGTGTCGCGCCAGCTCCTCGAGCGCCTCGTCGATCGAGCGGGCAGCGACGTACTCGAAGACCGGTGGCTTCATCGCCGCCACCCGTGGCTACCGACAGCTCGCGGCGGCTCTCCGGTACGGGCGACGGGTGATGCGACGGTCGCTTCCTGCGTCGCGCAGGCGGACACGGTCGCCGATACTAGCATGTCTGACTCGTGGTGGTGACGCGGTAGGTCGGGGTTCCCTCATCCGGCCGCGACGCATCCGAGGCAAGGCGCCCGGTGAGGGAGCGGCCGGAGGCTGACTCTTGCCGGCACTCCGGCGCTCCCTAGTCGAGCGAGGATGGGGCGAGTCTCTACTTCATCACTTCGACGGAGGTGGTGACCTTCTGCCCGCCTGTCTCGTTGTAGCTGGCCTTGATCTTGGTGCCGGGCTTGAGCTCCTTCAGCTTGGCTTCGTCGCTCACCATGAGCATCGTTCCGTCCTCAAGAGTGACCATCTTCTTGGCCGCGTCGACGCTCTTGACTGAGCCCGATACCTGCTTCGACTGCTGAGCCTGGGCCACCGTATCCGGCTCCCACAACATGGGCGACGCTGCAAGCAGCCCAGCGGTGAAGAGAGCTAGGAGAATCCTCATGTGTGTGGCCTCCTCGTTATTGTGGCGGTTTGGCTGACAGAAGGGGTCGCGTGTGTCCGTTCAACTCTCGTGCCAATGGCGCCGAAATGAAGAGGGCCTTTGAGACTTGTCGTGGCGCACAGTTAGAGGGGCGGTGTGGCTCTCGGAGAATGCGCCGAGACGTTTCTTCCGGGGATTCGCGTAATCGAGTCCCCAGTTCCGGAAAATTTTTTGCCCTGTGGACCGGATGCTACGATGAGCGGAAGTGGGATTCCGGTTCGCCGCGCTTCTCTTGATCGTAGCGGCGGGGTGCGCCGCGCCAATGCGCCAAGTTCAATCCGACGACGTTCTCGAGCGTGCGCTACGGGCGTCCGTTCAAATTGTCCTCGAGCAGGCCGGCGAGCGGGTTCGCACCGGGTCAGGGGTTGTGGTTGCCAGCCGGTCTGCTCGCCACGGGACCGAGTGCCTCATCCTCACCACGGCGCACGTGTTTTCGGCGATCGCACCGGACACGAGTGTCGTCGTGCTCTTCGACCGAGACCGTGGCCCGGGAGTGCCGGTGCGAGCGGAGTTGGTGGCGCGGCAGGAGGTCGGGGCCCTCGACCTCGCTCTCCTTCGGGCCGATTCGGCGCAATGTACGCCGGCACAAGTCGGGCGGATGCCGCGCCTCGGCCATCCGATCTGGACAGTGGGTTTCCCCTGGGGACGCGGGCTCCGCCTCACCGGGGGAGTCGTCAGTCAGGTTACGTTCGATGAACGCGCGAACGGAGAAGCTCAGGCGCGTTTGATGATTGACGCGCCTGTGGCTTCCGGAGCGAGCGGGGGCGGTGTCTTCGATGCTCGGACCGCGCACCTGCTCGGACTTGTCGAAGGGCTCGGCACGGCTCGGGTCTCGTTCGGAGAGACCTCAGGGCAACACATCGATGTGCCCATGCCCGGCGAGACCTACGTGATCGCCACGTCAACGATCCGGCGGTTCCTCAACAACGTGGGCTATGGCGACGTCCTGGGTAATGCCGCCGAACGCTAGCCGCTAGCGCCGCGTCTGCCGTTCCTCCAGTTCGCTGAGCGTCGCGGTGAGCGTGCGCCGCCCCTCGCGGCCGGCGACCTCCAGGGTGACCTTCGTCCCGGGCGGCGTCGCTGCGACGGCGCGGGTGAGATCCCGTGGGGTGCGGACGGGGCGGCCCTCGAAGCTGACGATCACGTCGCCCTGCTTCAGCCCGGCCCGGGCCGCCGGTGAGCCCTCCACCACTTCGGTCACCAGGGCCCCACGCGGCTCGTCCAGGCCGTTGCGCCGCGCGAGCTCGGGCGACACCGGCGTGACGCCCACTCCCAGGTAGCCGCGGACGACCTTGCCGCGGGCGCGGAGCTGGGCGAGCACGTCCTTGGCCAGGTTGACGGGCGTGGCGAAGCCGATGCCCTGCCAGCCGCCCGACTGGGAGAAGATGGCGGTATTGATGCCCACCAGCGCGCCCTGGGCGTCCACGAGCGGGCCACCGGAGTTGCCGGGGTTGATGGCGGCGTCGGTCTGGAGGAAGTCGTCGTAGGGCCCGGCGCCGATGTAGCGCTCCTTCGCGCTCACGATCCCGGTGGTGACCGTCTGGTCCAGTCCGAAGGGGTTACCAATGGCCATGACCGGGGCGCCGACCGCGACCTGGTCGGAATCGCCAAAGGCGATGACGGGCAGGCCCGAGGCGGCAATCTTGAGGAGCGCGATGTCCGTGCGCGCATCGCCGCCAACCAGCTCGGCTTTGAACTCCCGCTGGTCGCCCAGGCGGACCACGATCTCGCCGGCTTGCCGGACCACGTGGTAGTTCGTCACCACGTACCCATCGGGCGAAGCGATGGAACCGGAGCCGAGGCTGGCCCGGGGCGGCGGCGTGGGCCCCTCGAAGAACCGCCGGAAGAACTCCTCCCCGCGGGGGTCGCGAGCGCGCCCCTGGGTCGTGCTGATGTTCACCACGGCCGGGGTGACGCCGCGGGCGACCTCGATCCACACGCCGAGGGCCGGGGGCACGGCGCCGTCGGAGCGCACCTCGCGCCAGAAGGGCCTGGCCTCGAGGGTGCCGGGTGGCCGGATGTTCACGTTCACCTCGAGGATCCCGCTGACGACCAGGCCGACCACGACAAGCAGCGCGAGGATGAAGACGAGCGCGACGCGACGCATCCCACGTTCCTCCGGTGCACATGATATGCCGACACGGAGCCCTTGACATCGGAGCCGCGCGGCGATACGTCTGCGCCACCAGGCGCGAGCGCGCACAGCGCGGAAGGGGGTGAGAGGACCGGCTCATGGCGTAACGGACCTCGCGGTTGGCTTCATCCGGAGGGTGCCATGGAATTCAACGTGTTCGAGTACTTCAAGGGCTATCGGCGTGAGAGCCGCGGCCCCATGACTCCAGAGGCGCAGGGGTCATCCTTCTTCCTCGCCGGCCACCTCGGCGAGCGGCTCGGCGAGCACGTCGACGGGTACGCAGCCCGGGTCGGCATGTCTCGCCGCAATTTCCTCGGGACGGCCTCGGGCTTCGCCGCCACCATGCTGGCGGTCAACAAAGTCACCGGCATGAAGTTTTTCGAGGTGACCGAAGCCGAGGCGTATGAACCGGCCAAGGAGATCAAAGTCACCCGCAAGCCCGGCGCCGACTTCATCGTCGACGCTCATACCCACATCTGCATCCGCCGGGACGGCTACATTCCGGGCGTCAACACGACCGAACGCGGGATGTGGTTCGTCCAGCTCCTCGACGACCTCGGGAAAGCGATGGGGCTTCCCAACGGCACCAAGGACATGACCGTCGAGAACTTCGGCAAGCTGATTCTAGAGGGCAGCGACACCAGCGTGGCCATCTTCAACCCCTTCGGCTTCCGCGAGGACTATGGCGGCAAGGACATGGTCCCCATCGAGGAGCAGGCCGAGGTCAAGCAGCGGTGGCCGGAGCGCACGGTCATGCTGGGCGGCGGGCTCACCCCCAACCAGGGGCGCGGCCAGACCCTGGACCGGCTGCAGCTCTTCGTCGAGAAGTTTCACATCTCGGGCCTGAAGCTCTATACCTTCGACTCGACGCCCAAGCGGGGATGGTGGTTCGACGACCAGAAGCAGGCGTACCCGATCTGGGAGCGCGCCCGCAAGCTGGGGATCAAGAACATCGGCTGTCACAAGGGGATCCCGTTCGGGCAGTTCATGGCGCGGTACGCCCACCCCGAGGACCTCGATGCGGCCTGTGACGACTTCCCCGACCTCAACTTCATCGCCTACCACTCGGCGTGGCCGTATCACGGCGAGCTGGCCGCGCTGAAGGGCTTCAAGCCCCAGCGCAAGAACCTCTACGCCGAGGTGGGCTCCACCTTCGCGGCCACCGTGACCAACCGGCCGCTCGAGTGCGCGCACGTGCTCGGCACGTTGCTGCGCGACCTCGGGCCCGACTACGTGATGTGGGGGACCGACTCCACGCTGTGGGGCAATCCGCAGTGGCAGATCGACGCCTTCCGTCGATTCCAGATCCCGGACCAGCTCGTGGAAGGGCACGGCTATCCGAAGCTCACCCCCGAAATCAAGGCCAAGGTGTTCGGTCTCAACGCCGCCCGCATCTGGAACCTCAAGACCACGGCGAGCCTGCCGCCCATCGACCGGCCGCCGATCGCCGCCGCGTAAACGCCGGGTCACGGGTGGCCGGAGTGTTCCGGCCACCCGTGGCGGGCCCGAGGAGGAGCGCGATGCCGGTGTACGAGTACCAATGCGAGCCCTGTCGCGTCATTTACGAGGTCCGACAGGGCATGCGCGATCATCCGCTGGAGACATGCCCGCGGTGCCAGGGTGTCGTCACACGCGTCATGTCGGCACCGAATTTGAACCTCAAGAACTTCTCCAGCCCGACCGAGGCGCGGTACGCGAAGCTGAGCGCGCGGGACGAGATCGCCAAGGAACGCGAGCTGCAGAAGGGATACGAGCGGATCTGGCTCCCGCCGCCGGTCAAGCATAGTCCCTGGGAGGAGTAGCGCCGCACGCCCCCGGTGGAGGCTGGCATTGCGCCTGCACCACCGAGGGGCATGCTGGATCTGCTCCTCGCTGCCTGGCTCGAGACCGCCACCATCCGCGAGATGCCCGGCGAGCCACCGCTCGTGCTCGTGGTCGGTCAGGAAATCCCCGACCGGGCGGGATGGCCGGGGCTGGCCCGCACGGCGGCGTGCCGGGCCTTCACGGGCGACGTCCTCACCTACCTGCTGGTCGAGGTCAAGAACGAGTACGGGATGGTGATGCCCGTCGCCTTCCACCGCGAAACCGTCGACTGCCCGGATTCCGCCGACGACCACCGCAAGCCCACGCCGGCCCTCGCCCCGTCAACGGACCTCAGGCACCCGCACGAGCTTTTCCGCCCGCACGCCGATCAGCCGGATCTTCCTCTGCTTCGGGTTCTCGCGGCGGTCCAGGAAGGGTAGCAGCAGGCGGACGGCCCCGGTGTAGAGGGCGTCCTCCGTGGCCACGGGCGCCGGGGAGGTGTGCGACCGCGAGAAGGTCATGAAGTTCTCGAAGCGCACGGTCACCGTGATGGTCCGGCAGGCCTGGAAGCCCTGACGGACGAGACGCTCGAAGACGCCGCGGGCGAGCCCGTGGGCGCGCTCGAGTACGAAGGCGGCCTCGAGAGTGTCATGCTCGAACGTCTCTTGCTCGCCGATGGACTTCGGCTCCCACTCGTTGGACACCGGACTGTCCGAGACCCCGCGCGCCTTGGCGTGGAGGTCCTCCCCCCAGCGGCCGAACCAGTCGGCGAGCTGACGGAGCTCGAGGTCGCGCAGGTCGCGGACGGTGCGAATACCGCGCTCGTGGAGCAGCACTTCCGTCTTGGGCCCGATGCCGGGGATGACGCGGATCGGGAGCGGGTCGAGGAAGGCCTGGACCTCCTCTGGCCGCACCACGGTCAGGCCGTCCGGCTTCTTGAAGTCCGAGGCGATCTTGGCCACGAGCTTGTTGGGCGCGATGCCGACGGTGCAGGTGAGCCCTTCGCGGGCGACGATCTCGCGCTTCAGCGTGAGGGCGCGCTCGGTCGCCGCCTCGAAGCTGCCGAGCGACGAGAGGTCCAGGTAGGCCTCGTCGATGCTGGCCTCTTCGAACACGTCGGCGCTCTGGCCCAGGAACGCCATGATGCGCTCGGAGACCTCCCCGTAGAGCTTGTGGTTGCCCTCGACGAAGATGGTCGCGGGCTCGCCACGACGCTGGGCCGCCTGCGCGAACCGCCAGGCCCGGGTGATCGGCATGGCGGACCTGATGCCGTACTTCCGGGCGGCATAGTTCGCGGCCGTCACCACACCTCGGCCGTGCCCGTCCTTCGGGTCGGCGCCGACGACCACCGGCCGGTCACGGAGCTGGGGGTTGTAGCGCTCCTCGACGGCGGCGTAGAACGCGTCCATGTCCACATGCGCGATGATCCGCACGAGACGCGCCCCTATCCGGCCACGGCGTTACGCCCGGCGACGCGCCCCGACGTGACGTCCGCCTCGAGATGGCTGAGTTGAGAAATCAATGCGCCCCCGACAGCGCGCCAACGCTATCGCCGGGGACCGACGGAGGTCAAGGAGTCTTGACTGGCCGGCTGGAGCAGCGTATGCGGGCCGAGCATCTGGCCCTCCACGGCTTCACGGTCTTCGAAGCGACGAGCGGCGTCGAGGCCTTCCTCCATCTCAAGCGCGCTCCGCCGGAGACCGTCGTGCTGAACCTGAACATGCCGCGACTCGGC